>JBEBVF010000004.1:0-72055 GCA_040392885.1 Paracoccus sp. (in: a-proteobacteria) | reverse complement strand
CCCTCTCGCCGGGAACGCTTTCCTAGGCGGCGGGATAATGGGCGAAACGCTCGGTCCCGCCGTCGGGACGAATCAGCAGCACGTCATAGGCCTCGCGCTCCGTCTCCGGACCCATGCCGGGCGAGCCCCAGGGCATGCCCGGCACGGTCAGGCCGATGGCATCGGGGCGTTCCGCCAGCAGGCGGCGGATGTCGGCCGGCGGCACATGGCCCTCGATCACATAGCCCTCGACCTCGGCGGTATGGCAGGAGGCCAGTTCCGGCGTCAGGCCGCGGGCGATCTTGATGCCGATCAGGCGCTCGTTCGGCAATTCGGCGGCGGTGACGGCAAAGCCGGCTGCCTCCATCACCGCAATCCAGTCCTCGCAGCAGGTGCAGCCGGGGTCCTTCAGCACATGCAGGTGCGGACCGGGCGCGGCCCTGGCCGGGGCGAAGGCGACGGCCAGCAGCGGGCCGGCGATGCCGGCGGCGGCCAGCGCCATCAGATTGCGGCGGGTCAGGGTCACGGGTCGGCTCCTTTCCATGGCATGTCCTTGCCGGGGCTATAGCAGCCGGGCGGGCGAGGATCAGCGGCCGCACCGCTCACGTTCCCTCCAGCGGCTGCGGCCGGTCGCCGCAGCCCGGCCCGCTGCTGGCCGCCGCCCGCACCGCCGGGTCCAGCCGCAACAGTCGCAGCGCGTTCAGCGTCACCAGCACGGTAGCGCCGGTATCGGCCATGATCGCGATCCACAGACCGGTAATGCCCAGCACCGAGGTCACCAGGAACACCGCCTTCAGGCCCAGGGCGATGCCGATGTTCTGGCGGATATTGCTCATGCAGGCCCGGGCCAGCCGGATCATCGCCGGCACATCCGTCACCCGGTCGCGCAGGATTGCCGCATCCGCGGTCTCCAGCGCCACATCGGTGCCCGAGCCCATCGCCACCCCCACCGTCGCCCGCCGCAGCGCCGGGGCGTCGTTGATGCCGTCGCCAACCATCAGCACCCCCTCGCGCGCCAGCCAGCAGATCGCGGTCAGCTTGTCCTCGGGCAGCATGCCGGCGCGGAACTCCATGCCCAGCGCGCCGGCGATGGCCTCGGCGGTGCGGGGATTGTCGCCGGTCAGCATCACCGGCCGTACGCCCAGCGCCCGCAGTTGCGCCACCGCCGCCGCCGCATCCGCCCGCGGCTGGTCGCGCAGCGCGATCAGCCCCAGCGCCCGACTGGCGTCGTAAAGCACGGCGACGGTCTTGCCCGCCTCCTCCAGCCGGGCGGCCGCGCGGCGGGCATCGCCGCCCAGAACCCCCTCGTCCAGCGCCTGCTGGGGGCTGGCAACGGTCAGGCGCCGGCCCTCGACCACGGCCTCGACGCCGCGGCCGGGCACGGCGCGGGCCTCGGCGGCCACGGGCAGCGCCAGCCCCTCGGCCCGGCGCAGGATCGCCCTGGCCAGCGGATGCGAGGACGCGGCCTCGACCGCCGCCGCCTGCGCCAGCAGCGCCGCCTCGTCCAGATCCGCCAGCGGCAGGATGTCGGTGACCTCCGGCCTGCCCTCGGTCAGGGTGCCGGTCTTGTCCAGCGCCGCGACGCGCAAGCCCGCCACCGCCTCGATCACCGCGCCGCCCTTCATCAGCAGCCCGTGCCGCGCGCCGGCGGTCAGCGCCGAGGCGATGGCGGCGGGTACCGAGATCACCAGCGCGCAGGGGCAGCCGATCAGCAGGATCGCCAGCCCGCGATAGGTCCAGGTGCCCCAGTCCTGACCGAAGGCCAGCGGCGGCAACACGATCACCAGCGCCGCCAGCCCGACGACCAGCGGCATGTACCAGCGGCTGAAGCGGGTGATGAAACGCTCGGTCGGGGCGCGGGATTCCTCGGCCTCCTCGACCAGGCGGATGATGCGGGCGATGGTGTTGTCGCTGGCCTCGCGGGTGACGCGGATGCGCAGGGCCGATTCGGCGCTGATCGCCCCGGCAAAGACCGCATCGCCCGGCCCGCGGCTGACCGGTACGCTTTCGCCCGTCACCGGGCTTTCGTCGATGCCGCCCGTCCCCTCGACGATCACGCCATCGGCCGGTAGCCGCTCGCCGGGCCGCACCAGCACCACATCGCCGATGACCAGCGCCTCGGCCGGAACTTCGCGGGTGCCGCCCCCTGCCTCCTCGCGCAGCGCGCTGCGCGGGACCAGCGCGCCCAGCGCGCGGATGCCGTCGCGGGCGCGGTTGGCCGCAACCCCCTCCAGCACCTCGCCGACAGCGAACAGGAACACGACCAGCGCCGCTTCCTCGACCGCGCCGATGACCAGCGCCCCGGCGGCGGCGATGCTCAGCAGGCTCTCGATGGTGAAGGGTTGGCCGATGCGGGCGGCGGCCCAGGCACGCCGCGCCACCGGCGCCACGCCGATCACGCAGGCGGCGACGAAGGCCCAGAAGCCGATGCGGCCCGGCGCCAGCCATTCCACCGCCCAGGCCAGAACCAGCAGCGCGCCGGTCAGGATGACCAGCCGCCCCGACGCCGTCGCATGCCAACGCGGCGCCAGGCCGGGGCCGGCGTGGGCATGGTCATGGGCGTGGTCACGGGCGTGGCCCTGCCCGGCGGCGGGACCGGACGCCGCGTCGCGCGGGGCGATGGCATAGCCCAGCCGGCGCACCGCCGCCTCGACCGCCTCGGGCCGGGCGCCCGCCTCCAGCCGCGCCGTCAGCCGCTCGGCCATCAGGGCGACGCTGACCTCGCTGACGCCGGGCAGGCCGGCGACCGCCTGCGTGACCTTGGCCGTGCAGGCGGCGCAATCCATGCCGCTGACCGTCCATTCCCTGCGTTCCGCCATGAATCCGCCCTTTCCGCATTCCCTTGTGCTTCCTGATTCGGCAACATAGGTCCTCTAGCGACTAGAGGTTCAAGAGGGTCCGCACATGCTTTCCATCGGCAGTCTCGGCAAGGCCACCGGGGTCAAGGTGCCGACCATCCGCTATTACGAGCAGATCGGCCTGCTGCCGCCGGCGCAGCGCAGCGAGGGCAACCAGCGCCTCTACGATGCCCGGGCGCGCGAGCGGCTGGCCTTCATCCGCCATGCCCGCGACCTCGGCTTTCCGCTGGAGGCGATCCGCGAGTTGCTGGGGCTGGCCGACGATCCCGACCAGCCCTGCGCGGCGGCCGATGCCATCGCCCGACGGCAACTGGCGACGGTCAAGGCGCGCATCGCTCGCCTTCAGGCCCTGCAAGCCGAGCTGGAGCGGATGCTGGCGCATTCCGCCTGCGGCCGCATCGGCGACTGCCGGGTGATCGAGGTGCTGGGCAATCACCAGCTTTGCCTGCACGATCACCCCGCAGAGGCGGAGTGAGGCATCGGCATGGCGCGGGTCTGGCTGCATATCGGCATGATGAAGACCGGCACCACCGCCATGCAGGAATGGTGCCGGAGCCAGGCGCCGGCGCTGCTGGCCGCGGGGCTGCTCTATGTGCATCCGCCGCGCCGGGCGGCCAGCGGGCATCTGGTCAAGGCACTGTCCGGCCCCCGGCCAGGCGAGGGCGACGCCATAACCGCGCTGGCCCGGCAACTGGCCGGAACGCCGGCGCCGGATGTGCTGATCTCGGCCGAATCGCTGGCGGTGCGCGGGCCGGGCTTCACCCGGCCGCTGGTCGCGGCGCTGGCCGGGCACGAGTTGCGCATCCTGATCTGGCTGCGCCGGCAGGACCGCTATGCCGAGGCGCTCTACAAGCAGGTGGTGAAATGGCGCGGCGGCGGCCCGGACCTGGCCGCCTTCCTGCGCGGGCTCGCGGCGCAACTGGATTACGCATCGCTCCTCGACCAGTGGCAGGCCGCCTTTCCGCAGGCACGCCTGCTGCCGCAGATCTATGAGGAGCCGGAGGCCGGCGCCCCCGCCGACAGCATCGCCGCCATGCTGACCGCGCTGAACCGGCCGGAGTTGATCCCGGCGGACAGCGCCGCCATCCGCCGCAACCGCACGCCGCATGCCGGGCTGGTGGCACGCTATCGCGAGGCGGCGCCGGCCGAAGCCGAGGTGCTGCGCCGTCTCAACCGCCAGATCATGCGCGAATTCGGCGAGGCCGCGGCCGGGCGCGGCGACCTGATCCCGGCCGAGGTGGCGCAGGCGCTGCGCGCCCGCCATGCCGACTCGAATGCCGCCGCCTGCGCGCGCTGGTTCCCGGAGCGGACGGCGCTGTTCGCCGAGCCCCCGCCCGACCCGGCCGCCGCCGCCTGCGCCGGAGTGGAGGCGCCGCTGCGCCGGCTGGAGGCATTGCTGGCGGCGGCGCGCGGCGCCTAACCCTCGACGATCAGCGCATCCACGGCCAGCACCCGGTCAGCATAGACCAGCAGCGGGTTGATGTCGATTTCGCTGATGCTGTCGGCATGGGCCTCGGCACAGGCGGCCAGCGCCAGTGCCGCATCCACCACCCGGTCCAGCGCCGCCGGCGGTCGGCCGCGGAAACCGTCCAGCAGCGGAAAGATGCGCAGATCCCGCAGCGCCGCCTCGATCGCCATCCGGTCCGTGGGCAGCAGCAGCGGGCGGGCATCCTGCATCAGCTCGACCCAGATGCCGCCGGCGCCGATCACCAGCACCAGCCCGAACAGCGGGTCGCGCTTGATGCCCAGGATCAGCTCGGCCAGCGGCGGCGGCGCCATCGCCTCCAGCAGGAACCGCTCCAGCATGATCGCCGGGTCGTGGCGCGCGACCGAGACCCGCATGGCCGCGGCCGCCGCCTCGACCTCGGCACGGCTGGTCAGGTTCAGCGCCACGCCGCCGGCCTCGGTCTTGTGCGGCAGGCGGTGGTCGAGCGCCTTCAGCACGAAGCGCCCGCCCAGAGCCGCCGGCAGGCCGGCCAGCCCGGCGCGGTCCAGCACCCGCCCGCCGGGCACCGGCAGGCCGAAAGCCGCCAGCCGCGCCTTGGCCTCGGCCTCGTCGATCACACGCGGCGGCGCCGTCAGCGGCGGCAGCGCCAGGGGCGGCCGCGCCGCGCCGCCCTGCAGCCGGTGGCGCACCCAGCGCGCCAGCACCTCGCCGGCATCATGCAGCCCCTGCAGGGGAATCACCCCCAGCCCCGCCATCCAGTCGCGCAGCTGCGCGGGAATCGATTCCGGGTTCACCGAGGCCATGAATACCGGTTTGCCGGCCGCCGCCCCCGCCGCCGCCAGCGCGCGCACCATGGCCAGGATCGGCGGCGTCTCCTCCTCGCCCATGGCCGGGTGCGGGTGGTCCATGACCATCAGCCCGAAATCGCCCTCGCCGCGCAGCATGGTGGTAAAGATCGGCACCAGCCGGGCCTCGTTGCCCCAATAGCCGGCGGTGAAGTCCAGCGGATTGCTGACCCCGGCATAATCCGGCAGCAGCGCGGCAATGGCCGCGACCTGCGCCGCATCCGGCTGGGGAAAGGTAAAGCCCGCCTGCGACAGCGCATCCGCCGCCAGCCCGTTGTCGCCGCCGGAACTGGAGAAGACCAGCGCCCGCAGCCCGGCGACCGGCGGCGCCGCGGAGGCCAGCTTCAGCGCCTCCAGGAATTGCGGCACGGTGTCGGTCTCGATCACGTTCAGGCGCCGGAACAGCGCCGTGTAATGGTCGTTGCGCCCGGCCAGCGACGAGGTATGGCTGGCCGCCATCGCCGCCCCCATCTCCGAGCGGCCGATGCGGCAGACCAGCACCGGCTTGCCCGCGGCCTGCGCCCTCGCCACCGCGCGGGCGAAACCCGGCACGTCGCGAATCCCCTCTAGGAACAGGCCGATGCAGGTCACGGCGGGATCGGCGGCGAGGAATTCGATATAGTCCTCGAAACCCAGCACCGCCTGGTTGCCGGCCGAGATCAGGTAGGAATAGGGCACCGACCGCTGGTTCGAGGTCAGGTGGATGGTCACGTTGCCGCTTTGCGAGATCACGGCGGCGCCGCACTGGCCCGGCAGCGGCGGATAGCCGACCGGCCACAGGCTGCCGCCGTTGACATAGTTGACGATGCCATAGCAATTCGGCCCGACTAGGGCCATGTCGCCGGCCGCGGCGATCAGCGCCTCGTTCAGCGCCGCGCCGCGCGCGCCCAGCTCCGAAAAGCCCGAGGCATAGACGATCACCCCGCCGGCCCGGATCGCTGCCAGTTCACGCAGGGCGCCGATGCTGGCCTCGGCATTGACGCCCAGATAGACCGCATCCGGCACCACCGGCAGTTCGGCGATGCTGGCCAGGCAGGGCAGACCGCCCAGTTCCGCCCGCCGCGGGTTCACCACATGGATGCTGCCGGAAAAGCCGTGCGTGCGCAGGTTCCTCAGCACGCCCAGCATGTGGCTGCCGCCCATCAGCAGGATATGGCGCGGCGCCAGCAGCCGGGCGAGATTGGCGCGCCGGGCCGGGGTCAGGCCGCTGACGGGGGCGGGGTCGGTCATGGCGTCTCCTGCGGGGCGGCGGGGAAGGCGGTGTCGATACGGTCGAAGGGGTGGTCGCCCGGCGCCTCGCGAAACAGCGCGCAGAGCCAGTCGCGCAGGATCGCGCAGCAATCCTGCGGCGTATAGCTGTCGCCCATCACCAGCCCGGTCCACAGCCCGTCGATCAGCTGGGTATAGGTGATGCCGGCGGCATGCAGGTCGATCTCCAGCCCGCGCGCTTCGGCGGCGCGGCGCATGCGGCCGCGGGTGGCGCGGCGATAGCGGTGCCACAGGTCGCGCTGGATCGCCCGCATCTCTGGCCGGATTTGCGCCAGGCTCCAGTAATGCAGCCAGACCTCGATATGGGGCTGGCGGCGCAGGAACAGCGCGCAGGCGGAATAGAGCAGCTTGCGGAACGGATCATCCCCGGCCTGGTCGGTGACATGGCGATGAAAGGCGTCGGTCTGGCGGATCAGATAGCGGAACGCCTCCAGCAGCAGCGCGTCCTTGCTGGAGAAGTGATGCCCGATCAGCCCGCGCGACAGGCCGGATTCGGCGCTGATCGTGGTGATGGTCGAATTGACGAAACCATGCTTGCTGATCGAGCGCAGCGCGGCGAGGATCAGCGCCTCGCGGCTGCTGGCGGCCTCGGCCGGCACCGGCGCCGGCGCCGGCGCGTCCAGGGCGGCCTCCATGGCGGCCAGGCGCATGGCCGGCGGCACGCTGCCCTGCGCCCCCTGCCCCGCCTTGCCATCCGTATCCCGCATTCCCCGCCCCTATCTGCGCAGCGGCCGCAGGGTGTCGCGGGCGATGATGTCGCGGTGGATTTCCGAGGTTCCCTCCCAGATACGCTCGATCCGGGCATCGCGCCAGAAGCGCTGGATGGGGAAATCCTCCATCACCCCCATGCCGCCGAAGATCTGCACCGCCTGGTCGGCGACCCGGAACACCATTTCCGAACAGTAGAGATTGGCCATCGACGCCTCGCGCCGGTCCATCAGCCCGTTGTCGATCTTCCAGGCGGCTTCCTTGACCATCAGGTCGCCCAGCTTGATGTCGATGCCCATGTCGGCGATCTTGAAGCCGGTGCCCTGATGTTCGCCGATGGTCTTGCCGAAGGCGCGGCGGTTGGCGGCCCAGTCGCAGGTCATCGCGAAGATGCGCTCGGCGCGGCCGACACAGGCCGCCGCCAACGCCACCCGCCCGGCATAGAGCCAGTCATTGGCGAAATCGAAGCCCGCACCCTCCTCGCCGAGGATCTTGTCGTCGCCGACCCGCACATTATCCAGATAGATCATGTTGGGGTTGTAGCCGCGGGTGCAGATCGACGGCATGGGCTCGATCCGCAGGCCGGGCAGGTCCACGTCCAGCAGGAAGGCGGTAAAGCGCTTCTGGCGGCCCCGGGGGGTCTCGTCCTGGCCGGTGACGGCGATCAGGATGATGAAATCCGACACATCGGCATGCGAGATGAACTGCTTGACCCCGTTCAGCACCCAGCCGTCGCCGTCACGCTCGGCCCGGGTCACGATACCCCGCGCATCCGAGCCGGCGCCGGGTTCGGTCAGCGCGAAACAGTCGGTCTTCTCGCCGCGGATCACCGGCATCAGATAATCCTCGACCTGCGCGCCCCGGCATTTCAGCAGGATCTGCGTCGGCCGCGGCACCAGCAGTTGCAGCGCCGTCGAGGGCTTGCCCAGCACCCGCTCGACCTGCATCAGCGTCTGATAGTCGAGGCCGCCGCCGCCCAGGTCCTCGGGCATGTTCATGGCGACGAAGCCGGCGGCGCGGGCCTTGGCGCGGATGTCCTGCGCGATCTCCTCCGGCACGGCGCGCAGGCGTTCCACCACGTCCTCGTGCGGGTAAAGCTCGCGCTCGACGAATTCGGTGAGCGAGTCGACCAGGGCCTGCTGCTCGAAGCTGAGACTGAAATCCATCGCAGCCCCCTATCGCCCGGCAAAGACCGGGGCGCGGCGCTCGTTGGCGGCCGCCAGCCCTTCGGCATGATCCGCGGTGCCGGCGCAGAGGCGGCCGGCGGCGGCCTCGGCCGCCATCTGCTCGGCCAGCGAACGCCCGGCGGCGGCCTGCATCAGCGCCTTGGTCAGCCCGATCGCCACCGTCGGCCCGGCCGCCAGGCGCTGCGCATAGACCATGGTCTCGGCGGCCAGCGCCTCGGGCGTGGTCACATGGCTGACGAGGCCGTTCTCGCGCGCCATGCGGCCGTCCCAGACCTCGGCGGTGTAGGCAAAGCGCTTGGCGGCCTCCAGCCCCATCACCCGCGGCATCAGCCAGCTTCCCCCGCAATCCGGCGGATAGCCGATATTGATATAGGAGCAGACGAATTTCGCCCGCGCGGAGGCAAAGCGGAAATCGCAGGCCAGCGCCATGTCGAGCCCGGCCCCGACCGCGGCGCCGTCGATCATGGCCAGCGTCGGCCGGGACAGGTCGTGGATCTGGCGGACCAGCGCCGTCGCCTCCTCCACCCAGTCATGGTCCGGGTAGGGGTTACGGCCGGCGACGATCTCGGCCCATTCCACCACATCGGCCCCGGCGCAAAACCCCTTACCGCGGCCCGTCAGGATCACCGCCCGCACGGACGCATCGGCCTCGACCTCGCGAAACGCGGCGCGCAGGTCCAGCAGCAGGCGCATCGACAGCGCATTGCGCGCCTCGGGGCGGTTCATGGCGATGGTGGCGACGCCGCCTTCGCGGCTGATCTCAAGCAGTTCGGTCACGCGACACTCCCCCTCATTTTCCCTGCCAGCGCGGCGGGCGCCGCTCCAGAAAGGCGCGCGGCCCCTCCCGCGCATCCTCGGACCGCCACATCGCGGCATAGGTCTCGAAACCCGGATCGCTGCGGCCATAGATCGCCATGCTCACGGTGATCGGCATGGCGGCGATGCTGCGCAGCACCTGCTTCAGCGCCTGCTGGGCCAGCGGCGCGTCCTGCGCCAGCCTTTGCGCCAGCGCCAGCGCGGCGGCGTCCAGTTCCGCGCGCGGATGCACGCCATAGACCAGGCCGTGATGCAGCGCCTCGCCCGGCGTGATCGGGTCGCCGGTCAGCAGCTTGGCCACCGCGAGGTTGTAGGGCAGCCGGCGCGGCAGGTGCTGGACGCCGCCGCCATCGGCCATCACCCCGCGCTGCATCTCGGGCAGCGAGAACCAGGCGGTGTCGGCCATCAGGATCAGGTCGCAGGCCAGCACGATCTCGAACCCGCCGCCGACGGCGGGGGCGCCGACCACGGCGATCAGCGGCTTGAGCAGCGAGAACAGCGTCGAGATGCCGCCAAAGCCGCCGGGCCCGTATTCCGGCATCGGCGCGCCCGGCGCCAGCCGGCCATGCTCGGCGAAATCGAGGCCGGCGGAAAAGGCGCGGGCGCAGCCGCTGGTCAGCAGCCCGACCTGGAAATCCGGGCTGTCCTGAAGGAAGGTCGCCGCCGTCTCGACCGCGTGACTCAACGGGTGGCAGATGGCGTTGACCTTTTCCTTGACCATGCGGATTTCTAGCACCCGGCCATGCGCGACCAGTTCCACATAGCCGGCCAGTTCCGCGTTCAGCCGCTCGATCATGGCCTGTCCTCTTCCTGCTTCTGGCTGCGCAGCTGCACCAGCACCGGCGGGATCGTGGCCAGCGCGATCATCAGCGTGGACACGGCGGCGATGGTCGGGTCGATGTCGTCGCGCATAGTGGTGAACATCACCTTGGGCAGCGTCGTGCGCGGCCCGCCGGAGATGAAGACCGAGATCACCACCTCGTCGAAGGCGATGACGAAGGCCAGCAGCGCCGAGGCCAGTACCGACAGCCGCAACTGCGGCAGGGTCACCGTCAGGAAGGCCACAGGCCGGCTGGCGCCGAGGCTGCGGGCGACCATCTCCTGGCTCATGTCGCAGGACTGCAGGCCGGCGGTCATGGTGATGACCACGAAGGGCAGCGTCACCAGCGTATTGGCCAGCACCAGCCCGGCCATGGTGTTCAGCAGGTCCAGCCGCGCATAGGTAAAGAACAGCCCGATCGCCAGCAGGATCGCCGGGACCAGCATCGGCGCGATCAGCACCGCCCGCACCGCGCCGCGGCCGGTGAAGCGCGCGACATGCAGCGCATAGGCGGCCAGCGTGCCGATGGCGGTGGACAGGACCATCACCATCGCCGCCTGCCGCAGCGAGACCCAGGCGGCGTCCAGCCATTTCTCCTGCCCGAAGAAGTTGCGATACCAGCGCAGCGAATAGTCCCGGGGCGGGAACACCATGGAATTGGCATCGGTGAAGGACATCGGGATGACGATCAGCGTCGGCAGCAGCAGGAACAGCAGGATCAGCACGGTCAGCGTATAGAGCCAGAGGCGGTGGCGGTGGGGAATGTGGCTTTCCATGTCAGCCCCGCTCGATCCGGCGCACGACCAGCCAGCCGGCGCCCAGGAAGCCCACGGTCAGCACCAGCAGCACCACCGCCAGCGCGGCGGCCGGTCCCCAGGTCGGGAACAGCGACACCGACTGCTCGATGCGCTGGGCGATCATGTTGACCTTGCCGCCGCCCAGCAGGACCGGGGTGACGAAGAAGCCGATGGACATGACGAAGACCATCATCGCCCCGGCGATCAGGCCGGGCAGGCTCAACGGCAGGAACACCGACCGGAAGGCCCGCGTCGGCGAGGCGCCAAGGCCCATCGAGGCCCGCATCAGATTGCCGTCGATGCCCCGCATCGAGGCATAGAGCGGCAGGATCAGGAACGGCACCATCACATGCACCATGCCGATCACGGTGCCGGTGACGTTGTAGACCAGGGCCAGCGGCCGCTCGATCAGCCCGGCCTCGATCAGCAGGGTGTTGACGATGCCGCGGCGCTGGAGCAGCACCAGCCAGGCATAGGTGCGCACCAGCAGCGAGGTCCAGAACGGCACCAGCACCAGCAGCAGCACGATCCGCGACCAGCGCGCCGGCAGGATGGTCATCGCATAGGCGACCGGATAGCCCAGCAGGATGCAGGCCGCGGTGACCAGCAGCGCCACCTGGAAGGTCTGCACGAAGATGCCGACATAGGCGCCGTCGGTCCAGATGCGGGTATAGTTCTCCCACGAGAAGCCGCCCTCGGCGCCGACCAGCGACAGCGAGAACAGCCAGCCGATCGGCGCCAGCATCAGCACCCCGGCCACCAGCAGCGCCGGCAGGGTCAGCGCCATCAGCTGCCGCCGCTCGCGCGTCTCGGCCCGGCGCAGCGCCAGGGCGTTGGCATCGGCCGCGCTCATGCCGCAGGCCCTCCGGCTGCGCACCCGCTTGCCGGGCGGCAAGGCACCAAGGCGGGCGCCGCGTCGCAGTTCGCAAGGCCGGCGCGGCCGGGGAGGGCGGCGCCGGTGCCGCTTTCGCCGCTGCCATCCGGGGAAAGCGGAAAGGGCATCGGGGCTGCCTGTCCCAGCTGCCGCAAATCCGATGCGGCACCCCGTCCCGCTCCAATCGGATCATCCCTCCTCACGGCGCTTTCCCCGCTGCGACCCGACGGAAGCGGAGCGGGCGAGGCCACCCGCCATCCCGGGCGGAAAGCCGATGCCTCGGCGCAGAGTGGAGGCTGGGTGAGGCGAGCCGCGGTTCGCCGGCGATCCCGCCGCAACGGCGCCCTCGCCGCCCGCCATGCCGGCCGCGAACCGGCTGCGGCGGCCCGGTGATCGTCCCGCCTCATGCCGCTTCCCCGGCAGGGATCAGGCGGGTGTCGGCACGGTGCAGCAGCAATTCGACCCGGCCGCCGCGCGGCGGGATCGCCGGCGCATCGGCGCGGCGGTTGGGCAGGCGCAGCCGCAACGGCGCGCCGCTGTCGAGGCGCAATTCCAGCAGCAGGCTGTCGCCCTGATAGATCTGGTCGGTGACCTCGGCCGAAAAGCGGTTGTAGCCGGCGCCGCCGCTGCCCGGTGCCGCGATCACCAGCTGCTCGGGGCGCAGCATCAGCAGCGCCTCCGAACCCGGCACCCCGGCCTCGCCCTCGGCCAGTTGCAGGGGCTGGCCGGCATGGGTCCAGGCGCCGCCGGCGCGGGTCAGCGGCAGAAAGCTGGATTCGCCGATGAACTCGGCCACGAAGCGCGAGGCCGGACGCTCGTAGAGATCCCCGGGCCGGCCGAGCTGCGCCAGCCGGCCCTCGGCAAAGACCGCGATGCGGTCGGACATGGTCAGCGCCTCGCGCTGGTCATGGGTGACCGAGATCGTGGTCATGCCCAGCCGGTCGTGCAACCGGCGGATCTCGATCTGCATCTGTTCGCGCAACTGCTTGTCCAGTGCCGAAAGCGGCTCGTCCATCAGCAGGATGCGCGGCTCGAACACGATGGCGCGGGCCAGGGCCACCCGCTGCCGCTGGCCGCCCGACAGCTCGCCGATGCGGCGCCCGGCCAGCCCGGGCAGCTGCACCATGTCCAGCGCGCGCAGGGCGCGCGCCTCGCGCCCGGCCCGGCCGATACCGCGCAGGCGCAGCGGATAGGCGACATTCTCGCCCACGTTCATATGCGGAAACAGCGCATAGTTCTGGAACACCATGCCGATCTCGCGCCGATGCGGCGGCAGATGGGTGACATCCTGCCCGCCGATGCGGATGCTGCCGGCGCTGGGCCGGGTAAAGCCGGCGATCATCATCAGCAGCGTGGTCTTGCCCGAACCCGAGGGGCCGAGCAGCGTCAGGAACTCGCCCGGCGCCACGTCGAGGCTGACATCCGCCACCGCCGTCAGCGCGCCGAACTGCTTGCTCAGCCCGGCGATGCTGACCGGCCGGGCGGTCGTGGTCGTGCTGGACACCGCTGCCCCCTCCCCTGCGGCGCCGCCGGGGCGCCGCCTCGCGCGCCCGTCCCGGCGGCGTGCCGTCACTGCTGCATGAAGGCGTCCCAGCGCTCCTGCAGCGCCTGACCATGCTCGGCCCAATAGGGCGCGCTGAGGATCACCTGGCGGGCGCGGTTGGCCTCGGAGGTGACCACGCGCTCGGCATCCTCGGGGCTGATCTTGCCGGTCTTGAAGGCATCGGCATTCATCGGCCCGTAGGGGATCAGCGCCGGCAGGTTGGCCTGGTATTCCGGCGCCAGCATCAGGTTGACCAGTTCCATCGCGCCTTCGGGATTCGGCGAATCCTTGGGAATGACCAGGCACTCCACGTCCATCACCGCATTGTCCAGCGTATAGGCATAGGGCGCGCCCTCGGCGATGGCGGCCTCGATCCGCGCCGCCCAGATCATCAGCATGTCGGATTCCTGGCTGGTGGCCAGCTGCATGGCCTGCGAGCCCGAGGTCCACCACACGTCCACATCCGGCTTCAGCTCGGCCAGCCGGGCATAGGCGCGCTCGACATCCAGCGGATAGATCTGGTCGCGCGGCACGCCATCGGCCATCAGTGCCGCCTCCAGCACCGCCTGGCCGTTATAGCCGGGCAGCGCGCGGGTGCCGGGAAACCTCTCGACATCGAAGAAATCCGCCCAGTCCCGGGGCGGGTTGTCGCCATAGACATCGGTATTCCAGGCCAGGACCGAGGAATAGGCGGTAAAGCCGATCCAATGCTGGCCGCGCAGTTCCTCCGGCACGCCGGCGGCATTGGGCAGCCGGTCATAGTCCAGTTCCACCAGCAGCCCCTCCTCGGCAGCCTGCGCACATTGACCGCCGTAAAGCTCGACCACGTCGAGGTCGTTGGCGCCGCCGCGCACCCGGGTGCGGATGTCGGCAATGCCGGTGGACAGCGCGGCATCCTTGACGGTCAGCCCGTGCTCGGCCTCGATCGGGTCGATGATCGCCTTGCGCACCGCCTCCTGATAGGCCCCGCCCCAGGACCCATAGGTCACCACGTTCTCGGCCAGGGCCGGCACGGCCATGCTGGCCGCCAGCCCGGTGGCGCACAGGATTTTCGCTGTCCTCATCTTCCTCCCCCCGGTTGCGCGGACCCCTTCGCGGCGGTGGCGCAACGCTTGCCTGGACACGACATTGAACGATCGTTCAGACATTCGGCTTGGCAAGTCAAGCGGCTTGCCATTGCCGCAGCGGGGGCGGCGCGATAAGGCGGGGCGACCCCCAGCGGAGTGCCGGACTTGGCCCCTGCCCTCTCCCCCGCGGCAGCGCCGCAATGAGCGCCGTGGCGCGCGAATACCGCATCGGCGTGCTGGCGACGCTGGTGGCCTCGGTGCTGTGGGGCACCACCGGCACCGCCGCCAGCCTGGCGCCGGCGGTCGGCCCCGCCGCCATCGGCGCCGCGGCCATGGGCCTTGGCGGGCTGCTGCAGGCGGCGCTGGCCTGGCGCGGCATCGTCTCGTCGCAGAGCCGGCTGGCCCGGGCCTGGCCGATGCTGGTGCTGGGCGGGCTGGCGGTGGCGATCTATCCGCTGGCCTTCTATGCCTCGATGCGGCTGGCCGGGATCACCGTCGGCACGCTGGTCACCATCGGCAGCGCGCCGCTGGCCTCGGCGCTGACCGAATGGCGCCTCGACCGGGCGCGGCTGTCGCGGCGCTGGCTGGCCGGGGCGGCGGTGGGGCTGGCGGGCATGGCGCTGCTGACCGTGGCGCAGTCGGGCGAGGTCAGCGCGACGGCGCCGGCGCCCCTGGCCGGGATCGGGCTGGGGCTGGTCGGCGGGCTGACCTATGCGCTCTATTCCTGGACGGCGCGGCGGGTGATGCTGTCGGGCGTCGGCTCGCGCGTGGCGATGGGGGCTACCTTCGGGCTGGGCGGACTGCTGCTGATGCCGGTGCTGCTGGCGACCGGGGCGCCGTTCCTCGCCGCCTGGCAGAATGCCGCCGTGGGCCTCTACATGGCGCTGGTGCCGATGTTCCTGGGCTATGTCGCCTTCGGCATGGGGCTGGCGCGCATCCCGGCCAGCCTCGCCACCACCATCACCCTGACCGAGCCGGTGGTCGCCGCCCTGCTGGCGGTGGGCTTCGTGGGCGAGCGGCTGTCGCCGGCCGGCTGGCTGGGCGTGGCGCTGATCTGCGCCTGCCTGCTGATCGTGACCCGCCCCGAGCGGCGGCGCCCGCGCGGCTGAACTTTGCCGGATCAGTGTCGCGGCGGCACGTCCATGGCCGGTGCCGGCCGCATGGTCGGCGAAATCCGCCGCGCCAGCGCCGCCATGATCTGCCGCGCAGGGTCGGCACGAAAACTCAGGCAGAACGGGCCATCGCCATTACGCCGGCAGTAACCCGTAATGGGGGCGTGCCGGAAAGCAACGGGGCTTCCCGCCGAAATCCCTCAGCCAGCGGGCCGGAGCGTTCCTGCGGATCGCCGCCCTCCGCGCCGCCAAAGAAAAAAACCCGGCCGCGGGGGGCCGGGGTTTTCCGATGACCGGAAAGAGAGAGAGGCAGGGAGAGAGCCTCAGGCGAAGTCGATGTCGCCGACCACCCGCACCCGCAC
This sequence comes from Paracoccus sp. (in: a-proteobacteria), assembly GCA_040392885.1. Lineage (GTDB taxonomy): Bacteria > Pseudomonadota > Alphaproteobacteria > Rhodobacterales > Rhodobacteraceae > Paracoccus. Next base: position 56,371 of record JBEBVF010000004.1, on the reverse strand, counting down.
CCGGCGGGCCTTGCCGGGCAGATAGGCGATGGGAATGTCCTCGGCGTCGATGACCTTGACGCTGGCCTCCGAGGCGCCCGCCTCCACCGCCGAGGCGAAGGCCAGCTTGCGGGCCTCCTCCAGCGCCTCGTCGCGATCAAGGCCCGAGAATACCTGGTCCACCTCGCCCGAGACCTGCGCCATCGCCGCGCCGATGGCATTGGCGACGCCGGCATGCTCGACCCGGATCACCTCGGCACAGCCCTTCATGCCGTCCGGCACCAGGAAGGCGCCGCCGCCGACCGCCAGCACCCGCGCCGGCTCGGCCGAGGTCTTCATGCGGTCGATATTCTCCTCCAGCAGGGTGCGCATATTGGCCAGCGCCTGCGTCACCAGCCCCTTGTCCAGCCCCTTCACCCGGTCGCGGTCGCCGATCTCGATCAGCCCGGCGGCCACGGCCACATCGGTCGCGGTCAGGATGTCGCCGCCGAACACCAGCGCGTCGCGCAGCAGGTTGTAGCCGACCGAACGCGGGCCGACCTTGACCGTCTGGCGATCGATGATGGTGCCGCCGCCCAGACCGATGGGCAGCAGGTCGGGCATGCGGAACAGGGTGCGCACACCGCCGACCTGCACGATGTTGTTGGCCTCGCGCGGGAAGCCGTTCTGCAGATAGCCGATATCCGAGGTGGTGCCGCCGACATCGACCACCATGCCGTCGCCGATCCCGGTCAGGAAGGCGGCGCCGCGCATGGAGTTGGTGGGTCCGGAGGCGAAGGAATAGACCGGATTCGCCGCCGCCACCTCGGCCAGCACCACGGTGCCGTCGTTCTGGGTCAGGTAAAGCCGCGCCGTCACCCCGCATTCGGCCAGCGCGCCGCGGAAGGCGCCGACGGTATGGCTGCCCAGCCCCTGGAGGGCGGCGTTCAGCATGGTGACGTTCTCGCGCTCCAGCAGCCCGATGCGGCCCAGCGTGTGCGAGAGCGTGATGCGCGCCTCGGGCATGACCTCGCGCAGGATCGCCGCCGCCTCGTCCTCGCATTCCGTGGTCAGCGGCGAGAACAGCGCCGTGATGCCGACCGCGGTGATGCCGGAATCGCGGATCTTCATCGCTACCTCGCGCATCTGCGCGCGGTTGAACGGCACCAGCGGGCGGCCGTCATATTCATGCCCGCCCTCGACCATGAAGGTCAGCGGGTTCACGGCCGCATGCAGGTCCTCGGGCCAGTCCACCATCGGCGGCAGCGAGGCCCCGGCCGGCATCGAGATGCGCACCGCGGCGGCACGTTCCAGCCGGGCGCGCTCGACCACGGCATTGGTGAAATGCGTGGTGCCGATCATCACCGCATCGACCGGCACCTCGGGGCGCGGATCATGGGCGATGACATGGCGCACCGCCGCCATCACCCCGGACATCACGTCTGCCGTGGTCGGCTGCTTGGTGGAGGCGAGGACGGAATCGCCCTCGATCAGCACGGCATCCGTATTGGTGCCCCCGACGTCGATACCAATGCGCTTCATTTGTCGAACACCGATTTGTAATCAAGATCATAACCGAAGGCGCGCGGACCGACATGCTCGATCCCCTTCGGGCTGCGCAGGATATCGGGCGCCGGCAGGGCGACCACGGTGGCGCGCTGGCCGTAACGCACGGTCTCGGTGCCGATGGCCTCGCCCGACACCGAATCCAGCAGACAGAGCAGGTCCGGCGTGCTGGCCACCGCCTGTCCGTCGCGGAAGGCCACCGCCCATTCGTTCTGGAAGGCCAGGTCCATCTCGTGCCCCTGATCGGCGTCGAGGCCGGCCAGGCGGGTGCGCCCGCGCAGAAAGCCGCCGGTGGTGGTGCGGTCCACGTCGACCACCTTGCCGGTGAACAGCCGCACCCCGCCCTCGTAATCCAGCACCGCCTGGATGGCATCGGCATGGGCGGCATGGGCCTCCAGCACGGCGCGGCCCAGGCCGATGGCCTTGGTCACGGTCTTGCGCACCGACCAGTCCTTGACCTCGCGCCCGGTGCGCGGCGCCTTGCAGGTGGCGGCGGTCGAGCCGACCTCGGTGCAGATGGCGCGCGACACGCGCTCCATCCATTTCCAGCTCGGCACCCGGGTCACGAAGGCCTCGATGCCGCGGCAATCGACCAGCGACAGCGGATATTGCTTCAGCCCGCCGATGGCGAAGGTGGTCATCTGCGCCTCGGGATAGGCGCGGCCCATGGTGTCGGCATCGACCACCGGAATGTCCAGATGCGCGGCGGCGAGGAAGGGCGAGATGGCGTTGCCGCCACCGATCTCCAGCGACATGACGGCGCGGAACTTCTTGCCCAGATAGTCCTCCATCGCCAGCACGGCACGCGCCAGATGCGCCGGATCGACCAGCCGCTCCTGCCCGACCAGCGGCGCGCCCATCTTGGACACCACCGCCACCATGTCGTCATCGGCCAGCTCGTCGGCGTCGATCACGGTGATCTTGCGGCCGTCCTTCATCAGGCGCTTGAGGTTCAGCTGCGACAGATAGGGACTGCCGCCGCCGCCGGTGCCCAGGATCCAGGCGCCGACGGCCAGCGGGTCGATCTCGTCCGCCTCGAAGTTTCGGGTCATGGTTGCCTCCACAAATCGCCCGCAGGCTAGCGCCCGCTTCCGGGGTTACAAATAAGGATCAGCCCCTATATGCCTTTGGGGGCCTGCCGTTCGTCCCCGAGGTCATGCGCGCCCGATGAGCCCCAACAGACCAGCCCCGGCACGTCCGATCGTGCATTTCATCTCTGCCGGTCGCAGCCCGCGCGACGACATCGTGCCCGACCTGCTGGCCTTCCTCGACCAGCCGGTCGATGCGCGCGAGATCGGGGCGCTCGACGACCTGACCGAGGCCGAGATCGCCGCCATGGCCCCGGCCGCGGGCGAGCAGGTGATCCATACCCGCCTTGGCCCCGGCCGGTGGATCGTGGTCTCCAAGGCGCGGCTGACGCGGCGGATGCAGGACCTGGTTTCCGCCCTGCCGGTCGAGGGGCGGCCGCTGGTGGTGATCCTGTCGACCGGGCTGCTGGGCGATTTCCCCACCCCCTTCCCCACGGTCAACGCCCAGCGGGCGCTGGAGACCGCCATCCGCTCGCTGATCGCCGAGGGCGAGCGGCTGGGCATCATCCTGCCGCTGGAACGGCAGGCGCGCGCCGACATGCTGCCCGAGTTGCGCCGCTTCGACACGCTGAGCGCGGCGGTCGAGACCGGCGACCGCATCGGCATGATGGAGGCACTGGCGCGGCTGTCGCCATGCGACATCGTGGTGCTGAACTCGGTCAGCTATACCGAGGCCGATGCGCGGCTGATCCGGCAGGTCTCGGGCAAGCGGGTGATCCTGGCGCGGCGCATCATCGGCTCGGCCATCAACCTGCTGCTCTCCACCCGCGACTTCACCCCGCGCGACGTCCCGGAGGCCGTGGTCGAGCCGCCCGCCGACCTGCCGTTGTCGCTGGATGCGCTGACCCCGCGCGAACGGCAGGTGCTGCCGCTGGTCGCCGAGGGCCTGTCCAGCAAGGAGATCGCCCGGCAGCTGGGCATCAGCCCGAAGACGGTGGAAATCCACCGCACCAACATCATCCGCAAGCTGGACGTGAAATCCTCGCGCGAGCTGATCTATCAGTTCGTGTCGCGCGGCTGGCACTGAGGGCCGCATTCTTGGGCGGATAAGCAGGCACCCCACGGCGCCGCGGCCGCAATTCTGGCCGGGCCTGATGCCCCTCCGACCGACGAAGGAAGAGCGATCGTCTCCAGCAGCCGCGGGCGGGACAATGGCAACGCTGCCGCAATTGCAGCCCGCCCCGAAGGGCCGCGATCGGATTGTCGCCTGTCTGCCCGGCGGGGGCCTTCGCATGAGGCCATAGTCCATTGGGCACCGCGCCACGGCCACCGCCGCATTGGCCCACCCTGCGACCGGTCGCCTGCCCCACCACCGCGCAGCTTTCTTGCGTGCCGCCGCGGCGTCAGGGAACTTTCCTTAAGTATTTTCCCCTATATGCCTGTCATTCATGATCGGGCTAGGCTTGCCGGATGAATTCCCATCGGGAGGGATGCCGGATGCCCATGACCGCCGCCTTCGTCACCATCGGCCAGACGCCGCGCCTCGACATGGTGCCGGAGATGCGCGAGGAGATCCTCGCCGGCCTGCCGGCCGATGCGCTGGAGATCGCCGAATTCGGCGTGCTGGACGGCAAGGACGGCGCCGCGCTGGAGGCCTTCAAGGCCCGCGACGGCCATCCCACCTTCGCGACCCGCCTCAATGACGGGCGCGAGATGACCGTCGATGTCGCCGCGGTCGAGGCCGAGCTGAACCGGCTGCTGGCCGGGATCGACGGGCGCTTCGACCTGATCGTGCTGCTTTGCACCGGCACCCATATCGACCCGCTGCAGAAATCGCTGGTCGTCGAGGCGCAGCGCATCGTGGACGCGAATTTCGAGGCCATCGGCGCCTCGGCCCAGCGGCTGGGCGTGCTGCTGCCGCTGGAGCGGCAGGTGGCCGAATTCGGCCAGCGCCACGTCTTCTCGCGCCCGGTCACGCTGGCCGCCGCCTCGCCCTATGCCGGGGGCGATTTCGAGGCCGCGGCGGAAAAGCTGGCCGATTGCGACCTCGTGGTCATGCATTGCATGGGCTTTTCGGCCGAGATGGCGGCGCGGATGCGCGGCCGGGTCCGGGCGCCGATCCTGGTCTCGCGCCGGGTGGTCGCCGCGGCGGTGCGGCAACTGATCCAGTAACCAAGGACGAATTCAGCAGGGAGTAACGGAATTGCTGACGAAACTCATCCGCAGCGCGGCGCTGGCCGCAGCGCTCGCCACCTCGGCCCTCAGCGGCGCGCAGGCTTTCGAGCGCACCGACGAAGGTACCATCATCGTCTTCGGCGGCCGCCAGGCGATCCCGGTCCTCGACCCGCATGTGCGCTATGACTGGTCGACGCGCATGGTCCAGCAGGCGGTCTATGACGCGCTGTTCAAATACGAGGGCAACCCGGCCGAGATCAAGCCGTGGCTGGCCGAGGCTTGGGAGGTCAGCGAGGACGGGCTGACCTGGACCATCACGCTGGTCGAGGGCGCCAAGTTCCACAACGGCGACCCGGTGGACGCCGAGGCGGTGCGCTATTCCTTCGAGCGCGGGCTGACCCTGAACAAGGGCGTGGCCTGGATGTTCAAGGACGTGCTGTCCCCCGAGAACATCACCGTCCTCGACGACCGCACCGTGCAGTTCCAGCTGACCGAGGCCTTCGCGCCGTTCCAGGCCTTCCTGCCCTGGTGGTATATCGTCAACCCCAACCAGGTGAAGGAGCACGAGGTCGACGGCGACTGGGGCCAGGCCTGGCTGACCGACCACGATGCCGGCTCGGGCCCGTTCGAGCTGGGCCGCTGGGAGCCGAACGTGCTCTACGAGATGGTCGCCCGCAAGGATTACTGGCGCGGCTGGGAATCGGGCGACAAGGCCCCGGCCGGGGTGATCTATCGCATCATCGCCGAACCGGCGGCGCAAAAGGCGGCGCTGCTGCGCGGGGACGCCGATATCGTCGAGGGGTTGACCTCGGACGACTATGTCCAGATCGCCTCGAACCCGAACGTGGTGATCGAGGATCACCCCGGCATGACCACCTTCGGCATCAAGTTCAACACCCAGCGCGGCCCGACCGCCGACCCGAACCTGCGCAAGGCCATCGCCTATGCCATGGATTACGACGCGCTGATCCAGATCTACAACGGCGCCGCCGTGCTGGAGACCTCGCCGATCCCGCAGGGCATCCGCGGCCATATCGACGTGCCGGACATTCCGCGCCGCGACCTGGACAAGGCCCGCGAATACCTGGCCAAGACCGAATGGGCCGATGGCGGGCTCAAGCTGCAATACATCCACATGACCGGGCTGGAGGAGGCGCGGCGCATCGGTCTGGTGCTGCTCGACAACCTCAAGGAGCTGGGGATCGAGGTCGAGATCGTCTCGGACACCTGGCCGAACATGGTGGCGCGGGGGGCCTCGGTCGACACGGCGCCGGACATGACCTCAGTCTACACGACGCCGATCGCCAACGACCCGGATGCCGTGGCCTTCCAGTACCACCCCTCCAGCTGGGGGCAGTATTTCGCCATGCATTACTATGACAACCCCGAGGTGGCGGCGAAGATCGAGGAAGCCCGCACGACGATGGATTGGGACACGCGGGCGGCGCTCTATGCCGACATCCAGACCCAGATCGTCGCCGACCAGCCGGAGATCTTCGGCATGCTGCAAAACCGCCGCTGGGCACGGCAGAGCTATCTGGAGGGCTTCGTGTTCTCGCCGGTCCGCTTCACCGGCGAGGTGGATCTCTACCAGCTCTGGGTGAATGCCGAGTAAGGCCGCCAGACCGGCGCGGCCCCTCGCGGGCCGCGCCCGCCGCTGCGGCGGCGGCGCGCCGAGGCCCCGGGCCGGCGGCTGCGCTGCATGGTCGCCGGGGTGCATTGCGTCCGGAAGGGCGAGACGGGACCAGAAGAGGCTTGCATGCCGGATTTCGCGCCGGAAATCTTCACGGCCGCTGCTCGCCCTCATCACCTCGGGGCGTCGCGCCCCGTCCCCTTCCACGCGGCAGGGGGTCGCAAGGCCGGGTGCAGCCTTGGAGCAGAGGCAGGTGGGGCACTGATGCCGGACCTTGAAGGGGAAACCTCCGTGACCGCTGCCGCTCGCCCTCGTGACCACGGAGCGGGGAATCCTGACGCCCGGCGCGGGCCATGCGGTATCGCAAAGCGGGGTCACGCGGCGCACTTTTGCCGGGCCTCGCAGGGCCAGCCGCGGCCGCATATCGTCGCGCGGCCTGCCGGGCCGCCTCGCGCGCCGGAAACGACACGGGACGCGGCCGCCTTGGCCGCGCCCGCCATGCCGCCCGGACCGGGCGGGGACTGATCTCGGGGATGCCTGCATGCTGAAATTCACGGCGGAAAAGATCGTGACGATCGTGATGACGATGCTGGGCATCGCCATCCTGACCTTCCTGATCACCAATATCGCCCCGGGCGACCCCGCGCGGCTGATCGCCGGCCCCAATGCCACCCCCGACATGGTGGAGACCATCCGGGTCGAGAATGGCCTCGACAAGCCGCTCTACATCCAGTTCGCACATTACATGGGCAACCTGCTGCAGGGCGACCTGGGCACGTCGCTGATCACCACCAAGCCGGTGCTGACCGAGCTGGCCCGCTATGCCCCGGCCACGATCGAGCTGGTGCTGCTGGCCATGCTGATCGGCGTGGTGCTGGGCGTGCCGCTGGGCATGCTGTCGGCGGTCTATCGCGACGGGGCGCTGGACCAGGTGGTGCGGCTGTTTTCCATGTCCGGGGTGGCGGTGCCGGCCTTCTGGCTGGGCATCGTGCTGCAACTGTGGTTCTCGGTCGATCTGGGCATCCTGCCGGTTTCCGGGCGGTTGTCGATCATCACCCGCCCGCCCGAGCCGATCACCCATCTGCTGCTGGTCGACACGCTGCTGCGCGGGCAATGGCATACCTTCGTCGAGGCCCTGCGCCACATCATCCTGCCGGCCTTCGTGCTGTCGCTGCCCTGCCTCGCCTCCATCCTGCGCGTCAACCGGGCCGAGATGATCGAGGTCCTGAACAGCGACCACATCACCGCGGCGCGGGCCTATGGCCTGTCGTCGTTCCGGGTGGTGGCGATCTATGCGCTGAAGAACGCCATGCTGCCGACGCTGGCGATGATCGGCCTGCGCTTCGGCTGGATGCTGGGCTCCACCGTCACGGTGGAGACGGTGTTCGACTGGCCCGGCCTCGGCCTCTATGCGGTCAGCTCGGCGCTGAATTCCGACTTCAAGCCGGTGATCGGCTGCACATTGCTGATCGGCTTCCTGTTCATCATCATCAACAGCGCCGTGGACTTTGCCTATGCGCTGATCGACCCGCGCCTCCGGAAGGGCTGACATGAGCGATCCCGAAACCGCCGCCACCGCCGCCGCCGCGCGCCCCGACAGCTTTGCCCAGCGCCATGAAAGCCTGATCCGGCAATGGCGCATCAAGTCGCGCCAGTTCGCCGGCTCGTTCTCGTCGATGCTGGGGCTGGTGCTGGTCGCGGGCTTCCTGTTCCTCGCCGCCTTCGGCCACTGGATCGCCCCCTTCCCCGAGGATGCGGCCGGCGCCGTGCATATGGGCGAGCGGCTGCTGCCGCCCTCGGCCACGCACTGGTTCGGCACCGACGAGATGGGCGGCGACATCTATTCGCGGGTGGTGATCGGGGCGCGGGTGTCGCTGTGGATCGGGCTGGTCATCACCGGCCTCGCCACGCTGATCGGCGTGCCGCTGGGGCTGATCGCCGGCTATTACGGCGGCTGGCCGCGCGCCGTCATCATGCGGGTGACAGAGCTGTTCCTGGCCATTCCCGGCCTGGCCCTGGCGCTGGCCATCGTCGCGGCGATGGGGCCGGGAATCATGAACTGCATGCTGGCGCTGGCGATCGTCTGGTGGCCCGGCTATGTGCGGCTGGTCGAGGCCAAGACGCTGGCGGTCAAGGAGGAGCTGTTCGTGGAATCGGCGCGCTCCATCGGCGCCCGCACGCCGTGGATCCTGTTCCGCCACATCCTGCCCAACTGCCTGTCGCCGATCATCGTCAAGGCCAGCATGGACATGGGCATGGCGATCCTGTCGGCCGCCAGCCTCGGCTTCATCGGCCTCGGCGCGCGGCCGCCCTATCCCGAATGGGGGGCGATGATCTCGGCCGGTCGCAGCTATCTGCCGGACTGGTGGTGGTATTCGCTGTTCCCCGGTCTGGCGATCTTTCTGACCGTGCTGGGCTTCAATCTGCTGGGCGATGGCTTGCGCGACATCCTCGACCCGCGCTCGCGCAAGAACTGAGGGCGCCATGACCGACAACCCGCTGCTGAGCATCGAGGATTACAGCCTGACCATCGACGGCGACGACGGCCCGTTCGAGGTGCTCAAACACATCAACCTGGACCTGCGGCGCGGCGAGACGCTGGGCATCGTCGGCGAGAGCGGCTCGGGCAAGACGGTGCTGGTGCGCTCGCTGATGGGGATCGGGCCCAAGCGCTCGCGCGTCACCTCGGGCCGCGTGACCTTCGACGGGCAGGAGGTGACACGGCTGACGGACCGGCAATGGCGGGGGTTGCGCGGCGTGCGCATCTCGATGGTGTTCCAGGATCCGATGACCTACCTGAATCCGCTGATCAAGGTCGGCCGGCAGATCTCCGACGTGCTGCGCGCGCAGGCCCGCGCCCGGGGGCAGGCGGTGCCCGGCAAGGCCGAATGCCGCGCCGAGATCGTCAAGCTGCTGGACGACGTGGGCATCCAGAACCCGGAACGGGTGTTCGACAGCTATCCGCACCAGCTTTCCGGTGGCATGCGCCAGCGCATCCTGATCGCCATCGCGCTGTCCTCGCGCCCCGACCTGCTGATCGCGGACGAGCCGACGACCGCGCTCGACGTGACCGTGCAGGCGCAGGTGCTGACCCTGATCCGCGACATCGTGACCCGCAAGGGGCTGACGGTGATCATGATTTCCCACGATATCGGCGCGGTGGCGACCATCGCCCAGCGTGTCGCGGTGATGTTTAAGGGCGAGGTGGTCGAGCAGGGCACGACCGCGCAGATCCTCGGCGCCCCGCGCGAGGCCTATACCCGTCAGCTTCTGGCGGCGCTGCCGGACGTGAACACCGCCGCCGCCGCCCGCGCCGCGCAACCGGCGGCCGAGCCGCTGCTGCGGGTGCGCGGGCTGAACAAAACCTTTGGCCATGGCGCCAAGACCGTGGTGGCGTCCAGGGACATTTCCTTCGACCTCGCCCGCGGCGAGGTGCTGGGCGTGGTCGGCGAGAGCGGCTCGGGCAAGTCCACCATGGCGCGGCTGGTGCTGCGCCTGATCGAGCCGGATTCGGGCGAGGTGCTGTTCAACGGCCAGGACCTCACCGCCCTGCCCCCCGCGGCGCTGCGCCGGCTGCGGCGCAACCTGCAATGCGTGTTCCAGAACCCCGATTCCGCGCTGGACCCGCGGCAGATGATCGGCGACGCCATCGGCGAGCCGCTCTATCTACAGGAGGGGCTGCGCGGCAGCCGGCTGCGCCGCGAGGTGGAGGCGCTGCTTGATCAGGTCCACCTGCCCCGCGCCTTCCGCTATCGCTATCCGCACGAGCTGTCGGGCGGGCAGAAGCAGCGCGTCTGCATCGCCCGCAGCCTGTCGCTGCGCCCCGAGCTGATGGTGCTGGACGAGCCGACCTCGGCGCTCGACGTGTCGGTGCAGGCCAAGGTGCTGGACCTGCTGGCGGAGATCCGGGCCGAGCGCGGGCTGAGCTATCTGTTCATCAGCCACGACCTGGCGGTGGTCAAGGACATCGCCGACCGGGTGCTGGTGATGCGCAAGGGCCATGTCGTCGAGGCCGGGCCGACCGACCGGGTCTTCAACCAGCCGCATGAGGCCTATACGCAGGAACTGATCCGCAGCGCCCGCATGACCTCGGTCAGCGCCGGTCTGGCGCGGGCCTGACAGCGGCACTTCGGCGGTGCCGCATGGGGGGCGCGCATGGCGGCCGCAACCGCGCAGCCGGGGGAATGGTCGCTGAACGGCCAGCACCGGCGCCTGCAGCCCGCCCTTGCGCCGATCTCGGCCGGGGCGGCCTCAGGGGGCCTCGGCAATCCGCGCGGGCGAGATTGGGGATCGGTGCGTGCAAGCACGCAACCCAGGACGGGCTTTCGAGCACGAGACCCTGCCGCGCGTGAGACACCGCTTTGGACAAGCCCAAGGTCAAGATAGCGCCGGCCCGGGCGGGCGAGCGCGCGTGCCGGCGGCGCCCGCCGGAGGCCCGGGCCTGTCGGCAGAAGCACGACGGGAGCCACGCCGGGCCGTCGCGGTCACCCGATGCGGCGGCGGGCGCTGGCGATCAGGATGCCGAAGCCCTCGTAGATCAGTACCGCCAGCGCCCCGGTCAGCAGCCCGCCCTGCACCACATAGGCCAGGTTGCCCACGGTCAGCCCGGCGATGATCACCTCGCCCAGCGAGCGCGCCGCCACGGTCGAGCCGATGGTGGCGGTGGACAGCGCGATCACCGTCGAGATCCGCACCCCCTCCAGGATCAGCGGCAGTGCCAGCGGCAACTCCACCCGCGCCAGCACCTGCCGCGGCGTCATGCCGACCGCGCGGGCCGAGACCGCAACCGGTGCGGGCACGGTCTGCAGGCCGGCCAGCGCGTTCTCGAACACCGGCAGCAGGCCATAGAAGAACAGCGCCAGCACCGTCGGGCCATTGCCGAAACCCAGCATCGGCACTGCCAGCGCCAGCACCGCCACCGGCGGAAAGGTCTGGCCGAAATTGACCAGCGCCCGCGACAGCGGCAGGAACTCGGCCCCCGAGGGCCGGGTGACCAGCACCGCCAGCCCCAGTCCCAGCGCCACCGAGGGCAGCATCGCCGCCACCACCAGTCCCAGATGCGAGAGGGTCAGGCCGGCAAGCCCGGCGCGGTCATAGATCGCCGGCCCGCCCGGCGGTGCCAGCGGGCGCAGCAGCGGCGCAAACCAGTCCGGCGCGGTCAGCATCGCCAGCACGAAGCCGGCCAGAACCAGCCGGAACGCCGCGCGGATCATGCCGGGCCGGTCTGCCTGCCCGCCTCCAGGATCGCCGCCCGCCGCACCACGCCGAGGGCCGCGCCGGCAGCATCCTGCACCGGCAGGCTCTCGCGCCCGGCCCAGATCATCAGCGACAGCGCCTCGGCAAGGCTGGCCTCGGCGGGCAGCGCCGGGCCTTCGGCGGTGCCGGGCGCGACCAGCGGCGCCAGCGGCATCAGCGACAGCAGCAGCAGCGCCCGCCCCTCCTCGCCGACCAGATCGGCGACGAAGGGGGTGGCGGGGCGGGCGACGATCTCGGAGGGCGGCGCCAGCTGCTCGAAGCGACCGGCGCGCATCACCGCGATGCGGTCGCCCAGCAGCAGCGCCTCGGCCATGTCATGGGTCACCAGCACGATAGTGGTGCCCAGCTGGCGCTGGATGCGGGCCAAGTCGCGCTGCGCCTGCCGTCGGGTCAGCGGGTCGAGGGCGCCGAAGGGCTCGTCCATCAGCAACAGCCCCGGCTCGGCCGCCAGCGCGCGGGCGACGCCGATGCGCTGGGCCTGACCGCCGGAAAGCTGGTGCGGATGGCGCGGGCCGATGCTGTCGGGGTCCAGTTGCAGCAGCGCCAGCAATTCGCGCACCCGCGCGGCGATGCGCGCCTCCGGCCAGCCCAGCAGGCGCGGCACCGTGGCGATGTTGCGCGCCGCCGACCAGTGCGGGAACAGGCCGTTGCCCTGGATGACATAGCCGATGCGGCGGCGCAGTTCGACCGGCGGCAGAGCGCGGATGTCGCTTCCCTCGATGCGGATGGTGCCGGCATCGGGCTCGATCAGCCGGTTGAGCATGCGCAGCAGCGTGGTCTTGCCCGAGCCGGAGGTGCCGACGATGGCGGTGATGGTGCCGGTCTCGAACCGGGCGCTGACCCCATCCACGGCCGGGGTGGCGCCGAACGCCTTGCGCAGCCCCTCCAGCTCGATCATGGCGCCCCCCGCCCCAGCAGGCCGATGGCGAGGTCCATCAGCGCCGAGGTCAGAAAGCCCAGCGCCAGGATCGGCAGCACGCCCAGAAGGATCAGGTCGGTGGCGGTCTGGCCGATGCCCTGGAAGATGAAGGTGCCGAAGCCGCCGGAGCCGATCAGCGCCCCCACCGCCGCCAGCCCGATATTCTGCACCAGCACGATGCGGGCGCCGGCAAGGATCACCGGCAGCGCCAGCGGCAGCTCGACCTGGCGCAGCCGCTGGGCCGGGGTCATGCCCATGCCGCGCGCGGCCTCGCTGGCGGCGGCAGGCACGGCGTCGATGCCGGCGACGGTATTGGCCACGATGGGCAGCAGCGAATAGAGGAACAGCGCCACCAGCGCCGGCGCCATGCCAATGCCGGAAATCCCGGCTTGCGCCGCGCCGGGCAGGTTCGCGGCCAGCCAGGCCAGCGGCGCGATCAGCATGCCGAACAGCGCGATCGAGGGGATGGTCTGGATCAGTGTCAGCACGTTCAGAACCGGCTGGCGCAGCCCGGCACGGCGCTGCACCAGCAGCCCGGCCGGCAGCCCCACCACCAGCGCCGCGGCGAAGGAGCCGAAGGCCAGCACCAGATGGTCGCGCAGCGCCCGCCAGAAGGCCGCCGCCCGGCCGTGATATTCGGCGGCGATGGACAGATCCGCCAGCCAGCCGCTGCGCAGCCCCAGCACCGCCAGCGCCACCGCGCCCGTCAGCAGCCCCGCGCGCAGCGCCGGCGCGGGCCGCAGCCGGGCCAGCGCATCGGCCAGCAGCAGCCCCAGCACCACCAGCGCCAGCCAGAAGCCCGGTCCCGGCGCCACCCGCGCCGCGCGCGGCGCCTCGGCCAGCAGCAGCCGCGCGCCTTGGCCCAGCAGCGCCAGCAGCCCGGCCAGCGCCAGCGCCAGCAGGCCCAGCCGCCAGCCGGGGCGGCGCAGCACCAGCAGCAGCACGACCAGCGCCAGCGCGGCCAGCGCCGGGCCGGGGCCGAACAGCGCCTGCCAGTCCTGCCCCATGGCGGGGGCGATGCGGTTCTCGCGCAGGCTCAGCGCCGGCAGCAGCAGCGCCGCCAGCAGCGGCGGCGCCAGCACCAGGCTCAGCCGGTCGGGCCGCGCCGTGCGCATGCTCAGTCCAGCAGTCCGGCCTCGGTCAGCCAGTCGCGGGCCACCGTATCGGCCGGCACCCCCTCGACCTGCACCTGTCCGTTCAGCCTCTGCAAGGTCTCGAGGTCCAGCTTGCCGAAGGCCGGGGCGAGGATGTCGGCGATCTGCGGATATTCGGCCAGCACCGTGCCGCGGATGATCGGCGTCGGCTGATAGACCGGCTGGACGTGCTTGTCGTCCTCCAGCACGGTCAGTCCGGAAAAGGCGATGGCGCCGTCAGTGCCGTAGACCATGGCGGCATTGGCGCCGCTGGTGCCCTGGGCCGCGGCCTGGATGGTGGCCGCGGTGTCGCCGCCCGACAGCACGATCAGCTGCTCGGGCGCCAGCGTGAAGCCATAGGCCGCCTGGAAGGCCGGCAGCGCCGGCGGCGAGTTCACGAACTCCGCCGAGGCCACCAGCTTGACCGCGCCGCCGCCGGCCACCCAAGCGCCGAATTCCGAGAAGGTCGCCAGTTCCTCGGCCTCGGCCAGGTCGTCACGCAGCGCCACGCCCCAGGTGTTGTTGGCCGGGGCCGGGGTCAGCCAGACGATATCATTGGCCTCCTTGTCGAGGTCGCGGGCCGTCTCGTAGGCTTTTGCGGCATCCTGCCAGATCGGCTCCTCGGCGCGGTTGAAGAAGAAGGCGGCATTGCCGGTATATTCGGGATAGATGTCGATCTCTCCGGCCAGCAGCGCCTCGCGCACGATGGGCGTGGCGCCCAGCTGGATGCGGTCGCGGGTCTCGATGCCGGCATGATCCAGCAATTGCAGGATGATCTGGCCCAGCACCCCGCCCTCGGTGTCGATCTTGGAGGAGACGGTGACCTGCGCCTGCGCCGGGCTGAGGCCGGCCAGCAGCAGGAGGGACAGAAGGACGGGACGGAACATGGCGCTTCCTTTCGGCGGGGCACCGGCCCGCGCCGAGGGGGGCGGGCGGCGCGATAGGGCGGCCGGGAGGGCGCGGGATGCGGCCCGGCAGGCCGGCGGCGGGGTTCGGGCCGGGGCAGGATTGCGCCATCCGGCCCGCCATGCAACCCGCAAGCCCGATTTTGCGCGGCATTCCGCGGCCATGCGTGCGGGCGGGAGTCGTAGGGAGGCACATGCGGCGGTCCGGTGCTGGTTGTCTTGGCCTGCGGGGCCACTGGCCGAAACCGGCATCACCGAGGGCCCCAGGCCGGCAACCGTGAGCTGCGGGGAGTCCGCCCGACGGCGCATCCGCCCTTCATCAGTCACCATCAGCCGTGGACGGTCTTGCGGCCCGGCAAGGCACTGCTGGCAATCCTCCCGCCGATTGGGGGCGACCGATAGGCAACGCCCGCCCGCTCTGCGCCGGTTGCCATGCCCGGCGGCCCCCCGCGTTGCCGTGGCCTCCGGAACGAGGTTGCTAGCGGCGGGCAACGCGGCCGAGCTCCAAGGACCGCCCCCCGCGAGGCCGCCATAACGCCCCGCAAAGCCGCCCCGCCACCCTCCGACCGCAAACCGCCAGCGCGCAGCGGCCAACGCCCATGGCTCGCCCCCCTGCACCCTCGCCGCCATAGAGCCCACAAGGCCGCCCTGCCCCCTCCGGCCGCACACCGCTACCGCGCGGCGGCCGGGGCGCGGCGCCCGGCCGGCGGGGCGAGACCCTTGCCATCCCCTGCCCCGGATGGAAAAAGGGGAGGAAATCCGGGCGGCCGACCTCGAAACGGGGCGGCCGCCTGGCACCCTTTGCCAGCCAAGGTTCGGCCCATGACCGCTATCGCCAGTCCCGCGCTGCTCGAAATCGAGAATCTCTCGGTGCGTTTCGGCGCGTCGCCGGTGATCGAGGGCCTCAGCTTCTCGGTCCGGCCCGGCCGCACCACCGCCGTCGTCGGCGAGAGCGGCTCGGGCAAGTCGGTCACCTCGCTGTCGATCATGCGGCTGGCCGACATGATGGGCGCCAGCTTTCCGCAGGGCGCCATCCGCTTCTATCGCGACGGCACCGCCATCGACCTGCTGCGCGAGGACCAGAAGGCGATGCGCCGCATCCGCGGCAAGGACATCGCCATGATCTTCCAGGAGCCGATGACCAGCCTCAACCCGGTCTTCACCATCGGCGACCAGCTGACCGAAGTGCTGATGCTGCACGAGAACCTGGGCAAGGCGCCGGCGCTGGACGAGGCCGAACGGCTGCTGACGCTGGTGCGCCTGCCCGATGCCCGCGGGCTGCTGAAGCGCTATCCCCACCAGCTGTCCGGCGGCATGCGCCAGCGGGTAATGATCGCCATGGCGCTGGCCTGCCGCCCGCAGCTGCTGATCGCAGACGAGCCGACGACCGCGCTCGACGTGACCGTGCAGGCGCAGATCCTGACCATCATGCGCGACCTGCAGGCCGAGCTGGGCATGGCCATGGTGTTCATCACCCATGACATGGGCGTGGTCGCGGAAATGGCCGACGACGTGGTGGTGATGCGCCGCGGCCGCAAGGTCGAGGAAGGCCCGGTCGAGCAGGTCTTCGCCAATCCCCGCCACCCCTATACCAAGGCGCTGCTGTCGGCGGTGCCGCGGCTGGGGGCGATGACGGGGCGGGCCTGGCCGCTGCGCGAGGCGCTGACCGTGCTGGAGGGCGAAGAGGCCCGCCAGGTCGGCGAGACCCGCGAGCAGCGCACCGCCGATTACGCGGCCGCGCCGCTGCTGTCGGTGCGCGACCTGGTGGTGCATTTCGACGTGGCGCGAAACTTCTGGGGAAGGCCGACGCATCGCGCCTGCGCCGTCAATCAGGTCAGCCTGGACATCTGGCCCGGCGAGACGCTGGCGCTGGTGGGCGAATCCGGCTCAGGCAAGTCCACCATCGGCCGCACCATCCAGCAATTGCAGGCGCCGACCGCCGGCGAGATCCTGTTCGACGGCCGGCCGCTCTCCGCGCTGAACGGCCGCCAGCGCCACGACCTGCGCCGCGACGTGCAGTATATCTTCCAGGACCCCTTTGCCTCGCTCGACCCGCGCAAGCCGGTGGGCTATTCGATCGCCGAGCCGATCCGCACCCATCACCTGCTGAGTTCCGACCGCGAGATCGAGGCTCGCGTGGGCGAGCTGCTGGAGCGCGTGGGGCTCGAGCCCGCGATGGCCCGGCGCTATCCGCACGAATTCTCCGGCGGCCAGCGCCAGCGCATCTGCATCGCCCGCGCGCTGTCATCGAAACCCCGCCTGATTATCGCCGACGAGGCGCTTTCGGCGCTGGACGTGTCGGTGCAGGCGCAGGTCATCAACCTGTTCATGGACCTGCAGAAGGACGAGGGGCTGGCCTATCTGTTCATCAGCCACGACATGGCGGTGGTGGAAAAGATGAGCCACCGCGTCGCCGTCCTCTATACCGGCCGCATCATGGAGCTGGGCTCGCGCGCGCAAGTGTTCGAGCAGACCGCCCACCCCTATACGCAACGCCTGCTGTCGGCGGTGCCGGTGGCCGATCCCGCGGCACGCAAGCCGCGGCCCATGCTGGAGGGCGAGGTGCCCTCGATCATCCGCCCGGTCGGGCAGGAGTTCGACCCCATCCCGCTGCACGAGATCGCCCCCGGCCATTTCGTCGCCCGACACTGACAGACCATATCGACCAAACCAAAGACAGGGAGTGCTGCTGATGTCTCTTTCCTCTAGGCTCAAGATCGGCGCCGCCGCGCTGATGCTGGCCGGCACCGCGCTGGCCGCCCCGGCCCTCGCCGCCGGCAAGCTGGTGGTCTCGACCCCGCAGGATCCCGGTTCCTGGGACCCGATCGACACCTTCCTGGTGAACTGGGCCTCGGCCGCCACCAACATCTTCGACGGGCTGACCTATCGCGGCCCCGACATGCAGATCGTCCCGGCGCTGGCCACCGCCTGGGAGGTGCTGGACGAGGGCAAGCGCATCCGCTTCACCCTGCGCGAGGGGGTGACCTTTCACAATGGCGAGCCCTTCAACGCCGAGGCGGTGAAGTTCACCTTCGACCGCCTGCTGGGCGACGAAGGCGCCAAGGGCCCGCAGCGCTCGAACTATGTCTCGATCGAGTCGGTCGAGATCATCGATGAGCATACGGTGGACTTCCACCTGACCGATGCCGACCCGGTGCTGCTGACCAAGGTGGCCGGCTATGGCGCCATGATCGTGCCGCCGAAATACCTGGCCGAGGTCGGCGACGAGGAATTCAACCTCAAGCCGGTCGGCACCGGCCCGTTCAAGGTGGTGTCCTACGAGCCCAAGGTGGCGCTGAAGATGGAGGCCTATGACGGCTTCTGGGGCGGCCCGGCCAAGCTGTCGGAACTGGAATACCGCTTCATCACCGAGCCGGCGACCGCGGTGGCGGAACTGCAGGCCGGGCGCGTCGACCTGGTGATCCCGCCGACCATCCCGATCTCGATGATCCCGACCATCGAGGCCGACCCGAACCTGGAGATCGTCACCACCCCCGGCCCGACGGTCTATTCGCTGCGCTACAACACCCGCGACGGCATCACCGCCGACGAGCGCGTGCGCAAGGCGATGATCATGGCCGTGGACCGCGACACCATCGTCAGCGAGATCCTGGGCGGCCAGGCCGAGGTCATCGCCAGCCTCCAGGGCAGCCTGTCCTTCGGCTACGACCCGGAGCTGAAGCCCCTGCCCTACGACCCGGAAGGCGCGCAAAAGCTGCTGGCCGAGGCCGGGGTGCAGCCGGGCGCGGCGGTGCAGATCGACATCCGCGGCAACGACGCCACCTTCGGCGAGGTCACCCAGGCGGTGGCGGCCTATCTGTCCACGGTGGGCATCAATGCCACCATCCAGCCCTACGAGACCAACACCCTGCTCAACGACATCATCCCGCAGGGCAAGACCGGGGCGATGTTCCAGCAGAGCTGGGGCGGCTGGACCTTCGACTACGACAACACCGCCTATTCGATGTATCACACGGGCGAAAAGTGGAACCCCTATGACAGCGATCCGAAGATGGACGAGTTGCTGGAGAGCCAGCGCCATCTGACCGACGCGGCCGAGCGCGAGCGCATCCTGCGCGAGATCGCGCAATATGCCTATGACCGGGCGCTGGAAATGCCGCTCTACAACCTGAATGCGATCTACGGCATCAGCACCCGGGTCAAGGGCTTCGTCCCGGCGCCCGACAGCCGGCTGCGGCTGGATACCGTCGAGGTCGAGTGACGCATCCGCCGCCCCCCGTCCGATAGCGGGGGGCGGCATTCCACGACAGGGAGGCCGCAATGCTCGGTTTCATCATCAAGCGGGTCTTTCAGGCGGTCTTCGTCGTGCTGGCGGTCAGCCTGATCGTCGCCGTCGCCATCCGCATGACCGGCGACCCGGCGCTGATGATCTCGCAGGGCGCCACCAACATCACCGAGGCCGACCTGGCCCGCATCCGCGAGGGGCTGGGCCTGAACGAGCCGTTCCTGGTGCAATACCTCAATTCCCTCAAGGGGCTGGTGACCTGGGAATTCGGCAAGAGCTTCGTCGGCAACACGCCGGTGAACCTGCTGATCGACAAGGCGCTGCCGGCCACGCTGATGCTGGCCTTCATCTCGCTGGCGGTGTCGATCGTGATCTCGATCCCGCTGGGCATCTGGGCGGCGGTGGCCAAGGGCAGGCTGGCCGATCAGGTGATCCGCATCCTGTCGCTGGTCGGGCTGTCCTTTCCGAATTTCTGGCTGGCGATGATGCTGGTGCTGTTCCTTGCCGTCGGGCTGCGGCTGTTGCCGCCCTCGGGCATGGCCGGACCGGAGAGCTTCATCATGCCGGCGCTGACCATGGGGGTGATCCTCACCGCCACCAATGTCCGGCTGGTGCGCACCACCATGCTGGAGACGCTGAACGCCCAGTTCGTCATGGTCGCCCGCGCCAAGGGCCTGTCCGAGGCCAAGGTCCTCTACAAGCACGCGCTGCGCAACTGCGCGATTCCGCTGATCACCTATTTCGGCCTGCAATTCGGCGGCCTCCTCGGCGGCATCGTGGTGATCGAGCGGGTGTTCAACTGGCCAGGCATGGGCACGCTGGCGCTGGATGCGGTCGCGGCGCGCGACTATCCGGTGCTGCAGGCGGTGATCATGATCCTGGCGCTGATGATCGTCGCCGTGAACCTTGCCGTCGACATCGCCTACGGGCTTGTCGATCCCCGCATCCGGGAGAAGTGAGATGGCCGAGACCACTGCCGCCCCCTCGCGCCTGCGCCACCTGAAATCCTTCGAGTTCATCGCCGGTGCCGTGCTGCTGGTGCTGATCGTCGGCGCCGTCGTGTTCTCGCAATGGCTGTTCCCCGATCCGGGCGCCATCTCGCTCAAGGCGCGGCTGGTGCCGCCCTTCGCCGACCCGGCGCATCCCTTCGGCACCGATGCGCTGGGCCGCGACATCCTCGCCCGCGTCGCCAATGGCGGCTGGATCTCGCTGGAGGTCGGGCTGATCTCGGTCGCGGGCTCGGTGGTCTTCGGCACCATCATGGGGCTGGTCGCCGGCTATTACCGCGGCTTCTGGGACGTGTTGCTGATGCGCTTTGCCGACATCCAGCTTTCCCTGCCCTTCATCCTGCTGGCGATCACCTTCGTCGCCATCGTCGGCGGCTCGCTGACCACGACCATCGTGCTGCTGATCGTCAGCCAATGGGTGCAATATGCGCGTCTGGTGCGCGGCTCGACCCTGACGCTGCGCGAGCGCGAGTTCATCCTGTCGGCCCGCGCCATCGGCGTGGCCGACCGCCACATCATCCTGCGCCACATCCTGCCCAACCTGCTGGGGCCGGTGATCGTGCTGATGACGCTGAACGTCGCCAACAACATCCTGCTGGAGGCCTCGCTGACCTTCCTCGGCCTCGGCGTCGACCCGACGATCCCGTCCTGGGGCGGCATGCTGGCCGAGGGGCGGACCTATCTGCAGACCGCCTGGTGGATCACCGTGGTGCCGGGCATGGCGATCCTGCTGACGGTGCTGGCGCTGAACCTGGTGGGCGACTGGCTGCGCGACCTGCTGGACCCGACGGGAAGGACCGAACGATGATCCTCTACAATGCCGCCTTCGCCCCCACGCTGGCCGGGCTGGCCGCAACCCTGACGGCGCGCGCGGTCGAGACCTGGACCTTCGACGATGCCGCCACCCGCCGCGCCGCCGAGGCGGCCTTTGCGGCGCGGGGCGTCGAGGCGCGCTGCCATTCCGCCTACAAGCCGCTGGTCTGCGCCTTTCGCGACCGCATCGACACCGACGGGCTGGTGCGGGCCGAGATCACCTTCCCCCGCCATCCCGACGCCGGGCCGGCGCGGTTCCTGCTGGAAAGCTATCCGCTGTCGGCCCTGTTCCCTTCGGTGGATTTCGCCTTTGCCGAGGGCGCAGAATCCCGCGACCTGCCCGCCTATCACCTGCGCCTGACCTATGCCGACGGGCGCGAGGCGGCCGAAACCGTCCTCGCCCCCAACCGCATCCACACCGATTACGCCGGCGAGGTCGCGCTCTCGCCCTGCGGCTGGCTGGTGGTGGACGGGGCCTCGCGGCGGCTGGCGACCGAATACGAGGCGCTGTTCCACGCCGCGATGCAGGCGATCCAGACCGGCCCCTGGCAGGCCGAGCCCTATTTCGAGGAGCTGAACATCACCGCCACCCTGCCCGTCGCCGACGAGGATCTGGGCATCGGCGACGAGGTGCTGTCGCTGCGCGAGGCGCTGCACGAGGACCTGTATTTCTCGGCGCTGGAGGTGTTCCAGCGCAAGTCCGGCCGCCCGATCGGCGACCGCCACCTGCAACCCGGCCAGATCGTGCCCGAGATCCGCCTCGGCCGCGACTATACGCTGCGGGTGGAAACCCGGCCCTATGACGCCGATTCGCTGACCCATCACGTCGAGCCGCTGGAGACCGCCGGCCGCGCGCTGTCGATCCCGCAGATCGAGGCGGAACTGGCCCGGATTCCGGGCGAGCGCTATGCCGCCCGCTCGGTCGCCGGGCGCCCGATCACGGCGGTGCATCACCCCGGCACGGATCGCGGCGTCATCATCTCGGCCGGCCAGCACGCCAACGAGACCACCTCGCCGGTGGGCACGTTGCGCGCCGTGCATCGCCTGCTGGCGCGCGAGGGTGCGCATTTCGCCTATTGCCCGCTGGAAAACCCGGACGGCTATGCGCTGCACCAGCGGTTGATCGCCGACAATCCGCGCCACATGCACCATGCCGCGCGCTATACCGCGCTGGGCGACGACCTCGAATATCGCAAGGGGCCGGAGCTTCACGAGAAGTCCATCCGGGCCCAGGCCGAGGCGCGGGTGCCCGCCCTGCTGCATCTGAACTTTCACGGCTATCCGGCGCATGAATGGACGCGGCCCCTGTCGGGCTATGTGCCGCGCGGCTTTGCCACCTGGACGATCCCGAAGGGCTTTTTCCTGATCATGCGCTATCGCGCCGGCTGGCAGCAGGCGGCCGAGGCGCTGATGGACGACGTGACCCGGCGGCTGGACGCGGTACCGGGCCTGCGCGCCTTCAATGATGCGCAACTGGCGCTGTTCTCGCGCCATGCCGGCGATCCGGGCTTCCAGATCCTGAACGGTTTTCCGGTGCTGATCGGCGCGGATGACCGCCATCGGGTGCCGCTGACCATGATCACCGAATACCCGGACGAGACCATCCAGGGCGATGCCTTCCGGGCCGGCCATGCGACACAGATGGCGGCGATCCTGGCGGGATACGAGGCGCTGCAGGCGCTGCCCGACGGGCTGCTGGCCGGGCCGCCGGTCGCCTGATCCCCGCCCCCTCCGACCGTTCCGCGACCCGCCCCCACGGCGGGTCGTTTCTTGCAGGGCAGTCGCATCGCATGGCAATTCGACCGCATTGCAATGCTCACGGCCCTGTGCTGCACTGGTCCGGCAACAACGGGGGAGCGCGCGATGGCACGGCAGGGTGGAATGCAGGCAGAGGTCTTGAACCTGCCGGGGCTTCGGGCACCGGTCGAGGTCAGCATCGACCGGCAGGGCATCGCCCATATCCGGGCCGGGAACCTGCATGACCTGTTCTTTGGCCAGGGCTGGAACGCCGCCCGCGACCGGCTGTGGCAAATCGACCTGTGGCGCAAGCGCGGGCTGGGCCTGCTGGCCGCCGATTTCGGCCCCGGCTATCTGGAACAGGACCGTGCGGCGCGGCAGTTCCTCTATCACGGCGACATGGCGGCGGAATGGGCCGCCTATGGCCCGGATGCCGAGGCCATCTGCACCGCCTTTGCCGCGGGCATCAATGCCCGCATCGACCAGATCGCCGCCGGCGCCGCCGCGCTGCCGGTCGAGTTCACGCTGATGGACACCCGCCCCGCGCCCTGGCGGGCCGAGGACGTGGTGCGCATCCGCAGCCATTGCCTGACCCGCAATGCGCTGTCGGAGGTGCTGCGCGCCCATGTCATGGCCCGCGGCGGCGCCCGGCTGGACGCCCTGCGCCGCAGCATCGAGCCGCCGGTGGCCGCCACCGAGGTCGCGGGGCTGGACTTGGCCTCGATCCCGCTGAAGGTGCTGGAGAGCTTTGCGCTGGCCACCGCCTCCGTCACCTTCGGCCGCGAGCGGCTGGCCGCCTCCCTGGAGGAGGCGCATCGCTGGCGCGTGGTCACGCCGCTGGGCGACGTGGTGCGCGCGGCCGAGGCCGAGGGCTCGAACAACTGGGTGGTGGCCGGGGCGCGCACCGCCAGCGGGCGGCCGCTGATGGCCTGCGACCCGCACCGGCTGCATTCGCTGCCCTCGCTGCGCTATGTCGTGCATCTGACCGCGCCGGGGCTCGACGTGATCGGCATGGGCGAGCCGGGGGTGCCGGGCATCTCGCTGGGCCATAACGACCGCATCGCCTGGTCGCTGACCATCTTCGGCGGCGATCAGGAGGATGTCATGGTCCATGACACCGACCCGGCCAACCCCGACCGCTATCCCTACAAGGGCGGCTGGAAGACCATCGAGACCCGCCCCGAGACCTTTGCCGTGCGCGGCCATGGCACGGTGACGCAGGATCTGCGCTTTACCTGCCACGGCCCGGTGCTGCACGAGGACCGCGCCAACCACCGCGCCTACAGCCTGCGCACGGTCTGGACCGAGCCGGGCATGGCCCCCTACATGGCCAGCCTGAAGGTGATGCGGGCGCGCGACCTGGCGGAGTACCAGGCCGCCATCGCCAACTGGGGCACGCCCTCGGTCAACCACCTCTATGCCGATGTCGAGGGCAACATCGCCTGGCACGGCATCGGCGCCACGCCGATCCGGCCGAACTGGAACGGGCTGCTGCCGGTGCCCGGCGACGGCCGCTTCGAATGGGCCGGCCTGGTCGGCTTTGACCAGCTGCCGCGCGCGGTGAACCCGGACAAGGGCTTCATGGCCACCGCCAACGAGATGAACCTGCCCGAGGGCTGGGTCGAGGCCGGCCGCCCCGCCATCGGCCATGAATGGGTCGAGCATTCGCGCTCTGACCGCATCCATGCCGTGCTGGGGGCCGACCCGGATCACGATCTGGCGGCGGCCGGGCGGTTGCAGAACGACACCGTCTCGCTGGTCGGGCGCCGGCTGGCGCGGGTGCTGTCGGGCCTGTCGCTGACCGGAGCCGCCGAGGAGGCGCGGGCGCTGCTGGCCGGCTGGGACGGCGACGGCGCCGGCGACAGCGCCGGGGCGGCGCTGTTCGAGGTCTGGCTGTCGCGCCACCTGCAACCGGCGCTGGGCCGGGCGCTGGGGGCGGCGCCGGAGGTGATGCCGCTGCTGGTGCCCTATGACAACCAGACGGTGGCCACGATCATGGAGAACCCGGCCGGCTGGCTGCCCAGCGGCGACATCGCGCCGATCTGCGCCGGGACGCTGGCCGCCGCCTGGGCCGATGCGCAGGCGCTGCTGGGCCAGGATCCGGCGACCTGGCGCTGGGATGCGCTGCACGGGCTGGGCCTGCGCCATGCCCTGGCCGGGCTGTTCCCGGAGCAACCCAACCTCGCCCTGTCCCGGCTGAATCTGGGCGGCGGGCCGTCCAGCCCGAATTACGGCCCCTATCGCGCCGCGGATTTCGGCATCATCACCGGCCCGTCGGTGCGGCTGCTGATGGATGTCGGCGATTGGGATGCCAGCCTGTTCGTCGGCCTTCCCGGCCAGTCGGGCGAGCCGGACTCGCCGCATTTCGCCGATCTGGCGGCGGCCTGGCGCGACGGCGGCTATTTCCCGCTGCGCTATTCGCCCGCCGCCGTGGCCGAGGGCGCCGAGACGGTGCTGAAACTGGAGCCGGGGGCCGCCTGAGCCCCCGCCGTCTCAGCCCGAGATCGCCCGCGCCGCCTCCAGCAGCAACGGCGAGAACTTGCGCCGGAAGCCGGCCTCGTTCCATTCCGACAGCGAGCCGGCGATATGGATCGCCCCCAGCGGGCGGCCATCGCCATCCACCACCGCGGCACCGATCACGATCTCGCCCAGCAGGCTTTCCTCACGCGCGCAGGCATAGCCGTCCTGGCGGGCCTCGGCGATCTTGGCCATCACCGCATCGGGATCGGTGATGGTCTTAGGCGTCGCCGCCACCCGGCTGGAGCCCAGGACGATGCCGCGGGCCTCGGCCTCGTCCAGCCGGCTCAGGCAGGCACGACCGCCCGAGGAGGAAAAGCTGGGGATGCGGCGGCCGATCAGCGTGGCGAAGAAGGTCTCGCGCTTGCTCTGCATGCGCAGGGCGTAGATGATGGTCTCGCGCGCGAACAGGCTGAAATCCACCCGCTCGCCGGTGGCATTGCGCAGGTTGGTCAGCAGGGGCTGCGCCCGCGCGATCAGCGGGTTGGAGCGCAGATAGTCGAAGCCCCGGTCCAGAAGCTGCTGGCCAGGCACCAGCCCGCCGCTGGCCGGGTCGCGGGCGACATAGCCCAGCACCTGAAGCGTATGCGCGATTCGCTGCACCGCGCTCTTGTCGATGCCGGCCAGCTGCGCCAGTTCGCGCAGCGAGGGCGGCTGGCTGGTCTGGGCCAGCGCCTCCAGCACGCGAAAGGTGCGGTCAACCGACTGAAGATACAGCCGGTCATCCTTTCGAACCTCATGCGGTGCCGGTGTCTGCGCCATGATCGAGTCCCTTTTGTCTTCCGTTGTCCCCAAAGCGCGACAGGTGATTGACGCCCCCGCAAGAGGTGCTAATCTCCGTGTCGCCAGCAGGTTCATACGAATTGTATAGCAATTCGATTGGGGCGCAAGACCTGACCCGAATTCACGCCGGGCCGCCGCGAAGGGGAGATGCCGATGCCACAGACCAGCCGCCAGCCGGGCAAGGGCCGGCCATGACCGCCTTGCGAATCGTCGGCATACGCCTGCTGAAATCGGTGGCGGTGATCCTCGCCATCGTCGCCCTGAACTTTCTGCTGATCCGCATCGCGCCCGGCGACCCGGCCTCGGTCATGGCCGGCCAGGCCGGTGTCGCCGACGAAACATTCGTGCAGCAACTGCGCGAGCAGTTCGGCCTCGACCAGCCGCTCTGGCGGCAGTTCCTGGTCTATCTCGGCAATATCCTCCAGGGCGATCTGGGCTATTCCTACCGCCAGGGCGCCCCGGTCGCGGACCTGCTGTGGGAGCGCCTGCCCGCCACGCTGCTGCTGACCGGCACCGCCTTCGTGCTGGCGCTGATCGCCGGTATCGTGCTGGGGGTGATCTCGGCCGCCAAGCAGGGGCGGCTGCCGGATCTGCTGGTCTCGGTGCTGTCGCTGCTGTTCTATGCCACGCCGCTGTTCTGGATCGGCATGATGGCGATCCTGCTGTTTTCCGTCTGGCTGGGCTGGTTTCCGGCCTTCGGCATGGTCTCGGTCGGCGCCGATCTGACCGGCATGGCGCATGTGCTGGACGTGCTGCACCATCTGGTGCTGCCGGCGGTGACGCTGGCGCTGTTCTACATGGCCATCTATGCGCGGCTGACCCGGGCCTCGATGCTGGAGGTGCAGGACCTCGATTTCGTCCGCACCGCCCGCGCCAAGGGCTTGCAGGAGGGCATCATCCTGCGCCGCCACATGCTGCGCAACGCCATCCTGCCGGTGATCACCCTGGCCGGCATCCAGGCCGGGCAACTGGTCGGCGGCGCCATCCTGACCGAGACCGTGTTCGGCTGGCCCGGCATCGGCCGGCTGGCCTTCGATGCCCTCGTCCAGCGCGACTATCAGGTGATGATGGGGATTTTCCTGATCACCTCGATCCTCGTCGTCATCTTCAACATCCTGACCGATATCCTCTATCGCGTCGTGGACCCGCGGATCGGAGCCTCGGCATGAGCGGCAAGCTGCGCCTTTACGCCCGCAATCCCAAGGCCATCATCGGCACCACCATCCTGCTACTGGCGGTGGCGGCGGCGATCCTCGCCCCGGTGCTGGCGCCGGCGGACCCGTGGAAGATGGCCACCCGCCCCTTCCTGCCGCCCTTCCAGGACATGAACTTTCCGCTGGGCACCGACATGATGGGCCGCGACATCCTCGGCGGCATCATCCATGGCGCGCGGGTGTCGATCCTCGTCGGGCTGATCTCGACGCTGGTGGCACTGCTGGTGGGCGTCGTCGTCGGTGCGCTGGCCGGCTTTCACGGCGGCTGGATCGACGACGCGCTGATGCGGGTGACCGAGTTCTTCCAGACCATCCCCACCTTCGTCTTCGCGCTGCTGCTGGTGGCGATCCTGTCGCCCTCGATCCAGTCGATCATCCTGGCGATCGGCATCGTCAGTTGGCCACCGGTGGCGCGGCTGGTGCGGTCGGAATTCGCCAGCCTGCGCAACCGCGAGTTCGTCCGCGCCGCCGAGGTGCTGGGCGAGGGCAATACCCGCATCATCCTGACCCAGATGCTGCCCAACACGCTGTCGCCGGTGATCGCCATGGCCTCGCTGATGGTGGCCTCGGCCATCCTGACCGAGGCGGCGATCAGCTTCCTCGGCCTCGGCGACCCGAACCGGATGAGTTGGGGCTACATGATCGGGGCGGCGCGCACCGTGCTGCGGCAGGCCTGGTGGATGAGCTTCTTCCCCGGCATCGTCATCGTCGCGGTGGTGCTGGCCCTGAACCTGGTGGGGGACGCACTGAACGACGTGCTGAACCCGCGCCTTGCACGAAAGGGCCGGTCGTGAGCGAACATCTGTTGCAGATCGAGGGGCTGACGGTCGGCCTGCCGCAATCGGGCGACCGCGCCGATGCGGTGCGCGATGTCGGCCTGCATCTCGACCGGGGCGAGATCCTGTGCATCGTCGGCGAGAGCGGCTCGGGCAAGTCGGTGACGGCGAATGCGGTCATGGGCCTGCTGCCGCGCCAGTCGCTGAAGGTGCGCGCCGGCCGCATCTTGTTCGACGGCGCCGACCTGCTGGCGCTGGATGCGGCGGGGATGCGCAAGATCCGCGGTGCCCGCATCGCGATGATCTTTCAGGAGCCGATGACCAGCCTGAACCCGGTGCTGACCGTGGGCAGGCAGGTGGCCGAGGTGCTGGAGGCCCATGGCGCCCCCGGCGCCGATCACCGCGCGCGGGTGGTGGAACTGCTGGATGCCGTGGGCCTGCCGGAGCCGTCCAGCCTTTACGACCGCTATCCCTTCCGCCTCTCGGGCGGCCAGCGCCAGCGGGTGATGATCGCCATGGCGCTGGCGCTGGAGCCGGACATCCTGATCGCGGACGAACCCACGACCGCGCTGGACGTGACCACGCAGGCGCAGATCCTGCAACTGATCCACGACCTGCAACGCAAGCGCGGCATGGGCGTGCTGTTCATCACCCATGATTTCGGCGTGGTCGCGGACATCGCCGACCGGGTGATCGTCATGCGCAAGGGCGAGATCGTCGAGCAAGGCAAGGCGGAGGACGTTCTGCGCCGGCCATCGCATCCCTACACGCAGGCGCTGATCGCTGCCGTGCCGCGGTTCCGCAACCAGCCGGCGCAGCCGGTCACCGACATGCCGGTGCTGCGGGTCGAGGCGCTGCGCAAGGTCTATCGCAGCCCGACGGGCATGTTCTCGCCGCCGAAGGAAGTGGTGGCGGTGAACGATGTCAGCTTCGAAATCGCCCGGGGCGAGACGCTGGGGCTGGTGGGCGAGAGCGGCTCGGGCAAATCCACCATCGGCCAGTGCATCATGCGGCTGACCGACCCGGATGGCGGCCGCATCCTGTTCAAGGGACAGGACATTGCCAATGCGCGCGGCGCGACGCTGAAGGCCTATCGCGCGCAGGCGCAGATCGTGTTCCAGGACCCCTTCGCCTCGCTGAACCCGCGCCAGACGGTGGGCCGCGCGATCATGACCGGGCCGCTGGCGCAAGGCGTGGCGCCCGCCGAGGCCCGCGCCCGCATGGACCGGCTGCTGGCCCGGGTCGGGCTGGACCCTTCGGCCGCCGCCCGCTATCCGCACGAATTCTCCGGCGGCCAGCGCCAGCGCATCGGCATCGCCCGCGCGCTGGCGGTCGAGCCGGATTTGCTGGTCGCGGACGAGAGCGTCTCGGCCCTCGACGTGTCGGTGCAGGCGCAGGTGCTGGAACTGCTGCGCGAGATCCGCGCCGAGATGCAACTGGCCATGCTGTTCATTACCCATGACCTGCGCGTGGCCAGCCAGATCTGCGACCGCGTGATCGTGCTGCATCGCGGCAAGGTGGTCGAGGAGGGCGAGGTCACCGCCGTCTTCGGCAATCCGCAGGCCGATTACACCAGAAAATTGCTGAACGCCGTTCCGGGCCGCGACTGGCACGAACCGGCCTGAGACGACCGAACCAACGGAGGAGACCCCATGACCCGACCGACCCATATCAGCCGCCGCGCGATCCTGCGCTCGGGCGCCGCCACCGGCCTGCTGGCCGCCATGCTGCCGCATGCCTCCTGGGCGCAGGGCAGCGGCAAGAAGGTGATGAACATCATCGCCAACCCCGAGCCGCCGATCTTGTTCATCGGCCTCGACCAGAACGCCCAGACCCAGCTGGTCTGCGGCAAGATGTATGAAAGCCTGCTGACCTACGACTTCGACTTCACCCCCAAGCCGGGCCTGGCCGAGTCGTGGGAGATTTCCGAGGACGGGCTGACCTATACCTTCCATCTGGTCCAGAACGCCAAATGGCATGACGGCGAGCCCTTCACCGCCGATGACGTGGTGTTCTCCTGCGCGGAATTCCTGCCCGAGGTGCATCCCCGCGCCCGCAGCAACTTTGCCAATTGCGAAAAGATCGAGGCGCTGGACGACTATACCGTCCGCTTCACCATGAAGCAGCCCTTCGGCCCGTTCATGCTGGCCTTCGAGATGTCCTCGGCGCCGATGATCCCCGCGCACCTCTATCGCGGCACCGATTACCGCACCAACCCGGCCAACAACACGCCCATCGGCACCGGCCCGTTCAAGCTGGCTGAATGGCGGCGTGGCTCGTTCATCCGGCTGGAGAGGAACCCCGACTATCACGGCGAGGGCCAGCCGGAGCTGGACGAGCTGATCTTCCACATCCTGCCCGACGGCGCCGCGCGCTCGGTCGCGCTGGAGCAAGGCGAGGTCGACCTGTCCAGCAGCTTCGACATCGAGCTGTTCGACGTGGCGCGGCTGTCCTCGCTGCCCAACATGACGCTGGAGACCCGCGGCTCGGAATTCCTCGCCCCCATCGCCCGGATCGAGTTCAACACCCGCGTCGAGCCGTTCAACGACGTGCGCTTCCGCAAGGCGATCTATCACGCGCTGGACAAGCAGGCCTTCCTCGATGTGATCTTCTTCGGCCTCGGCAAGCCGGCCACCGGCCCGATCAGCTATCGCACCCGCTTCTACGATGCGAACGTCACCACCTATGACTACGACCTCGACAAGGCCAAGGCCCTGCTGGACGAGATGGGGCTGACCGAGGGCGAGGGCGGCATCCGCCGCAAGGTCAAGTTCATGCGCCTGCCCTGGGGCGAGACCTGGGCGCGCTTTGCCGAGATGGTCCAGCAGCAGCTGGCCCTGATCGGCATCGCGGTCGAGATCGAGCCCTCCGACCCCGGCTCGTGGACGCAGCGCTACGGCAACTGGGAATTCGAGATGACCTCGAACTATCCCTACCAGTTCGGCGACCCCGCGCTGGGCGTGGCGCGGTTCTTCGTCTCGTCGAACATCCGCCAGGGCGTGCCCTATTCCAACTGCACTGGCTATACCAACCCCGAGGTGGACGCGGCCTTTGCGGCGGGCGCCACCGGCGTCACCGACGAGGAGCGGCAGGCGGCTTATTCCAAGGCCCAGCAGATCCTGACCGACGAGGTACCGATGGCCTGGCTGGTCGAGGTGGATTTCCCGACCATCTACAACACCCGCTTTGAAAATGTCGTCACCACCGCCGTCGGCGTGAACGACACCTTCCGCAACACGCGGCTGGCGGGCTGAACCCCCGGCACCCCGCGCCCGAACCCCAACCGACAGGAAAGGACATCACGATGTGGCCCGAAGGCAAACGCTGCGCCGTCATGCTGACATTCGATTTCGATGCCGAAACCCTCTGGCTCTCGCGCGATCCCGCGAATGCGCGCCGGCCCGGGGTGCTGTCGAAGGGCATCTACGGGGCCCAGCGCGGGGTGCCGGAAATCCTCAAGATCCTCAAGGAATACGACCTGCCGGCGACCTTCTTCACGCCCGGATGGACGGCCGAGAAATATCCCGACCGGGTGCGCATGATCCTCGATCACGGGCACGAGATCGGCCATCACGGCTATCTCCACGAATGGATCGACCCCGACAAGCCGGAGGTCGAGCGCGAGACCTTCATCCGCGCGCTCGACTCGCTCGACAAGGTGGCGGGCATCCGGCCGACCGGCTACCGCTCGCCCGCCGGGGAAACCACGCCGACGCTGATGGGGCTGCTGCACGAGCATGGCATCCTCTATGACAGTTCGCTGATGCTGGACGTGGTGCCCTATCGGCATGTGCTGCCGGACGGCACCCCCGGCCCCGTGGAACTGCCCTGGCACTGGGGCGCCGACGACGCGCCCTACATGATGAACGCCATCCAGGCCTGGCGGCCGCAATTCCCCAACTCCGCCATCTTCGAGAACTGGCGTGACGAGTTCGACACGATCTACGAATGGGGCGGGCTGTTCAATCTGGTCATGCACCCGCAATTCACCGGCCGGCCGATGCGCATCCCGCTGCTGCGCCGGATGATCGAGCATATCCGGCAAAAGCCCGGCGTCTGGTTCGCCACCGGCCATCAGGTCGCCACGCAATGGGCGGCGCAGAATGACTGAGGGGCGGCTGTCCGGCCGGACGGCCGTGGTAACGGGCGCAGGCTCCGGCCTCGGCCGGGCCAGCGCCGGGGCGCTGGCGCGCGAGGGCGCGCGGCTGGTGCTGATCGACCGCGATGCGGCGGCGCTGGCCACGGCGACGCAGGAGCTGGGCGCGCTGGCGCATCACGCGCTGGACGTGACCGATGCCGCCGAGGTGGCGGCCTGTTTCGACGCCCTGCCGGATTGCGACATCCTGGTGAATTCGGCCGGGATCGAGGGGCCGCATGGCGGGCTGGAGACCTGTGCCCCCGCCGACCTGCAACGGGTGATGGCGGTGAATTTCTTCGGCAGCTTTCATTGCGCGCAGGCCGCCGCCCGCCGCATGCAGGCGCAGGGCCGCGGCGGGGCGATCGTCAATATCGCCTCCACCGCCGGGCTGATCGGCTCGGCACGGCTGGGGGCCTATGCGGCCTCGAAGGCGGCGGTGGTGTCGATGACCCGCTCGCTGGCGCGGTCGCTGGCGGCGGATGGCATCCGCGTCAATGCGGTCTGCCCCGGCTCGATCTCCGGGCCGATGTTCGACCGCACGCTGGACCCGGCGCAGGCCGAGGCCGACCGCGCCGCCATGATCGCCATCCACCCGCTGGGCCGTCTGGGCGAGCCGGCCGAGGTGGCCGATGCCGTGGTGTTCCTCGCCTCGCCGCAGTCCTCCTATTGCACCGGCGTGCTGCTGCCGGTGGACGGGGGGCGGCTGGCATGAGCGTCATCGTCACCGGCGCCGCCGCCGGCATCGGCGCGGCGATTGCCGACAAGTTCCTGGCGCAGGGGGCGAATGTGGTCGCCGTGGACCGGGCCGGGATGGCCGACGCCCATGACAACCGCCTGAACCTGACCGCCGACCTCGCCGACCCGGAGGCGCCGGCGCGGATCGTCGAGGCCGCGCTGGCCCGGTTTGGCCGCGTCGATGTGCTGGTGAACAATGCCGGCATCGGCGGCTCGCGCGCGGTGCTGGACAGCGACGATGCCGGTTGGGCGCGGATTCTGGACGTGAACCTTTCCGCCGCCTTCCGCATGGCGCGGGCGGTGCTGCCGGACATGCTGGCGCGCGGCGCCGGCAATATCGTGCATGTGGCCTCGATGTTCGGGCTGGTCGGCTGGCGCAACAACGCGGCCTATGCGGCCTCCAAGGCCGGGCTGGTCGGATTGACCCGGCAGATGACCGCGGACTACACCCCGCGCGGCATCCGCGTGAATGCGGTGGCGCCGGGGCTGATCCGCACCGCCATGACCGAAAAGCTGCTGGAGGACCGCACCTATCGCGAGCTGATCCTGCATGGCACCCCGCAGGCCCGCGCCGGAGAGCCGGCCGAGGTCGCCGCGCTGGTGGCCTTTCTCGCCTCGCCCGAGGCCAGTTTCGTTGCCGGGCAGGTGATTGCCGTCGATGGCGGCTGGACCGCGGCGCGGGTGCGCTGCGACATCTGAGGATACCATGACCACGACCCTGTTTTCGCCGCTGCAACTGCGCGGCCTGACCCTGCCCAACCGCATCGTGATCGCGCCGATGTGCCAATACATGGCCGAGAACGGGCGCGCGACCGACTGGCACCGCCTGCATTGGGGCCAGTTCGGCCAGTCCGGCGCCGGGCTGATGCTGATCGAGGCCACCGGCGTCCTGCCCGAGGGCCGCATCACCCCCGGTTGCCTCGGGCTGTGGTCCGACGAGACCGAGGCCGCGATGGCCGAGGCGCTGGCCTTTGCCCGGCAATTCACCACCATGCCCTTCGGGTTGCAGCTGGGCCATGCCGGGCGCAAGGCCTCGACGGGCGTGCCGTGGCAGCCGGGCCATGTCGCGCCCGAGGCCGGCGGCTGGCAGGTGGTGGGGCCGTCGGCGGTTCCCTTCGCCCCGGAATGGCAGGTGCCGCAGGCGCTGGACGAGGCCGGGATCGCCGCGGTGATCGACGCCTTCGCGGCCGCCGCCACCCGCGCCGTGCGGCTGGGCGTGGCAACGATCGAGATCCACGCCGCGCATGGCTATCTGCTGTCCAGCTTCCTGTCGCCGCTGGCCAACCGGCGCGACGACCACTGGGGCGGCAGCCTGGATAACCGCATGCGCCTGCTGCTGGAGGTGTTCCGCGCCACCCGCGCCGCCTGCCCCGACACAATCCCGGTGGGCGTGCGCCTGAACGGCACCGACTGGCTGGAGGGCGGCATCACCCCCGACGAGACCGTGGCCGTCGCCCGCGCGCTGGCCGGGCTCGGCTGCGACTATCTGGACATTTCCAGCGGCGGCAATGGACCGGCAAAGATCCCGGTCGGCCCCGGCTATCAGATCCCCTTCGCCGCCCGGGTGCGGCGCGAGGCCGGGCTGCCGGTAATCGGCGTCGGCATGATCCGCTCGCCCCTGCATGCCGAGGCGCTGATCGCCGGCGGCGAGGTGGATGCGGTGGCGCTGGGCCGCGGGGCGCTGAACGACCCGCACTGGCCCTGGCATGCGGCCGAGGAGCTGGGCTTCGCGCTGGAGGTGCCCGCCCCCTATCGCATGGGCGCCACCAGCCGCTATCGCCCGACCTTCGGGCGCTGAGCGCGTGGGCGGGGTCGGTGCCCTGCCCTTCCGGCGCCGGCCGGGGCGAGTTGCTCGGCCGGCATCCGTCATTGCCCGGCCCATCTGGGGCGCGGCGGCTGCTGCAAATCGCCGCCACCCGGCAGAGCATCGGCCGCAGCCAGATCGGGCAGGACGACAGCCAGCCATGAAAAAAGCCCCGCTCACGCGGGGCTTTGCTGTCTTCTGGGGCCGGCGGTCAGAATTTGACCGTGCCGCCGAAGGTGATGGTGCGGCCCGGCGCATAGACCGGCTCGATCCCGCCGCGGGCATCGCGCTTGGCATAGCCCGAACGCTCGTAATAGGTCTCGTCGAACAGGTTGTCGACGCTGAGGCGCAGGGTCATGTTCTCATAGCTCTGCGGGGTCCATTCGGCATAGGCATTGACCACCGTATAGGACGGCTCCTCGTAGAAGTTCTGGGCCTCGGCCTCGCCGCTCTGGACGCTGCCGGCCCATTGCACGGAGGCGCCGACCTTGGCGTTCCAGGCCGCGATCTCGTGATCCACGAACAGCGTCGCCATGTCACCCACCGGCATGACCATACCGCTGCTCGGCACCGCCGGCACGCCGTCCACGGTCACATCGGCCTTGGTATAGGTCGCGCCGACGCGGGTGGCGCCGAAATCGTAGCTGGCATTCAGCGTGAAGCCCTTGCTGCGATATTCCGGCTCGTTGTTCAGCGAGGGATCGTCATAGTTCGGGAAGCCGCGCAGCTGGGTGTCGAAGAAGGTGATGCCGCCATTCCAGCTGTTGCCGGCAAAGTTGGCGCCGATCTTGTAGTTCTCGGCCTCGCCCGGCGCGAAATCGGGATCGGTGTAGAAGGCATCGCCGCGGGCATGGATATAGCCGTAATCGCCGATGACATAGCCCAGCCAGGTCTGCGAGGCGCCGGCAAAGACCTCGATATTGTCGTTCACGCGATAGGACAGCGTGGCATTGGCGCTGGTGCCGCTATCCGAGAAACGCTCGCCGTTCCAGTCGGTGAAACGCTGCGTGTCATAGCGCAGGCCGGTGGACAGGCTGACGCCGTTCTCGAACTCGAACCGGCCCTGCACATAGGTGCCGACCTGGCTGGTCGAGAAGTTGCGATAGCGCGGACCGAAGCTTCCATCCGCTTCCAGATAATCACCGTAATTATCAATATGATAATCATGCTGACCGAAATCGACGCCGGCGGTGATGCGGCCGATGCCGACATCGAAGGTGTTCTGGACCTTGCCGCCGAACAGATCCTCGTTGAGGATCATGTCGCCATTGGTGCCGCCACGCGGCGGCGCGGGATGAGCATAATCAGGCCGCCAGTAATCCTGCTGGCTCAGATAGATCATCACCTCGGGGTCCCAGTTCGCGGTCGGGCTGGTCGAGGTGTAGCTGAGCTTGATGGTCTCGCGGTCGATCTTCAGCGGGTGCAGCTCGTCGCCGCTCAGGCCCATGTTCATCTTGATCAGCCGGTCGGCATCGTCGCGGCTCTTCTCGTAGCTCAGCTCGATGCGGTGGTCCTCGAACTCGTAGCCGAACTTGGTCAGCAGGTTCAGGGCCGCCGGCGCGGTGCCGAGGATGGTGGTGCCGTCGCCGTTCTCGTAATCGTCGCCATCGGCGCCATGCAGCATCACCAGCCAGTCGAAGCCCCTGGCCCGGCCATAGCCCGCCAGGGTGCCGGCGAAGCCGCGGCCATTGCTGCCATAGGACAGGCTGGCGCGGCCGCCCATGTCGCGGCCATCCTCCAGCATGTCGAGGGCCGAGACGGTCTCGTAGCGCACGGCACCGGCGGCGGCGGCAAAGCCGGCATCGGCGGCGGCGGCGCCGGCCTCGACCTCGACCCGCTTCAGGAAGGCCGGGTCGATGACGTTCGAGCCGGTATGGTGCCAGCTCGTCGCCACCTGCGGCACGCCGTCGACGCTGACGGCCAGGGCGGATTGCTCCATGCCGAGGACGTGGATGCGCTTGGACGGCCCGCCGCCGCCCGAGACGGTGACGGTGGACACGCGCGAGAACAGTTCCGAGACATCGGCCGGCTTCAGCGTCTCCAGGTCCTCCTCGGTCAGCACGGTGCCGCCGGTGGCCTCGATATTGTCGCGGCCTTCGGAGATGATGGTCACCAGGTCCAGCACGACCGGCTTGTCCTGGGCCAGCGCCGCCACGTTCAGGGCCAGCAGCGACACGCCCGCCAAAGGCAGGATTCGATGGAGTTTCATTCTGTCCTCTTGTCGTTCCGATTCGGGGAATCGTCTGCCACCGCCCATACCATAGTGTTTCAATCAGGATAGCCGGAGCATGCGGCGAGGGGGGACAATGTTGCCGCCGCGCAACAGGACGCAGTCGCTGCCGGGCGTCGGTGACGGCAGGGCGGCATGGGGCTCGCAGAGCCGGTGTTGCGAGGCTTTCCGGCACTCATACGGCCGGGACCGCCCTTGCGGCCCCGCGGGCACAGGCGGGCCGGGCGAGGATCCTCTGCCCCGCTTGCGTCCATCCGCCGCACCGGCGCGGCGGGGCGGTCGCGCGGTGGGGCTAGTCCGGCACCGCCCCCGCATACCGGCTGCCGCCGCCCGCGGACAGGATCGCGCGCGGGGTCCGGGTCAGGCGGCGACCGCCTTCGGGCGTGACCTGCACGGTTTCCGAGAAACCCAGGCCCTCGGCGGTCGTATAGACGTGGAAGACCATGTTCTCCTCCAGCCGCCAGTCCTGATCCGGCAGCAGCACCCGCGAGAAGTCGCTGGCCCGCGGCGTGCGGCTGTAGAGGCCCAGCGTATAGGCGGTGACGTTGGTGTATTCTTGCCGCAGCCCGGCCTCCAACGCGCCCTGCCGCATGATCCGGTCCACGTCGCGCGCCAAGGCGCCGGGGCGCATGGCGGCGATCTGGGCGTCCTGAATCGCCAGCAACTGTGTCGCCACCGCCCGCTGCTCAGGGCTTGGCGTGCCCAGCACGATCGGCCGCATCATCCGCGCGCTGTAATTGGCGACGGTCGGCACCAGTTCGACATGCAGCACATCGCCGGGGGCGAGGGCATCGGTGCGGAACAGTCCGTGCAGGAATTCATGCGCGCCGCTGCTGCGCAGGATCGGGCCGGTGACGCCGCTGTCGGCACCGTGGCGCAGTTGCGTGGCGGCGGCCAAGGCGGCGGCCTCGCGCGGGGTGATGCCGGGCGCCGCCGTCCCCGCCACCGCCGCCATCGCCGCATCCGCCGCCGCGGCGGCCCGTTCGATCAGGGCGATTTCCGCCGAGGATTTCACCCAGCGCAGGCTTTCGGTGACGCCCGGCAGGTTGACCCATTCCGCGCCCGGCAGACCCTCGGCCAGGGCCGCCGCCCGCATCGGATTCCAGCCGATCGAGTTGAAATCCGCCCCGATCCGCGCCCGGCCAAAGCCGCGCCGCTGCAGCTCGGCCGCCATCACCGCCTCGGGGGCGGCGCCATCCTGGAAGCCCACCACATCGGCGATCCAGCCGCCCTCGCGGCAGGGCGCAATGTCGAGGTCGCGCAGCACCCACCACGGCGCCCCCTCCAGCGGCAGGAACACGGCGCGATAGCGGGTTTCCGAGACCGTATAGCCCGAAATCCATGCCACCGCTTCGCAACTGTCCAGCACCAGCACATCGCAGCCGGCCCGCGCCATCTCGGCCCGGGCCTTGGCCACCCGCCAGGCGAATTCGGCGGGGATGTCAGGCATCGCCCTCGACCCCACAGATGTTCAGCATGGCCAGCATATAGACCTTGATCATGTCGATATAGTCAACGATATCAACGCGCTCGTCCGGCATGGTGTTATAGCGCCCGCCGCAGCCGCAGACGATGCCTTCCATCCCGCCCAGCTTGTAGAGATGCCCGGCATCCGAGCCGTAGAAGCGCGTGGGCGTGATGGCGCCGGTGGGCTGATCCTCGCCGCGCACCTCCCTGTAGGCGGCGTTGATGGCGGCGACGATGGGGCTGTCGCGGCGGACCTCGAAGGCGGGCATCACGGTCAGGCCCTTTTCCTCCATCGTGTCCATCGAGATCAGCTTGGTCCGCAAGCCGGGGAAACGCTCGCGCAGGGCCGCCAGCTCGACCTCCATATCCGCCAGCACACCTTCGCGGGTCTGGCCGGGGGCATAGCGGGCCGAGCCTTTCAGCATGCAGAAATCCGCCACCTGCGGCGGGCGCCATTCCACCAGATCGCGGCCCAGAGCGGCCTTCATCACCCCGACATGACAGCGGTTGACGCTTTCATGCTCGGGCGAGGCGGCGCCGGAGAAGGTCATGGCGTTCAGCCGCCCGACCAGATCGCAGCCGGCGACCAGCGCATCCACGGCCTCCTCGCGCTTGGATAGGTGGCGAGTGTCGCCGGTCAGCTCGATCTGGAATTTCAACGCTTCGGAATGCATGGTCACGGCGACCAGATCGCTGGGTTCGCCATTGATGAAGTAATCGGCCTTCAGCCCGTCCTTCAGCAGTGCCTCGGTGCCGACGCCGCCCTGCAACTCGCCCACCACGAAAGTCAGGATCACATCGCCCTTCAGCCGCACCCCCGCCTGCTGCAAGGCCCGCGCGGCGCAGAAGAAGGCCGCGTCCGACGCCTTCATGTTCGACACGCCGATGCCGTAGATGAACTTGTCATCCACCAGGCCGCCCCACGGGTCCACGGTCCAGCCCTCGGTCACCGGGTTGGTGTCCAGATGGCCGTTATAGATCAGGCTTTTGCCGCCACCGGTGCCCTTGATCGTGCCCACCGCGTTGCAGCGCCCGGCATCGCCGAAATGATGCACATGGGCGTCGATACCGACGGCGTTCATCTCGTCCACCATGCGCTTGACCAGAACGGTCTCGCCCTCGGTGCCGGAATAGCTCTTGTGCTGCACCATCATCGAGATGACGTCGAGGCAGGCCCGTTCGTCGAGCCTGTCGAGCAGGGATTTGCGGTCCATCGGG
Source organism: Paracoccus sp. (in: a-proteobacteria) (assembly GCA_040392885.1). GTDB lineage: Bacteria > Pseudomonadota > Alphaproteobacteria > Rhodobacterales > Rhodobacteraceae > Paracoccus. The sequence goes on along the minus strand of JBEBVF010000004.1, from coordinate 17,113 downwards.
GGAACTCCGTTATTGGCGATGGGTGGAAGCGGGTGGGGTAACCGCCGCCAGCAGCGCGCGGGTATAGGGTGCGCGCTCGGGGGCGGTGATCTGGTCGGCGGGCACGACCTCCACCAGATCGCCGCGATACATCACGGCGATGCGGTGGGCGATCTGGCGCACCAGGTTGATGTCATGGGTGATGAAGGCGTAGGCGGCGCCGGTATCGCCATGCAGTTCCATCAGCAGCGAAATCACCGAGGCCTGCACCGAGACATCCAGCGCCGAGGTGATCTCGTCGCAGATAACCAGCCGGGGTTTGGACAGAAAGGCCCGCGCGATGGCGATGCGCTGCTTTTCCCCGCCCGAAAGCTGGTGGGGATAGCGGTCCACATAACCGGCGGGCAGGCGCACGCGCTCCAGCATCGCCGGGATGGCGGCGCGGTCGCCGCCATAGAGGGCGACGGGCCGGCGCAGAATCTCGCCGATCTTCTGGCGCGGGTTCAGGCTGGCATCGGGATGCTGAAAGATCAGCTGCACGTCACGGCGATAGGCGGCGTCCATGTCCTGCGCGCCGTGGATCGGGCGGCCGGCGAATTCCACCTGGCCCTCGAACGGGTTCAGCCCGGTCAGCGCCTTGGCCAGGGTGGACTTGCCCGAACCGCTTTCGCCGACGATGCCCAGAATCTCGCCGGGGCGGATGTCGAGGCTGATCGCCCGCGCGCCCGTTACCCGTTTCGCCGGGCGGCGCAGCAGGCTGTCCAGCAGCGAGGGGCGGCCATAGCTGACCGAGACCTCGCGCAGCGTGACCAGCGGCGCCGCCGCCTCCAGCGGCCCCGCCAGCCGCCGGGCAGGGTTCGGCACCGCGTCGATCAGCGCCTTGGTATAGGGATGCTGCGGGTGGGCAAACAGCGCCGCGGCGGTGTTTTCCTCGACGATGCTGCCCTTTTCCAGCACCGCCACCCGCCCCGCCGTCTGCGACAGCAACGCCAGGTCGTGCGAGATATAGAGCGAGGCCACCCCGGTTTCCGCCTGCAATTCCGCGAACAGGTCCAGAATCTGGCGCGAGGTGATCACATCCAGCGCCGTCGTCGGCTCGTCGAACAGGATCAGTTCCGGGTTGCAGGCAAAGGCGGTGGCGATGGCGACGCGCTGCTTCTCGCCGCCGGAAACCTCGTGCGGCATGCGCTGCATCATCTCGGTCGGGGTTTTCAGGCCGACATGGGCCAGCCGGTCCGCCCCCTCGCGCCACGCCTGCGCGCGAGTCATGCCGCGATGGCGGATCAGCACCTCGGCCAGCTGCTCACCCAGCCGCAGCGTGGGGTTCAGCGAGGTCGAGGGGTCCTGGAACACCATCGCGATGCGGCGGCCATGGATCTCGGTCAATGCGCGCGGCGTCTGCGCGCGCAGGTCGGTGTCATCCAGGCGGATGCTGCCGTCGTTCTCCTCGGCATTGGCGGGCAGGTCGCGCATGATCGCGCCGGCCAGCGAGGTCTTGCCCGAGCCGCTTTCGCCGACCAGCCCGAGGATCTCGCCGCGCCGGATGGTCAGGTCGATGTCGCGCAGCACCTCGGCCCGGCCGCCATGGGCAAGGCGATAGGCCAGCGAATAGTTGCGGATGGCAAGGACGGGGGTGTCGGTCATCTCAGCCTCCGGTCCTGGGGTTCAGGGCGTCGCGCAAGCCGTCGCCCAGCAGGTTGAAGCCGATGGCGGTCACGGCGATGGCCAGCGCCGGCCACAGCAGGATCCAGTAGGAGCGGTGCAGGTATTGCCGCGCCTCGGACACCATCAGGCCCCAGTCGGTCGCCGGCGGCTGCGCGCCGAGGCCGAGGAAGGACAGCGTCGCGAACAGCATCACCGCAAAGGAGACCCGCATGGTCATCTCGACCACGATCGGGGCAATGACATTGGGCAGCATCTCGCGCAGCACGATATAGCCGGCGCCCTCGCCGCGGGCGATGGCGGCGCTGACGTAATCCTGCTTGCGCACCGCCAGCGCCACCGAGCGGCTGATCCGCGCCATGCCGGGCATGAAGGCGATGGCGATGGCCAGTAGCGCATTGGCCGAGCTGGAGCCGAGCAGCGACACCACCAGCAGTGCCAGCAGCAGCGAGGGGATCGCCATCACCGCATCCAGGGTGCGCATGATCGCCTCGTCGGCGCGGCCGCCCAGATAGGCCGAGCCGGTGCCGATGACGGCGCCGCCCAGCGTACCGACAAAGGTCGCCAGCAGCGCCATCAGCACGGTCGAGCGCGCGCCGTCCAGCAGCCTCGACAGCAGGTCGCGGCCATACTGGTCGGTGCCCAGCCAATGCGCGGCCGAGGGCGGCTTGTAGCGGGCGAGCGCTTGCATCTCGTCGGGTGCATAGGGGGTCAGCGACGGGCCGGCGATGACCACCGCCGCCAGCAGGGCGACCACCAGCATCCCCAGAAAGCCCTGCGGCGTGCGCAGCAGGCGGCGCAGCAGGTCAGGCATATTGAATCCTCTTGTCGAGCCAGGCATAGGCCAGATCGGCGGCGAAATTGGCCAGCGAATAGGCGGCGGCCATCAGCATGACGCCGGCCTGCACCACCGGCAGGTCGCGCGACTGGATCGCCGACAGCAGGGTGCGGCCGATGCCGGGAATGGCGAAGATCTCCTCGACGACGATGATGCCGCCCAGCAGATAGCCCACGTCCAGCGCCACGATGGTGATGGTCGGCAGCAGCGCGTTGCGCAGCCCGTGACGAAACAGCACCCGGCGCGGGCGCAGCCCCTTGAGCCGGGCGCCGCGGATATAGTCGGTATGCATCACGTCGATCAGTTCGGAGCGCACCATGCGCGACACATGCGCGATCATCATGGCGGCGACGGTGACCATCGGCAGGATCAGCCGTTGCAGCCCGCCCCAGAAATCCTCCGACAGCGGGACATAGCCGGTCGGCGGCAACCAGCCCAGCCAGTCGGCGAACACCATCACGCACAGCGTGGCGGTGACGAATTCCGGCAGCGACACCCCGATATAGGAGACGAAGCCGACCACGACATCGGCCAGCTTTCCGCGCCGGATCGCGGCAATGACGCCCATCGGCAGCGCCAGCACCAGCATGAAGGCCAGCGCCAGCACGGTCAGCACCAGCGAGGTGCCCAGTGCCGACAGCACCATCGGCCCCACCGGCTGGCCGGTACGCAGCGAGGTGCCGAAATCGCCCCGGATCGCCCCGCCGGCCCAGTGCAGATACTGCATCCAGACCGGATCGTTCAGGCCCATGCGGGCGCGCAGCGCGGCCAGCGCCTCGGGGGTGGCGTTCTCGCCCAGCATGACCACCGCGGCATCGGCCGGCAGGATCTGGGTGATCCCGAACACGATGACCGAGACGATGAGCAGCGTATAGAGGATCAGGACGATCCGCTTGAGAAGATAGCTTGCCGACATGCCGGTTTCCCGTTGCCGGGGCGCGGCCCCGGCCTGTGCAGTTCATGGTGCGGGCCAAGGCCGGGCGGTCGCAAAGGGCCGCCCGGCCCGACCCCGCGGGCGCGGGGCCTCAGCCCTGGCGGGTGGGCGCCTCGGCGGTCAGCCAGGCGAAGTCGAGCCGGAACACCGAGCCGCGCGGGTGGATGTCATAGCCCTGCATCCAGCTGCGCTTGGCACCCAGCATGTCGAAGAAGGACGGGATGATCGCCGGCACCTCGTCGAACATCATCTGCTGGGCCTGGGTATAGAGGGCGGTGCGCTCGGCCGCGTCGGTGGTGGTACGGGCCTTTTCGATCAGCACGTCGAAATCCGGGTTGTTCCAATGCGTCTCGTTCCAGGCCGCATCCGAGGTGAACAGCAGCTTGAAGATCCCGTCCGGCGTCGGCTGCATGTTGTAGAAGCCGATATAGAAGGCGCCCTTGGTCCAGACCTGCTCCAGATAGGTGGCATGGGGCATGACGTTCACGTTGATGGTGATGCCGGCGGGCTTGGCCATCTCGCGCAACGCGACGGCCAGCTGCTCGCGCACCGCCGGGCGGTCCGAGGCGACCAGCTCGGCCTCGAAACCGTCGGGGAAGCCGGCCTCGGCCAGCAGGGCCTTGGCCTCCTCGATATTCTGCTCACGCTGGGGCAGCGCCTCGAAGAACGGGTAGGATTCGTTCAGCGGCGTGTCGTTGCCCTTGGTGCCGAAGCCCTCGGTCATGAAGTCCAGCATGGCGTCGCGGTCGATGGTCAGCGCCAGCGCCTTGCGCACGCGGATGTCGTCGAAGGGCGCGATCTTGGTGCCGAAATTGACGTTGCAGAACTGGCCCGAGGGCGTGCGCTGCACATCCACCCCGTCCTGGCCGTCGAGGCGCATGTATTCGTTTGGGCCCAGCGTCTGGATCATGTCGATCTCGCCCGCCAGCAGCGCCGAGACCTGCGAACCCAGATCGGGCAGGACGCGCAGCTCGATCCGGTCCAGATAGGGCCGGGCCGGGTCGTAATAGTCGGGGTTGCGCTCGACCACCACCAGCCGGTCGGGCTCGTAGCTGACCAGCTTGAACGGGCCGGTGCCGTTGGCGGTGCTGCGCAGGCCCTCGAAATCGCCCTCGATCACCGCGGCGGGAATGATGCGGGCATTGGAATAGGCCACGGCCTCGGCAAAGTCGGCATAGGGCGTGGACAGGGTAAAGCGGATGGTGCCGTCATCCAGAGCCTCGACGCTCTCGATCGGGCCGACATTGTTGCGGCCGGGCGAGGCCAGGTCGGGGTTCAGGATCGCCTCGAAGCTGGCGACGACATCGGCGGGGGTGCAGGGGCTGCCGTCATGGAATTTCAGATCCGGGCGCAGGGTGAAGGTCCAGACGGTCAGATCCTCGTTCGGCGCCCATTCGGTCGCCAGATCGGCCTCGGCCCGCATGTCGGTGCCCAGCCGGGTCAGCCCGGAATAGAGCAGCTCGGCCGCCAGATATTCGGGATTCACCCGGCTGAGCAGCGGGTGCAGGACGCTGACCGCCTGGTCGATGCCGACGCGCAGCACGCCGCCCGCCTCCGGGGCGGGTTGCGCGAAGGTGGCGGCGGGCAGCGCCACGGCAAGCGCGGCACCGGCGACGGTGGTTTTCAGGAAAGCACGACGGTTCAGGGGCATGGCTGTCATCCGTGGTTGGGCTGCGTTCAAGAAAGCGGGTCGGGATTGAGGTCGGGCGCGAAATCCGCGGCCAGATAGGACAGGATGGTGCGGGTCAGGGCGGCCAGATCGGCGCGGGTGGTGTGTTCCTCGGCGCCGTGGCCGTTGGAGGTCGGGCGGATCAGGCCGCCGAGGATGACCTCCTGCGCCACGCCGGCCTGCTGGACGTAACCGGCATCTGAGGCGCTGGCGGCGCCGTATTTGGCAAAGGCCTCCGCCGGATAGCCGAAGCCCTGCTGCACCGCCCGCTGCCAGCGCGGATAATGCGGGCCTTCGGGGTCGGCGGTCGGGACCAGATGGCCGATCAGGTCGAAATGCAGGCCGACACCCTCCGGGCAGGCGGCGCGGATGGCCGTCTCGACCTCGGCGCGGGCGGCCGCGAACTCCTCCTCGGGCGGATAGCGGCGCGAGACCAGAAAGCGGAAGCGGTCGGGCACCTGGCCGCCGCAGGTGCCGCCCTCGGCCTGCGCCAGCGCGATCTGCCCGGCCAGCGGCGCCGCACCGGGCGGCGGGGCCATGGCAGAGACGCGCGCGCCGATCGCCGGGCGCAGGTCCAGCACTGCCTGCATCATCGGCATCGCCGCCTCGATGGCATTGACGGCGGCGCCCGCAGCCGAGGAATGCGCGGCCCGCCCCTCGACCGTCACCTGAAGGTTGAAGCTGCCGAAGCAGCCGCCCCAGATGCGCGGCTCGGCAGAGCCGTTGAAGTTCAGCAGATGGCCGCCGATCAGCCCCTGCTCGGCCAGGTGGCGGATGCCGGGATAGAGGCCGCCCTCCTCGTCGGTGACCATCAGCAGTTGCGGGCGATAGGCCAGCCTCAGCCCCGCGGCCTGCGCCACCCGCAGCGCATGCAGGGCGGCGGCGATGGCGCCCTTCATGTCGGCCGCGCCGAGACCATAGAGGATGCCGCCTTCCTCGGTCAGCCGCAGCGGGTCGCGGCGCCAGCCGGTGGCAGCGCAGACGGTATCCATGTGGAAATAGAGGCTGCAAACCGGCGCCGGGCCCTCGGGCCAGTCGGCAATCAGGTTCACGCGCGCACCCCGGGCCGGGCCGCGCGGCACGAACCACTTCTCCTCGGGCACGGTGACGCGGCGAAAGCGCATGCCCAGCGGGGCCAGCAGCTCCTCGATCAGGGCGACGAAACCGGGATAGCCGGTGCCGGGCGGAAAGCGGGTATCCGTGGCGATCATCCGCGCCAGATCGGCCACCGCCTGATCCAGCCCGTCCTCTACCCTCGCCAGTACCCGGGCCAGCCGATCCGACGCCATCGAGCCCTCCCCTGCCGATTCCGTCACGTCACGACTCGATTATTACTATAAACTATATAGAATTGAAAAGACCCGATTTGCGCTTGCCCCTGCACTTGCCCATAGTGTCGCGACCGCCGCGCGCGGAGGGAATGGAACGGAGACCGCAGCTTGCCCATCGACAACCCCGCCCATGCGCCGATCTATCGCGTCGTGGCCGAACAGATCGCCTCGCGGATCAATTCGGGCCAGTGGGGGGCGGGGACGGTGCTGCCGGCCGAGGTGGCGCTGGCGCGCGATTTCGGGGTTTCGGTGGGCACGATCCGCCGCGCGCTGGGCGAGTTGGTGACCAACGGGCTGCTGGCCCGGCGGCGCAAGACCGGGACCGTGGTGACCGGGCGCACGCCGCGGCATTCGCTGCGGTTCTTCTACGACTATTTCCGCCTGCATTCGCGCGAGGGCGCCTTGCAGACCTCGATCACCCGCATTCTGACCCGCCAGTTGCGCCCTGCCACCACCGGGGAGGCCGAAGCCCTGCAGATCGAGGCAGCGGCGCCGGTGCATTGCCTGCATCGGCTGCGGCTGGTCGGCACGCGGCCGGTGATGCACGGGTTGATCGTGCTGCCCGCGCATCTGGTGCCCGGCCTGCCCGAGGACCCCGACCGCATTCCCGAACGCCTCTACATGGCGCTGTGGCACGATTACGGCCTGAAGATCTCGGCCATCCGCGAGCGGATCGAGGCCGACCTGGCGGATGCGGCGGATTGCGAGCTGCTGAACCTCACCGCCCCGGCCGCGGTGCTGGTCATCCACGAGACCGCCTATGACGAGATGGCCCGCCCGATCCTGCTGAACACCCATCGCGCCTGCACCCGGCACGATGTCTATATCAACGAGGTGCAATAGCCGGCCTGCGACCAAACCGCCCTCCACCCGCAGGCGCGGCAGCGCGGCGCGATCGGAGGCAGCCACCGCCGGACCCTTCCACCTGCGCCGGCGGCTGCCCGGCAAAGCTCCGCCTCCGGCCGGGGCATATCCGCAACATACTGAATTTCCAACACGAAATCCCGCATCGCGACGATTATGCGCCGGGGCACCGCACCGGAGACCCGTGCCGCCGCGCCGCACCCGTCCGGGCGCCCCGGTGGTGCCTTCACCTCCCTCCCCGGTCCGGCCCCCGCGGCACCGCCGGACCGCATCCGCGAACATGCTTGACAATCGCCGCGTCTGTTATTCCGGTGAACGGGAAGCGGGCGCGGGGAGGCGTCCGCCATCGCAGGGGGGAGACCGAGGTGAAACGGCTGGTCACGGGAATGGCTGCGGGGCTGCTGGCCCTGGCGGCGACGCAGGCGGCGGAGGCGGGGGCCACCCTCGACCGCGTGATGGACAACAAGGAGATGGTGGTCGCGACCAATGCCAGCTGGCCACCGCAATCCTATCTGGACGACAGCCACCAGCTGGTCGGCTTCGACATCGACGTGGCGCGCGAGATCGGCAAGCGGCTGGGCTTAGAGGTCCGTTTCGAGACCCCGGACTGGGCGACGATGACCGGCGGCCGCTGGTCGGGGCGCTACGATGTCGGCGTCGGCTCGGTCACGCCCACCAAGGCGCGTGCGCAGGCCATCGATTTCGCGGGGATCTATTACTACAGCCCCTATGTCTATGTCGTCCACAAGGACAGCACCGCCCAGACGGTCGCCGACCTGAACGGCAAGAAGATCGGGGTGGAGACCGCCACCACCTCGGAGGATTTCATCAACCGCGTCCTGGAGATCGACGCGCCCGACCTGCCGCCGATCGAATACAAGCTGGAACCGGGCACGGTGCTGACCTATGCCGATTCGATGCTGCCCTATGACGATCTGCGGCTGGGCGACGGCGTGCGCGTCGACGCGATCATCTCGCCCGAGCAGACGGCGATGAACGCCATCGAGAACGGCTATCCGGTGCGGATGCTGGAGGGCGAATACGCCTTCCGCGAGCCGCTGGTGGTCATCGCCGAGAAGGGCGACCCGGAATGGACGGCCAAACTGGGCGAGATCATCGCCGAGATGAAGGCCGACGGCACCCTGGCCGCGCTGACCACGCAATGGTACGGCAAGGATTACAGCCCCGACTGACCCGACCGCCGCCCCTCCGGCCCCGGCTGGCGGGGCGGCATCCCGTTTCCTCCAACCGGCCGACCCTTGCCGCGGCCCCGGAGCCGTGATGTCCTATCCCGATACCTTCTATCGCCGCACCCTGGCCGACGACCGCGCGCGGCCGGCCCTGTCGGGCTTGGTCTCCTGCGAGGTGGTCATCGTCGGCGGCGGGCTGGCCGGGCTGACCGCCGGGCTGGAACTGGCCCGCGGCGGCCGGCAGGTGGTGCTGCTGGAGGCCGAAAGCGTGGGCTTCGGCGCCTCGGGGCGCAATGGCGGCTTCGTCGGTCCCGGCTATGCCGCCGGCGAGGACCATATCGCCCGCATCGCCGGCCGCGATACCGCCCGCGCCCTGTTCCGGCTGTCGATCGAGGGCATGGATTATGTCCGCAACGCCATCCGCGACCTGGCCATTCCCGGCGTCGATCCGGTGCCGGGCGTGCTGCGCCTGCGCCGCCACGGCGGGCACGAGGCCGAGCTGCGCACCGACATCGCCCGGATGGCGCAGGATTTCGACTATCCGATGACCTATCTGGACCGCGAGGCGCTGCGCGCGCATCTGACCTCGGACCGCTATTTCGAGGGCGTTCTCGACCCCAATTCCTTCCATATCCACCCGCTGAACTATGCGCGCGGGCTGGCCGCGGAATTCGAGCGGCTGGGCGGCCGCATCCACGAGCACTCGCCGGTAACCGCCATCGACCTGAATGCCGACGAAAAGGCGGTGCGCACCGCCGGCGGCATCGCCCGTGCGCCCGAAATCGTGCTGGCCACCGGCGGCTATACCGGCCCGCTGGTGGCGCGGCTGCGCCGGGCCATGCTGCCCATCGCCACCTATGTCATGCTGACCGAGGCCAATCCCGACCTGATCGCCACCGCCATCACCACCCGCGCCGCCATCGGCGACGACCGCCGCGCCGGTGACTATTATCGCGTCGTGGATGGCGGGCGGCGCATCCTGTGGGGCGGGCGCATCACCACCCGCGCCGCCTCGACCGAGGGCATCGTGCGCGAGCTGCGCCGCGAGATGCTGACCGTCTATCCCCAGCTGGCCGGGCTGCGCACCGAACTGGCCTGGTCGGGGCTGATGTCCTATGCCCGCCACCTGATGCCGCAGATCGGCGCCCTGGGCAACGGTGCCTGGTATTGCACCGCCTTTGGCGGCCACGGGCTGAACACCACCGCCATCGGCGGCAAGGTGCTGGCCGAGGCGATCCTGAACCAGTCCGACCGCATCAACCTGTTCCGCCCCTTCGGCCTGCCCTGGGCGGGTGGCCCGGCCGGGCTGCTGGCCGCCCAGCTGACCTACTGGAAGCTGCAGGCCCAGGACTGGTGGCGCGAGCGCGGCGCCGGGGCGGGCGCGCCATGACCCGGGCCTTCCAGGCGCTGATCCTCAACCACCTGATGGCACTGCGCCGGGCCGGACTGGGGCTGTTTCTGGTCTTCGGCACGCTGACGCTCTATGCGGTCGGCACCGGCTCGAACTGGCTGGGCGCCCTGCTGCCGCCGCTGGCCGGCTGGCTGGAGGCCAATATCACCGCCGGCCGCCTGCTGGCCGCGGCGGTCATCTGCCTGATGGTCTATGGCAACTGGCGGCTGCTGCGCCCGCTGCCGCGGGTCTGGCAGGTGCTGGCGGTCTGGCTGGAGCTGTTCCTGCTGCTGATGCTGTTCTTCTACTCCTTCGACCTGTCGCTGGCCTTCATCGCCAGGAAGATCGGCTTCATGATCTCGCAGGGGGTGCTGACCACCCTCTATATCTCGGCCATCTCCATCGCCATCGCCACCGCGATCGCGCTGATCGGGGCCATCGCGAAACTGTCGAAGAACGGGGTGATCTACGGGCTGGCCAGCTTCTACACCTCGCTGTTCCGGGGCCTGCCGCTTTTGATGCAGATCTACCTGATCTATCTGGGCCTGCCGCAGGTGGGCTATGTGATCGGGGCGATCCCGGCCGGCATCCTGGCGCTGTCGCTGTGCTATGGCGCCTACATGACCGAGATCTTCCGCGCCGGTATCGAGAGCATCCCGCGCGGCCAGACCGAGGGCGCGACCGCCCTGGGCCTGACGCCCGCGCAGAACATGGTGCTGGTGGTGCTGCCGCAGGCGATGCGGGTGATCATCCCGCCCACCGGCAACCAGTTCATCGCCATGCTGAAGGATTCCTCGCTAGTCTCGGTCGTCGGCGTGTGGGAGCTGATGTATCTGGCACGCACCCTGGGCCAGACCGAGTTCCGCCATATCGAGATGCTGATCACCGCCTCGATGATCTACTGGGTGCTGTCGATCTCGCTCGAAGTCCTGCAATCCCGGATCGAGCGGCATTTCGGCAAATCGGCGGCGCGCTGAGCCGGGCGGGAGGTCGCTGCCGCACCGCCGCGGCTGCCTTGGTGTCGTCGTGGCGCCGGGCCTGCGGGCCGCGGGCGCTCCGCCTGACAGGCAGCCGCCGCCTCAGTCGATGTCGATTTCGCCCGCCAGCTTCTCCATGCGGAAGCGGGTCATCCGGATTTCCATCTCCACCGTCCAGCGGCCGGCGATCGGCAGAACCAGATCCGGGACCAGCCATTCGCCCACCCCGGCTCCGGCTTCGGCCGGCCGCACCAGCCGCTCGATGCCGCGCTCGGGCATGGACAGGCTGAGGCTGACCGAAACCGGCGAAACCGGCGCCATCTCGGCATCGATCAGGTGAATTGCTACCGCAACCGGGCCGGCGCTGCCGGGTGTCACGGAAAGGTCGGCCATCAGTTCGCCGCCATGCAGATGCGCATAGGCGGCCGGGGCCGCCGCCTGTGCCTGCGCCAGGGCGCGCGGCGGCGGCGTGAACCGCCAGGCCGCCGTCAGCCCGAGGATCGCCAGCGCCAGTGCCAGTTCGGCCAGGATCACCCGGCGCATCGCCGCCGCCGCCATGGCCTCCCCGGCCAGCACGGGCCCGGTCAGCCGCCAGCGGTTCCAGGCAGCCAGCGCCAGCAACCCGGCCAGCAGCGCCAGCTTGGCGGCCAGGATCAGCCCGTAGGGCGCCAGCCACTGTGCCGGATCGCGGCCCAACTGCACCACCGCCAGCACCAGGCCGGAGGCAAGGAGTAGCACCAGCACCACCGGAATCGCCGCAGAAAAACGGCGCAGCCCGCGCCGGTCCGCGCGCAGCGACAGCGCCAGCGGCAGCAGCGCCCCGATCCAGCAGCAGGCGGCGGCCAGATGCAGCGCCACCATCGGCCGGGTCAGCAGCCGCGGCGCCGCGGCACCGGCATGGCCGCTGATCGCATAGGCCAGCCCCAGCAGCGCCAGCGCCGGCCAGGCCAGAAGCGGCAGGCGCAGCCCGGCCAGCGCCAGCAGCGCCGCCAGCACCGCCAGCGCCACCGAGGGGCCGAAGCTGGTGCCCCAGGCGGCCAGCCAGGGCGCCGGCGTCGCCAGCGCGGCAGGGCCGAGGCCGAGCGCATCCAGCCCGTGCAGGCCCAGATAGGCCGGGGCGGCGACCAGCCCGATCAGGGCCGCGACCCCGACCGGCCGCCGCGCCCGCGGCGTCAATCCCGCGACAGCCCCGAACAGGGCGCCGCCCACCCCCAGCACCAGCCCGGCGGTCATCAGGAACCGCGCCAGCCAGATCGCGCCGCGCAGCGCCGGCCCGGTCTGCGGCATCGCGGCGGCGGTGCCGGTCACCTCGCCGACCGAGAACAGCACCGTGCCGGCGATCGGGTGCCCGTCCTCGGAGGCCGCCCGCCAGGACAGCGCATGGGTGCCGCGCCCCAGCCCCGGCATCGGCACCACCAGCTCGGCGGCGCCGGTGACGGCGGCGGTCAGGTCGGTCTCGGCCCCATCCGGCGCGATCAGCTGGATCGCCAGCGGCTGCACCGCCTCGTTGAAGCGCAGCCGGACGGCATCCGGCGCGGTCTCGACCAGGCTGCCATCCTCGGGCGAGGCCGATTGCAGCACCGCATGCGCATGGGCCAGCGAGGCCAGCAGGCTCAGGGCCAGCCCGGCAAGCAGGGCGCGAAACAGGCGGGACATGACGGCTTTCCTTGCAGGAGCCCGGCGGGCGACGGCTGGCCGCCCGCCGGGCCGGGGCTCAGTGCCCCTCGATCAGCGTCACACCGGGGGCGGGCATCTCGGCATCGTCGTCACCGCTGGTGTCGATCCAGGCCTCCTCGCCATTGGCGCATTCCTGCACGGTCGGGAACCAGAAGGTCGAGCCGGCCGGCAGGTCGCCGGCAAAGCTGCCGCGGAACACGAATTCGTCGTAGAACTCGTCGGGAAGCTCGCCGCCCGACCAGATGATCTCCTGCACGCCCTCGGTCATCTGGGTGCCGTGGTTGTCATAGGCTTTGGCATAGGGGCCCTTGACGGTTTCCAGCTCCCAGCCCGGCTTCGGCATCGGCTTGACGTTGAAGAACCCCTCGGGGATCTGGATGCGGATGGTCTGCGTCGCCTGGCCGTCGCAGCCATGCGGCACGCGCAGCACCGCCTTGTAGCTGGCGCCGATCCTGGCCTCCGGCTGCTCCAGCGTCACATGGGCCATGGCGGGGGTGGCCAGCCCGGCCAGCACCAGGGCGAAGGTGGTCTTGCGGATCATGATGGGTTCCATTCGTTGAAGTCGCGGGTCATCGGCGCCCGTCCGGGGGTTGCGGCACGGCGCCGGGGTGGCGCCAGCCTAATGACAGATCGGGTGCCTTCGACAAGAGCCTCGGGTGCCTTTGCAGGACGGGCGCGGTCCCTTGCCAGCCGGCAATGCCGCACCCATCTTCCATAGTAGAGTTATTTCGGTTATTCTTCCCTCAGAAAGGAGGCCGCCATGCTTAACATGCACCATCCGGCCGCCGCGACAAGCCCCGGCCGCGTCCTGACCAAGGCGGCGGTGCGGGCCGCCGAACGACTGGGCGTCTCCGGCCGCCTGCTGGCCGAGGTGCTGGGCGTTTCCGAGGCCCAGATCTCGCGCTTCCGCAGCGGCGAGGCGGCGCTGGCCGAGAACACCAAACCCTTCGAGCTTGCCGCCCTGTTCGTGCGCGCCTTCCGCTCGCTGGATGCCATCACCGGCGGCGACGAGGCGGTGGCGCGGGCCTGGCTGGGCGCCGCGAATACCGCGCTCGGCGCCCCGCCGGTCCAGCGGATCACCACCGTGCAGGGGCTTGCCGATGTCGTTGCCTATCTGGACGCCCGCCGCGCTCCGCTCTGAACTGAGCCGGCTCGACGCCCTCGCCTGGCGGCTGGTCGAGGCCCAGCACCGCGTCTCGACCCTCAAGCTGGTGGACGGGCTGGACGAGCAGCGGGCGCTGGAGGAGATCCTGGAGGACACCAAGCCGCCGGTGCCGGAGGAATGCCGCCATCTCGACTATCTGCTGGCGACGCCGTTCCGCTATCGCCCCTATCCGCAGGGCTCGCGCTTTCGCCGCGCCGGCTTCACGCCGGGGGTGTGGTACGGGGCCGAACGGCCGGAAACCGCCGTGGCGGAGATGGTGTTCTATCGCCTGCTGTTTTACGCCGAAAGCCCGGACATCCCGTTGCCGGACGGCGCGGCGGAATACACCGCCTTCGCGGCCGGGGTGGCGACGCCCTTCGCCCTCGATCTCTGCACCGGCGGGCTGGCGGCGGATGCGCCGTTCTGGACCCATCCGACCGATTATGCGCCCTGCCAGGCGCTGGCGGCCTCGGCCCGCGAGGCCGGGGCCGAGGTCATCCGCTATCTCTCGGTGCGCGATCCGGGGGGCGGCGCCAATCTGGCGGTGCTGTCCTGCCGGGCCTTCCGCGACGCGGCCCCGGTCGAGCGCCAGACCTGGCGCATCCGCGTCACCCGCAGCGGCGCGCAGGCGCTGCGCGAGCATCCCCGCCACGGGATCGGCTTCCTGCTCTCCGATTTCGCGGCCGACCCGCGGCTGGCACCGCTGCTCGGGCGCAACCCCCGCCCGCCGCGGCCGGTGTAGCGGAGGGGACCCGGCCCATCGGCGGCAGCGTGACAAAAGCGGCGGCGCTTGCTCCACCTGCGTGGAGGTGCAATGCTCGATCCGGCTCGTTCGGCCCGCCTCGCCTCATGCGCCGTCGAATATGAAATCCGTCCCGGAAAAGAATCCTCGCACCGGGACAAGAGACATTCAATACGGGAACGGGCGTGATGAGCGGAAGCAAGAAGAAGAACATACTCTTCATAACCTTCGATGATGCCGTATCCCCCTGGGCGCACAAGACCGCCTTCAATGAGCCGCTCCAGATTCCCAATCTGGACCGCCTCGCCGAGAAATCCACGGTATTCCATGCCGCCTATGCCCAGGTGCCGATCTGCGCCCCCTCCCGGGCCAGCATGATGATGACCGAAATGCCGTCCGAATCCGGCATCGTGACCAATTCCACATTCTCTTTCGACCGGCTCGATCCGAAGAAGGTCTGGAGCTTCCAGTTGAAGGAGAACGGCTATTATTGTTCCTCCGGCGGAAAGATCCACCATGGCTACCGGCCCCTGAAACCGCATCTGCAGAGCGTGCTCTATCACGACGAGCGCAAGCGTTTCTCCGATGACATGCGGCTTCCCGACGACATCAGGGGCCGTGCAAAGCCCTTCGGCGGCTTCCGAAAGGGGCTGGGCACCAAGGATGATGTCGATGACGACTTCTTTTATGACAAGAAGGTATCCGATTCCGCCATTGCCTTCCTCGAAAGCTACGACAGGCCGGAGCCGTTCTACCGGGAGGTGGGTTTCTACAGCCCCCATGTCCCCTGGATCACCCCGGCGCGTTTCAAGCGGCTTTACAATACCAGAAACTTCAAGCCGCCGGCGGAATGGGCCGGCTATGTGGACGACAATCCCTATGTGACGGAAAACATCCCCGAGATGGTCGAGCTTCGGTCCGAGAAATACTGGCAGGCCACGGTTCGCAACTATTTTTCCGCCTATAGCCATGGCGATTACCATCTCGGCCGGGTCCTGGATGCGTTGCAGCGGTCAGGGCATGCCGAAAACACCATCGTCGTCGTGACATCGGATCACGGCTTCCATCTCGGAAACCGCAACCTGCTGAGGAAGACCACATTGTGGGAGCAGTCGCTGCGCGTTCCGCTCATCATCTTCGACCCCGATAATCCGGTGGGGCGCGACATCCATGAGCCGGTGGCGCTGATCGACATCGGGCCGACGATGCTCGATCTGGTCGGAATCGACGGGGGCGTGCGAAAACACGCCCGGTCCCTTCGCCCCGCAATCCGTGGCGAGCCGGCGCCGGAAAGGGTGATTCCGTC
This sequence comes from Paracoccus sp. (in: a-proteobacteria), assembly GCA_040392885.1. Taxonomy (GTDB): domain Bacteria; phylum Pseudomonadota; class Alphaproteobacteria; order Rhodobacterales; family Rhodobacteraceae; genus Paracoccus. The sequence continues at coordinate 1,410 of JBEBVF010000004.1, read as the reverse complement.
CTTTTACAGCGATAATGTGACCATCCGCAAAGGGGATTACCGGATCATCCGCTACGGCGACGGCAGCATGCAGTTGTTCGATGTCGTGCATGATGTCTGGCAGCTTCGCGACCTGGGCACCGGGCACGAGGCCTTTCCCGCAATGCATCGCGCGCTGCTCGAATGCATGCACGCCTGCGGATTCGACCCTTCGCGTGCGAGTGAGCATTCAACGGCCTCACAATCGGGCCCGGCCGATGAATGACTCTTCTTCCAAAAGCTGCTGCGCCCGCCAGACGCATCCGGGAATTACCACACCGACGGAACGGGACAGGATGTTTCTGGACGCCGCCCTGGCGGTCCCCGATGCGCCGCAATCGGTCAGGGAGGCGCTCCGCGCGAACCTGAAGGTGATCCCGGGCGGGATCTACGAGATGGGCGCCCGGAAATCGACATTCCACGACGATCACGACAGCCCCAGGCGCAAGGTAAAGATCTCACCATTCCTGATGGCGCCGCATGCGGTGACGAATGCCGATTTCGCCAGCTTTGTCAGCAGCACAGGCTATATGACCGTCGCGGAACGCGAGGGCTGGAGCTTTGTCTTCCACCTGCTTCTGGATGATGCGACGAAATGGCCGCAAAGCCCGCCCGGCCTGTCCTGGTGGCGCAAGGTGGATGGCGCCTTCTGGGCGGCGCCGGAAGGTCCCGGCTCCGATATTGCCGGCCGGGAAGATCATCCCGCGGTGCATGTTTGCTGGTATGATGCGCTGGCCTATTGCGCCTGGTGCGGGCTTCGCCTTCCCAGCGAGGCGGAATGGGAAAGGGCCGCGCGCGGCGGCCTGCCCAATCGGAAATTCCCGTGGGGCGATGTGCTGCTGCCGGGCGGAAAGCCCGCCATGAAGACATTCGAGGGCGCCTTTCCGGACCGGAGCACCTCCCGGGTCGGCACCGTTCCCGTCGATGCCTATTCATCGAATGCCTACGGAATGTTCAACATGACCGGAAACGTGTGGGAATGGGTATATGACATATTCGCCCCCTACCCGCCCGCCTCGCCCAGACCGCAGCCCGACCCGACGAGAACCAGCGGCGGTTATGAGCGCGTGCAACGCGGCGGCTCCTACCTTTGCCACCCAAGCTATTGCAACCGGTATTTCGTTCATTCGAGGGGCCGGAACAATCCGGACAGCTCGACCGGAAATTGTGGGTTCCGGGTTGCAGCTTCCGTGACGCGGTAATTCCCGGCCTCGCGGTTCCGGGAAGCCCCCAATCAGTAGCGAAGGAGCTCTGCCCGGATCGCAGGGCACGGGGCGCGAAGGGCGCCCCCTCGGCTTGCCCTGCCGGCTGTATTCATGTGCGGGTATCAGCCCGACCTACGTGAGTTCACTGATCATCGAGAAGGTCATCGGACAGTGCATTGCGCTGTGG
>JBEBVF010000003.1:0-72979 GCA_040392885.1 Paracoccus sp. (in: a-proteobacteria) | reverse complement strand
CGAATGGCGCGCATCTGGCGTTCGGATTGCGCCAGGATGTCGATGCCGTCGAAATGCAGCCGCTCGGCGCTGACCCGGCCCGGCGGCCGGATCAGCCGCAGGATCGAGCGCCCGGTCATCGACTTGCCCGAGCCGCTCTCGCCCACCACCCCCAGCCGCTCGCGCCCGAGGGTGAAGGAAATGCCCTTGACCACGTCGACCGGACCCTTCGCGGTCGGAAAGGTCACCCGCAGGTCCCGGATGTCCAGCAGCGGCGTCACCGGCCTTCCCCCTTCGGGTCCAGCACGTCGCGCAGCCCGTCGCCGAGGAAGCAGAAACCGAGGCTGACGACCAGGATGGCGATGCCTGGCATGGTCGCGACCCACCATTCCTTGAGGATGTAGTCGCGCCCGGTGGCGATCATCGCCCCCCATTCCGGCAGCGGTGGCTGGGCGCCGAGACCCAGGAAGCCGAGGCCGGCGGCGGTCAGGATGATGCCGGCCATGTCCAGCGTCACCCGCACGATCATCGAGGACAGGCACAGCGGTAGCACATGCGCCACGATCACCCGCAGATGCGAGGCGCCCTGCAGCCGGATGGCCGCGATGTATTCGGCATTGCGGAAGGTCAGGGTCTCGGCGCGGGCGATGCGGGCATAGGCCGGCCAGGAGGTGATGGCGATGGCGATGATGGCATTGTTGATGCTTGGGCCGAGGGCGGCGACGAAGGCCAGCGCCATGATCAGCTTGGGCATGGACAGGAAGATGTCGGTGATGCCCATCATCAGCCGGTCCACCCAGCCGCCGAAATAGCCGGCGATGGCGCCGATCAGCAGCCCCAGCGGCGCGGCGATGACCGCCACCAGGATGACGATGCGCAGGGTGATGCGCGTGCCGTGGATCACCCGCGAGAGGATGTCGCGGCCCAGCTGGTCGGTACCCATCCAGTGCTCGGCCGAGGGCGGCAGCAGCCGCATCGACAGGTTCTGCCGCGTGGGCGAGAACGGTGCCAGCTGGTCGGCGAAGATCGCGGTCAGCACCAGCACGACGATGATCGCCAGCCCCAGCGCCGACAGCGGGTTGCGCAGCAGCGCCGCACCCAGCCGGTACCAGCGCCCCAGATTGGCCTGCATCAGCGAGGCCGGGCTGTCGTCGAGCAGCCAGTTGCGGATCGTGGTGCCCCCGGCCATCAGCGCGCCCTCGGGTCGAGGACGCGATAGAGTACGTCCGAGACCTTGTTGATGAAGATGAACACCGCCCCGATCACCAGCGTCGCGCCCAGCACCGCGTTCATGTCGGCATTGAACAGGCCCACGGTCAGGTAGTTGCCGATGCCGGGCCAGGAGAACACCGTCTCGATCATCACCGAACCCTCCAGCAGGCCGGCATAGCTGAGGCCGATGACCGTGATCAGCTGGATGCGGATCGGGTAGAAGGCGTGGCGCCAGATCACCTTCCATTCCGCCACGCCCTTGACGCGGGCGGTGGTGACGAATTCCTGCGCCAGCTGGTCCAGCATGAAGCTGCGGGTCATGCGCGCGATATAGGCCAGCGCGAAGAAGCCCAGGATCGAGGCCGGCAGGATCAGGTGCGAGAAGGCGTTGCGGAACACCTGCCAGTCGCCGGCCAGTGCGCTGTCGATCAGCAGCAGGCCGCTGCGCACCGGCACCAGCCCGTCATAGAAGATGTCCAGCCGTCCCGGGCCGCCGACGATCTTCAGCCGCGCATAGAACCAGGCCAGACCGACCAGCCCGATCCAGAAGGACGGGATCGAATAACCCAACAGCCCGACGACGCGGATGCACTGGTCGATCAGGCTGCCCTGCCGCGCCGCCGCCGTCACCCCCAGCGGCACCCCGATCAGCACCCCGATCAGGATGCCCAGGGTGGCCATTTCCAGCGTGGCCGGGAACACGCGCACCAGGTCGCTGGCCACCGCCTGCCCGGTCGAGATCGAGCGCCCGAGATCCCCCGACAGCACATTGCCGACATAGGACAGGAACTGCACCACCAGCGGCCGGTCGAGACCCATGGCCTCGCGCGCGGCGGCATAAACCTCGGCCGAGGCGCGGTCGCCGACCACCGCCAGCACCGGGTCGATGGGCACGACGCGGCCGATGAAGAAGGTGATGGCCAGCAGCCCCAGGAAGGTCAGCGCCGTGGTGACCAGAAACCACGCCACCTCGGTGCCGGCGCGGCGCAGGCGCCGGACCCGCCGCCCGGCCGGCGCGGGGGGCGGGTCCGGGTCGAGGGCCGGCGCGGCGGCCGGGTCCGTCAGGGCTGGTCCTGTCTGTGCCACGCGGTCGTTCCTTGCCTGCGGTCGGTGATCGGCGCGCCCGGACGGCGGCGGGTGGCGCGCGCTGCTGAAGGTTTCCCTTGGATATGACAGAAAAGTTTGCTTATATCAAAATAATTTTGATGGAGGCGCCATGCCCGCCAGCCCGTCCCGCCGGAATGCGCCCAAGGCCGCATACGGGGCCGCACCCGATCCCGGCCCGGTTGCCGGTGCCGGCCCGGCCCTGCCCCGCATCGGCGCGCTGATCCGCGAGCGCCGCCGGCAGGCGCGGCTGACCCTGCGCATGCTGGGCGAGCGGGCGGCGCTGTCGGTCGGCTATCTCAGCCAGATCGAGCGCGACCAGGCCACGCCGTCGCTGGCCACGCTGGCGCAGGTGGCGCAGGCGCTGGGCGTCGGCGTCGACTATTTCATCGCCGCGCCCAAGGCGCAGGATGCGCTCAGCCATGCGGAGGGCCGGCCGCGCTTCTCGATCCACGATTCCTCGCTGGTCTACGAGCGGTTGTCGACCGAGTTTCCGGGCAGCGAGCTGTCCTCCTTCATCATCCATGTCCCGCCGGGCTATCATTCCGAGACCATGAGCCATGCCGGCGAGGAGATCGTCTTCGTTCTCGACGGCGAGATCACGCAATGGCTCGACCGGGTGGAGATCCCGCTCGGCCCCGGCGATGCCCTGCATTTCCGGGGCAACCGGCGCCATGCCTGGGCCAACCGCACGGCCCGGCCCGCCCGCCTGCTGTGGACCGGCACGCTGCATCTGTTCCAGCCCCCTGCCGCCGCCGCGCCCGCCACCAACCAGAGGCCGGCCGAACCGGCCCCGCCCCCCTTCAAGTCCAAAGGAGTGACACCGTGAGACATCTTCGCGCCGCCCTGCTGTCGACGGCCCTCGTGCTGCCGGCGCTGGCCCTGCCGGCTTTGGCCGAAACCCCGGCCGGTGTGCTGGTCATCGCCCAGAACATCGACGACATCGTCGCCATCGACCCCGCCCAGGCCTACGAGTTCACCTCGGGCGAGATCGACAACAACATCTATGACCGCCTCGTGCAGTATGATGCCGAGGATACCAGCGTGCTGGCCCCCGGCCTTGCCAGCGAATGGACGGTGGACGAGGCGGCCAGGACCATCACCTTCACCCTGCGTGACGGCGTGACCTTTCATTCCGGCAACCCGGTGCGGCCCGAGGACGTGGTCTATTCGCTGGTGCGGGTGGTCAAGCTGAACCTTACCCCGGCCTTCCTGCTGACCCAGCTGGGCTGGACCCCCGACAATGTCGAGCAGATGGTGACGGCCGAGGACGGCAAGGTCGTCATCCGCTACGAGGGCGAGTTCGCCTCGGGCTTCGTGTTCAACGTCCTCGCCTCGCGCACGGCCTCGATCGTCGACGAGGTGCTGGTGCGCGAGCACGAGGTCGATGGCGACTGGGGCAATGCCTGGCTGAACGCCAATTCCGCCGGTTCCGGCCCGTTCGCGCTCCAGGACTATCGCCCGGCGGAGATGGTGCGGCTGAAGGCCAACCCGGATTACTTCAAGGGGGCGCCCAAGGTCGATTCCGTGATCATCCGCCATGTGGCCGAGGCCGCCACCCAGCAACTGCTGCTGGAGACCGGCGATATCGACATCGCCCGCAACCTGACCGCCGACCAGATCGGCAGCCTGCCCGGCGAGGGCGTCAAGGTCGAGACTTTCCCCCAGGCCGCGGTGCATTTCCTGTCCTTCAACCAAAAGGTCGACGCCCTGACCGACCCCGCCGTCTGGGAGGCCGCGCGCTATCTGATCGACTATCAGGGCATGACGGACAGCTTCCTCAAGGGGCAGATGCAGGTGCATCAGGCCTTCTGGCCGGATGGCTTCCCCGGGGCGCTGAACGACACCCCCTTCACCTATGATCCGGACAAGGCCGCGCAGATCCTGGCGGATGCCGGGGTCGAACTGCCGATCACCGTCACGCTGGACGTGATCAACTCGACCCCGTTCACCGACATGGCGCAATCGCTCCAGGCCGGCTTTGCCGAGGCCGGGATCAATTTCGACATCCTGCCGGGCACCTCGGCGCAGGTGATCACCAAGTATCGCGAGCGCAGCCACGAGGCGATGCTGCTGTACTGGAGCCCGGACTTCATGGATCCGCATTCCAACGCCAAGGCCTTCGCCTACAATCCCGACAATTCGGACGAGGCCTATGCGGCGACCACCACCTGGCGCAACGCCTGGGCGGTGCCGGAGGAGATGAATGCCGAGGTGCTGGCCGGCCTGGCCGAGGCCGATCCCGACAAGCGGGCGGAGATCTATCTGGACCTGCAGCGCAAGGTGCAGGAAAGCTCGCCGATCATGATCATGTTCCAGGCCGCCTATCAGGTGGCGATGGCCGAAAACGTCAACGGCTATGTCAATGGCGCGCTGTCGGGCACGGTCTTCTATCGCCTGGTCAGCAAGGACTGAGGCCGTCACGATCCGGGCCGCCCCGGCGGGCGGCCCGTCCACCCGGCGCGGGTGCTGCGCCGGGCTCGGCGAATGCCGTGATTACGGTCGCGGCGCCGGCAGGCAACGGGTGGTCCGGTTTCCGGCATCGGTTTCCGACATATCTGATGGTGCCATCCAGACCCCGGCAATCGGAGGCGGCGCGATCAGGCGCCGGCCTCCCGCCCTGCCTTGTGTAGTGCGATCCCGTTCCCGGCAGGGCAGAGGCGCGGGAAGGTGGAGATCAGGCCCCGGCTCCGATGTTCGGCCCCTGTGGCCGGATGCGCCTCCACTCTCTGCAGCTTCTGGCGCCGCGTCGCCTCCCGATTCCCGCCGGATCCACAGAGACGCCCAGAGAAACGACTGGCGCTCCTCCCATCGCACAGGTGACGGGACCTCCGCCGCCTCTGCCCCTTTATCACCCCTCGATCCCCGCCGCTTCGACCCGAGAACGCCATGCAGAACGCCGGCGTTTCCTGCCACGCCATCCATAGGCGAGGGTTATGGCTGCGATAGAAACGGGGTTCCGATTTTCGTTAGGAGCCGCGCCGATCCGGCGATAGGCTGGTTCCCCATACGGAGGAGCCAGGAGGGGGGAGCCGCCATGATGCCCGATCTTTCGCAGGTCGAAACCGCCACCCTGGGGCATTTCCTGGATGACGGCTTCATGGTGCCGGCCATCCAGTCGCTGCTGCCCGGCACCCGCGCCTTCGGCCCGGCGCTGACCGTGCGCCTGCCGGGATCGGACGGCGCCGCGCTGGTCGAGGCCCTGTCCATGGCCGCGCCCGGCGAGGTCATCGTCATCGACCGCTGCGGCGACCTGCGCCATGCCTGTTTCGGCGCCGTCACCGCCACCGCGGCCCAGGCGCGCGGCGTGGCGGCGGTGGTCATCGACGGTTTCGTGACCGACCGCTCGGCGCTGCTGGCGCTGGGCGTGCCGGTCTGGTGCCGGGGCCATTCGCCGATCACCACCCGCAACCGCGGCATGTCGGGCGAGGTCGGCGGCGCCATCTCCTGCGGCGGCGTCATGGTGCGGCGCGGCGACATCATCCTTGCCGACGAAAGCGGCGTCGTCGCGCTCGATCCCGGCCGGGCCGGCGATTTCGCCCGGACCGCGCTGGCCATGCAGGAGGCCGAGCTGGACATCCTCGCCCGGCTGCGGGCCGGCGAGACCCTGCAACAGATCAATGCCGCCCCGCGGCACGAACCGGACCGATCCGGCAAACAAGACTGAACATCCAACAGACGAGGCCAAAGATGAAGATTTCGCTGAAGCAGCTTTTCCTGGCCACCGCCAGCGCCGCCCTGCTGGCCGGCCCGGCGCTGGCCGGCAAGGCCGACAACACCCTCAACGTCGCCTTCGCGGCCGAGCCCGAGCCGCTCGACACCTACAAGATCGCCGGGCGCGAGGGGCTGATCCTCGCCCGCCACGTCTATGACGGCCTTGTCTACAAGGACATGGCCACGGGCGAGTTCCTGCCGGCGCTGGCCGAAAGCTGGACCCGGCCCGACCCGATGACCATCGAGTTCAAGCTGCGCCAGGGGGTGAAATTCCACAACGGCGCCGATTTCACCGCCGATGACGTGGTCGACACCCTGAACACCGTCATCAAGCCCGAATACGGCACCCGCTATTCGATCTCGGTCGACTGGATCAAGGAGGTCGAGAAGGTCGACGACTTCACCGTCCGCATCCACCTGGCCAAGCAGTTCGCCGGCGATTTCGAGATGCTGGCCGATTCGCTGCCGATCTATCCGCACGAATATTTCAACGAGGGCGGTTCGGAGGGCATGGCGCGCCAGCCGGTCGGAACCGGTCCCTACAAGCTGGTCGAGCAGGAGCCCGGCGTGCGCTATGTGCTGGAGCGCTTTGCCGACCATTACGCCGGCAGCCCCAAGGGCGGCGCCACCATCGACCGCATCGTGGTGCGCACCATCCCCGAGATGAACACCCAATATGCCGAGCTGATGGCCGGCTCGCTCGACTGGATCTGGCGGATTCCGCCGGATCAGGCGCAGCAGCTGGAAAGCCGGGTCACGGTGATTTCGGCGCCGATCATGCGGATTTCCTTCATCAACCTGGCGCCGCTGGAGGGCACGCCACTGGCCGAGCAGAAGGTGCGGCAGGCGATCTTCCATGCCATCAACCGCGAGGCCATCACCACCGCCTTCGCCGGCGGCGCCTCCGAGACGCTGAAGAGCTTCTGCAACCCGGCGCAGTTCGGCTGCACGCAGGAGGTGACGCAATACGAATACGACCCCGAGAAGGCCAAGGCGCTGCTGGCCGAGGCCGGTTTCGCCGACGGGCTGGAACTGTCGATGGTCTTCGCCTCGATGCCGCGGCCGGTGGCCGAGGCGATCGCCGCCGATCTGGCCAAGGTCGGCATCACCGCCCGGCTGGACGAGCTGCAATATGCCGCCGGGGTCGGCAAGTGGCGCGAGGGCCAGGTGCCGGCCTTCTTCAGCAACTGGGGCAGCTATGGCGTCGGCGATGTCGCCTTCCTGCTGTCCAACTTCTTCGGCGGCGGCGCCGATGACCTGGTCAAGCAGCCCGAGCTGATCGACTGGCTGACCGTGGGCGACACCTCGACCGATCCCGAGGAGCGCAAGGCGGTCTATGCAAAGGGGCTGGCCCGCATCGCGGACGAGGCCTGGGTGGTGCCGATGTACAGCTTCAATGTGAATTACGGCCTGTCGAACGACCTGACGTTCCAACCCTATCCCGACGAGTTCGCGCGCTTCTGGGAATCGGCCTGGAAGTGAACCCGGACCGGGACTGACTTTGGCAGGGGGCGCCGCAAGCCCGGCGCCCTCCACCCAGGCGGAGGGCCTTCATGCTGATCTATCTGCTCAAGAGGCTGGTGGTGGCGCTCGGCGTCTGCATTGCCGTCTCGCTGCTGAGCTTCGGCCTCATGTTCATGGTCGGCGATCCGGCCATCGCCATCGCCGGCAGCGGCGGCTCGGCCAAGGATGCCGAGGCCATCCGCATCGCCTTCGGCTTCGACCGGCCGTTCCTGGTGCAGTATCTCGACTGGATCGGGCAGGTGTTGCGCGGAAATCTGGGCCAGAGCGTCTATTTCCACATCCCGGTGACCGAGATCATCGCCGACCGGCTGCCGGTCACGCTGCGGCTGGGGGTGGCCTCGTTCCTGCTGGCGCTGGCGGTGTCGGTGCCGCTGGGCATCGCGGCGGCGCTGAAGCCGAACGGGCTGGTCGACCGCCTCGCCCTGCTGCTGGCGGTGACCGGGCAGGCGATTCCCAGCTTCTGGCTGGGGCTGATGGCCATCGTGGTGTTCGGGGTCTGGTATCAGCTGGTGCCGATCTCGGGCGCGGCGACCTGGCAGGGCTATATCCTGCCGGTGATCGTGCTGGCCTATTCGGCGATCCCGGCGATGATGCGCATCACCCGCTCCGGCATGATCGACGTGATGGGCGCCGACTATATCCGCACCGCCTATGCCAAGGGGCTGGACGGAGGCCGGGTCATCGCCGGCCATGCGCTGCGCAACGCCATCCTGCCGCTGGTCTCGCTGGCGGCGGTGCAGCTGGGCGTGCTGCTCTCCGGCTCCATCGTGATCGAGAGCGTGTTCGCGCTGAACGGGGTCGGCCGGCTGGCCTGGGAATCGCTGCTGCGCGCCGACATGCCGGTGGTGCAGGCGATCATCTTGATCCTGTCGCTGGTCTATGTGGTGCTGACCACCACCGGCGACCTGCTGAACGCGTGGCTCGATCCGCGCATCCGGGGGGCCCGCTGATGAGTACGACATCCGAGACCGCGCCGCCGCCGCTTTGGCGCAAGGCGCTGCGCAATTCCGGGCTGGCGATCGGTGGCGGCGTGCTGCTGGTCATGCTGCTGGTGGCGATCCTGGCGCCGCTGCTGGCCCCGCACGACCCCTATGCGCAGGACCTGACCCAGCGTTTCCTGCCGCCCTTCTGGCATGACCGCGCGGTGCCCGGGCATCTGCTGGGCACCGACCATCTGGGGCGCGATTACCTGTCGCGGCTGATCTATGGCACCCGCATCTCGCTGGGTATCGGTTTCGGCGTGGTGCTGGTATCGTCGATCATCGGCGTGTCGCTGGGGCTGGTGGCGGGCTATTTCGGCGGTATTGCCGACATGGTTATCAGCTTCATCATCACCACGCGGCTGTCGCTGCCGATCGTGCTGGTGGCGCTGGCGGCGGTGGCCTTTGCCGGCGCCTCGCTGGGCACGCTGGTCGCGGTGCTGGGCCTGCTGCTGTGGGACCGCTTTGCCGTGGTGTCGCGGGCGGCGGCGCAATCGCTGCGCTCGCGCGAGTTCATCAAGGGCCTGCGCGCCATCGGCGCCAGCCAGGCCCGCATCCTGTTCCTGGAAATCCTGCCCAACATGCGCAGCGCGCTGATCGTCATCCTGACGCTGGAGGTGGCCAACGTCATCCTGCTGGAGGCGGCGCTGTCCTTCCTCGGCCTCGGTGTCCGCGCGCCGACCCCCTCCTGGGGGCTGATGATCGCCGAGGGGCGCGACAATATCCTGTTCGATCCCTGGCTGATCACCCTGCCGGGCGTGGCGCTGTGCATCCTGGTGCTGGCCGTCAACATGCTGGGCGACGGGCTGCGTGACCTGACCGGAGGGCCGGTGAAATGAGCCTGATGGAGCTGCGCGACCTGCACATCACCATCCCGACCGAGCGCGGGCCGCTGAACGCCGTGCGCGGCGTCGACCTGTGGCTGGAGGCGGGCGAGACCCTGTGCCTCGTGGGCGAATCCGGCTGCGGCAAGTCGCTGACGGCGATGACCCTGATGGGGCTGGGCCCGAAGACGGCGAAGACCCGCGCCCGCACCTTCGAGGTGCTGGGCCACGACATGCGCGACAAGCCCTCGCGGGCCTGGGGGGCGCTGCGCGGCCGCGGCCTGTCGATGATCTTCCAGGACCCGATGACCTCGCTCAACCCGACGCTGACCATCGGCCGGCAATTGACCGAGGGCGCCATGCTGGCCGAGGGTATCGACCGCCGCACCGCCGAGGCCCGCGCCATCCAGCTGCTGGAGCGCGTCGGCATCGCCCGCGCCGGGCAGCGGCTGCGGCAATATCCGCACCAGTTCTCCGGCGGCCAGCGCCAGCGGCTGATGATCGCCATGGCGCTGATGGGCCGGCCCCGCTTCCTGATCGCCGACGAGCCGACGACCGCGCTGGACGTGACCATCCAGGCGCAGATCCTGACGCTGCTGGCCGGCATCCAGCGCGACCTGGGGCTGGGCCTGCTGCTGATCACCCATGACCTCGGCGTGGTCGCGGCGGTGGCCGACCGCGTGGCGGTGATGTATGCCGGCCGCATCGTCGAGGAAGGCGCCGCCAGGGATGTCTTCGCCCATCCGATGCATCCCTATACCAGCGGGCTGATGGCGGCGATTCCGGTGCCGGGGCGCACGGCGCGCGGCCAGCCGCTGGCGGCGATTCCCGGCCGGGTGCCGGGGCTGATTGGCGGCATCACCGGCTGCGCCTTTCGCGACCGCTGCCCCCATGCCATGCCGGTCTGCGCCACCACCAGCCCGCCGCTGGTCGCGCGCGGCGGCCAGCGCGCCGAATGCCACCTTCTGGTGATGGAGCCCCAGCCATGACCCCCGCCCCTGCATCCGCTACCTTCCCCGCGCCCGCCCCCGCCCCCACGCCGGCGCTGGAACTGCGCCATGTGTCGAAACGCTATGACGTCTCGCTGGGCATGTTCCGCGGCAAGGCGGTTCTGACGGCGCTGAACGATCTGTCGCTGGCGGTGATGCCGGGCCGGACGCTGGGCCTGGTCGGCGAGAGCGGCTGCGGCAAGAGCACGGCGGTCAATGTCATGCTGGGCCTGCTGCGCCCCGACGAGGGCGAGGTGCTGCTGGACGGCCGCGAGATCGGCACGCTGCCGCTGGAGGAGCGGGTGCGGCTGGTGCAGCCGGTGTTCCAGGACCCCTATTCCTCGCTGAACCCGGTGCGGCGCATCCGCGATCTGGTCTCGCAGCCGCTGCGCCTGCATCGCCGCGGCGAAGATGTCGCCCGCACCACCGCCGAGATGCTGGACCGGGTCGGCTTTCCCGCCCGGCTGGCCGACGCCTATCCGGCCGAGCTGTCGGGCGGTCAGCGCCAGCGTGTCGCCATCGCCCGCGCCCTGGTCATGCGCCCCAAGGTGCTGATCTGCGACGAGCCGACCTCGGCGCTGGATGTCTCGGTGCAGGCGCAGGTCATCAACCTGCTGCTGGAACTGCGCCGCGACCTCGACCTGACCATGGTCTTCGTCAGCCACAACCTCGCCGTGGTCGAGCATCTCGCCGACAGCGTCGCGGTGATGTATCTGGGCGAGAAGGTCGAGGAAGCCCCGGTCGAGACCATGTTCGGCCATGCCGCCCATCATTACAGCCGCTCGCTGCTCGGCGCGACGCTGGCGCCCGAGCCGGGGCAGGGCCTGCCAGACCTGCCGCTGGGCAGCGGCAGCGCCGATCCGCTGGCGCGCGGCGAGGGCTGCGCCTTTGCGCCGCGCTGTGCCTTCGTGCAGCCCGACTGCCGCAAGGGGGTGATCCCGTCGCATCCCGACATCGACCATCTGGCGCGCTGCCTGCATCCGGCCTGACCCGGCAAGCCCGTTGCGCGGGGCGCCGGCTCCGTGCAACCTGAGGGTCATGCCGCATCGATCCGCCCTTGCCGACCTGAACTGGAACCTGTTGCGCGTCTTCTGCATGATCGCCGAGGAACAGGGCCTGACCCGTGCGGCCCGGCGGCTGGAGATCAGCCAGCCCTCGGTCAGCCTGTCGCTGCAAAAGCTGGAGGAGCAGCTGGGCTGCCAGCTGGTGTTCCGCGACAGCCGGCGCTTTGCGCTGACCCTGCGCGGCGAGAAAATCTATCAGGAATGCGCCGAGATCCTGCGCGGCATCGACCGCATCGCCGCCCTCTCCGAGGACCGCGGCGCCGAGGAATTCGGCGAATTGCGCCTGAGCATCATCAGCCGGCTGCGGGCGCCGGTCATCGACGAGGCCATGCGGCTGCTGCATCAGCGCTATCCCTCGATCACCTGGCGGATCGAGGTCCGCAATTCGATGGAGACCGTGCGCCAGATCACTCAGGCCAAGGCCGGCATCGGCATCTGCCTGCTGGCCAAGCCGATGATCAACCTGGAATGCCGCCACCTGTTCCGCGAGGAGTTCGGGGTGTTCTGCGGCGCCGAGCACCGGCTGTTCGGCCAGCGCCAGCTCTCGGCGCGCAGCCTTGCGCAGGAACCCTTCGTCACCTTCAGCTGCGCCGGCGAGGGCATGGGGCTGGAGCCGATGGTGATGCTGCGCGACGGCCTCGGCCTCGGCCGGCGCATCAGCGGCTCCAGCCACGACATGGAGGAGATCCGGCGCATGATCATCGCCGGGCTGGGCATCGGCCTGCTGCCGGTGGCGTCGGTGATGCGAGACGTGGAATCCGGCCAGCTCTGGCCGCTGCAGATCGAGGGTGCCTCGCTGGGGGCAGACGTGTTCCTGGTGCATAGCGGCCACGGCCCGCTGACCCCGCCCGAGCAGAAATTCGTCGACCTGCTGGAGGAGCTGCTGACCCTCTATCCGCATACGGGTTAGGGGGTGGCGGTTCGGAGCTGTGGCCGGCCGGTGGTTTCCGAAGCGCCGGGCCCGGCAAGCCCGAGGTCGCGGCGGCCATCCGGTTGCAATGGGCCTGCGGTTCCCCAAGCATCAACCTCAAGGCCCACAGCGGGCGGCACAGCGCCGGGTTGTAGTTTCCGCGGCACCAGCCCCGGCAAGCCCAACGTCGCAAAAGGGGGGCTGCGGCTTCCGGAGCATCAATCTCAAGGCCCGCAGCGGGGGGCAAAGCGCCGGGTTGTAGTTTCCGAGGTGCCAGCCCTGGCAAGCCTGAGGTTGCGAAAGGGGGGCTGCGGTTTCCGGAGCATCATTCTCAAGGCCCTTAGTGGACAGCACAGCGCCAGTCTGTGCAGTCGTGGCGGGCGGCTGTCTGACCCTGCAATGGGCCGGGTGGTTTTCCGATGCCCCCGGCCGTGCCCGCCCCCTTTGCGCGCCGGATACGACGGCACCACGCCCGGCGCGGTCGGCTGGCCCAGTCGCCGCTGCCCCTAGCCCGCCGCCTCCCTGCCCATGCGCGTCCAGCGCACCGTGCCGCCGACAATGGTCATGTCCACCCCGGTCTCGTGCAGCGTCTCGGGCGGTTCCTTGAACGGGTCGCGGTCCAACAGGCACAGATCGCCCAGCATGCCCGGCCGCAGCCGGCCCTTCAGGTTCTCCTCGCGGCCGGCATGGGCGCCGTGGACGGTATAGGCCTCCACCGCCTCGTGGACCGAGATCGCCATGGCGGCATCCAGCGAGGCGCCGCTGGAGGTGCGCCGGTTCACCAGCGCCGACATGCCGAGGAAGGGGTTGGACTGGCAGACCGGGTGGTCGGAATGGATCGGTGCCACCACCCCGGCGTCGATCAGCGCCCGATGCGGCCAGAAATCGCGCATCGCTCCGGCGCCGCGGGCGGCGATATGCGCGTCGCCCAGGTCCCAGGCAAAGCCCGAGGCCGAGGAGGCGATGATGCCGTTGCGTTTCAGCCCCGCCAGGTTATCGGGCGTCACCGCGCAGCAATGCTCGATGCGCAGCCGGTGGTCGGGGCGGGGGGCCTCGGCCAGCACCGCCTCGTAGACTCTGATCACCTCGGCGATGCCGCGATCGCCCATGGCGTCGGTGCAGACGATCATCCCGGCATCCAGCGCCGCCCGCACCCGCGCCTTGTGCTGCTCGGGGTCCATCAGCAGCACGCCGCGATTGTCCGGCCGCTCGCCCGGCAGCGGGGTGCCGGCATAGGGTTCGAAATAGGCGGCGCTGCGCCCGGAGGTCGAGCCATCGCAGACCCATTCCACCCCGATCAGCCGCACCCATTCGTCGCCGAAGCCGCTGCGCAGCCCCGAGCGCAGCATGGCCGCGGTCAGCTCGAGGTCGCGCCCCGTCACCAGGATGCCGACGCGCAGATGCAGTTCCCCCGCGTCGCGCATGTCCTGATAGGCGCGGATCGCCTGGGTCTGGGTCAGGCTGTTATGGACCGAGGTGATGCCATGGGCGAGATAGCCCTCGAAGACCTTGCCCAGCCCGCGGCGGAAATCCTCCTTGGTATAGTCGGCCTGGATATGCTCGATGACGATATGGGCGGCGCGGGCATGCAGCAGGCCGGTGGGCACGCCGTCGGCGTCGCGCTCGATGCGGCCGGCGGGCGGGTCGGGCACGTCGCCGGTAAAGCAGACCGCGGCCAGCGCGGCGCTGTTGGCCATGCCGATCAGCGCGCAGCGGCGATAGATGAAGACCGGGCGGCCGCCGGCGGCCGCGTCCAGCTCGGCCCGGGTCGGATAGCCACCATGGCGCAGGTCGTCGAAATTCGAGCCGATGAACCAGTGGCCGTCCGGTTTTCCGGCGCAGGCGCGGCGCACCGTCTCCAGCAGTGCCTCGCGGGTGGTGGCGCGGTCGTCGCCGAAATCGTGCCAGCGGCCCAGCCGGGCACCCACCATGTCGGGATGGCAATGGCTGTCGATCAGCCCGGGCAGGCCGGCGCGGCCCCCGGCGTCGATGATCTGCGCCTCCGGTGCCAGCGCGAGAATCTCGGCGCTGTCGCCCATGGCGACGATGCGGCCGCCGGCGATGGCCAGCGCCTCGACATGATCGCCGGGGCTTTCCATCGTATAGAGGCGGCCATTGACGACGACGGTTTCGATCGGGGCGGTTCGGAGCATGCGGGCACCTGGGGAAGGGCATGGAAAACCCGGCGGCCGCAGGACCGCCGGGCGCGGGGGCTGCCGGATCAGGACAGCATCATCTGGTTGAACTTCTCGATCACCTCGGGGCGGTTCGCGGCCCACCATTCATGCTGATAGGGCACCATCTGGCGATAGTTCTCGGGCGCCGTGGGCAGGGTCTTCAGCAGGGCTTCCGGCAGCAGCGCCGCCGAATCGACATTGGTGAAACCATAGGGCAGCAGCGTCGAGTAACGCGCCTGCGCGACGGCCGAGCTGCTGAAGGCGGCGAATTTCTGGGCATTCGACAGGTTCGGCGCGCCCTTGGGGATCAGCCAGGCGTTGTTCAGCACCATGCCGCCATTCCAGACCAGTTCGACCGGATGGCCCTCGTCCTGCGCGGCCTTGATGCGGCCGTTCCAGGCGGTGACCATCGGCGCCTCGTTGTCCAGCAGGATCTGCATGTGCTGGGCGCCGGCCTCCCACCATTTGATGACGTTCGGCTTGATCTGGTAGAGCTTGGCAATGGCCCGGTCGATGTCGATCGGATAGACCTGATCCATCGGCACGCCGTCGGCCAGCAGGGCGCCGACCAGTTCCGGCACGTTGCCCTTGGTGGCGATGGGCATCGAGCGTGCGCCGGGGAATTTCGCGGTATCATAGAAGTCCGCCCAGCCGGTCGGGCCCTCGGGAAAGACATCGGTGCGATAGGCGATCATCTGGGCATAAGGCACGATGTCCAGCCCGTGCTCGGAGCGGAAGTCGTCGGTCACCCCGTCCTCCACGAGGCTGTAGTCGATCGGCTCCAGATAGTCGCCCTGGTTCATCAGCTCGATCATGGCGCCGCGGCCGATCTGGCAGATGTCCCATTCCTGCGTCCCGGTATCGACCATCGCCTTCAGCTTGGCCGGGTCGGGGCCGACCGCCTCGACCACGCGGATGCCGCAAAGCTGCTCGAAGGGCTCGAACCAGGCCTTGCGCTGCATGTCGGTGCCGATGCCGCCCCAGGTGACGACGACCACCTCGCCCGAACCTTTCCAGGCATCGGGGATGGCGCCGAACTCCGGCATCGGCGCCTCCTGCGCGAAGGCGCGGCCGGTCAGCGCCGGGCCGGCCATCGCCAGCGCGGCGGCGCCGCCGAACAGTTTCAGGAAATCGCGTCGCGCCGTCGGCGGAACGATGACCGAGGCGCGCAGCCGCCGGATCAGTTCCTGTTCCCGCTTGTCCATGTGAGTCCTCCCTTGACCCTGTTGCTCCGCGCGCCGCAGGCGCCGCGAGACGGGCCGAGCCTAGGACAGGCAGGGCGATCCGGCAACCGAAAGTATGCCAAATTGCCAATAAAATATCACACAGAGTCCAGATAATATATTATCTACCCTGCCCCGCTGCGGGCCGGGCCGGGGATCAGATCAGCGCCTCGATCAGGAACGGGCCGGGACCGGAGAGCGCCTTCAGCAGCAGCGCCTCGAACTCGGCCACCGTGGCGGCGCGGGCACCGGGCACGCCCTGGGCGCCGGCCAGCGCCACCCAATCCAGCGCCGGATCGTCCAGATTCAGCATCCGCCGGGCATTCTCGCCGAACTGGTTGACGCCGACGCGGCGCATCTCGCCATGCAGGGTGTTGTAGGTGCGGTTGGCGAAGATCACCGTCAGCACGTCCAGCCGCTCGCGCGCATGGGTCCACAGCGCTTGGCAGGTATAGAAGCCGCTGCCGTCCGCCTGCAGGCAGATCACCTTGCGGTCGGGGCAGGCGATGGCGGCGCCGGCGGCCAGTGGCAGGCCGATGCCGATGGCGCCACCGGTCAGGTCCAGCACGTCATGGGCGGGCGCGCCCTGCGACTGTTCGGCAAAGCGCCAGCCGGTGGTGATGGATTCGTCGACCACGATGGCCTGCTCCGGCAGGTGGCGGGCGATCAGCGCGGTGACGCTCTCGCCGGTCAGCGGGCCGTCCTGCGGCCGCGGCTCGCGCGCGGGGGCGGCAAGGGTCGGGGCCGCATCGCCCGCGCCCAGATCGGCGCAGAGCCAGTCCAGCGCGCCCACCATGTCGGCGCCCGGGCCGGCGCAATCGAGGATCTCGCAATCCGGGCGGGTGGGCAGGCTGGGCTGGCCGGGATAGGCGAAGAACGCCACCGGCGCGATGGCGCCCAGCAGAACCAGCATGTCGATATCGGCCATCGCCTCGCGCGCCGCCTCGATGCGATAGGGCACGCGTTCGACCGCAACGCGGCCGGCGCCGCGCTCGATCCGGGCGACCGAGGTCGGGGCCAGCAGGCGGATGCCGGTGCGCGCGGCGATCCGGCCGGCGGTCTCCAGCGCCCCGGCCTGCAGCGCCTTGCCATCCAGCAGCAGCGCCACCCGCTGCCCGGCCGCCAGCGCCGCGCGGATGCGCGACCCGGCCGAGCGGTCGAAATCCCCGGGCCGTGGCCGTAGTGCCGGGGTCACGGGCGCGCCAAGCGGCGCCTCGTTCCAGGCGGTATCGGCGGGCAGCAGCAGCGTCGCCACCCCCGGCGCCGCCAGCGCCGCCACGACGGCGGCGTTCAGGTCGGCGGCGATGTCGCGCACGTCGTCGCAGCTCTGCACCCAGTCGGACATCGGCCGGGCCAGCGTTTCCACATCCGAACTCAGCGGCGCCTCATGGTCGCGATGCCATGTGGCGTGATTGCCGACGATGTTGACCATCGGCGTATGCGCCCGCCGCGCATTGTGCAGGTTCGCCAGCCCGTTGCCCAGGCCCGGCCCCAGATGCAGCAGCGTCGCCGCCGGCCGGTCGGCCATGCGCGCATAGCCGTCGGCGGCGCCGGTCACCACGCCTTCGAACAGGCCCAGCACACAGCGCAGTTGCGGCTTGCGGTCCAGCGCGGCGACGAAATGCATCTCGGAGGTGCCGGGATTGGCGAAACACATGTCGATGCCATTCGCCAGCAAGGCGTCGCACAGAAGATCAGCGCCGTTCATCATCGTCTCCGGTTCTTGGGGGGCGTTCAGAACACCCGCGGCATCAGGGTCTCGGCCGGGCGGCCGGCCCAGTCGTATTTGCCCACCTCGGCCACCGAGACGCGCTGCGCCGCCTCCAGCCGGTCCATCGCCGCCTCGGTGTCGAAGGCCAGCGCGCGCCCGTCGCGGACCACCCGGCGCCCGTCCACCCAGGTGTCGCGGATCGGTCGCTCGCCGGCGGAATAGATCAGGCTGCGCACGGGATCATGCAGCGGCCGCATGGCGGGATGATGCAGGTCCACGGTAAAGAAATCCGCCTTGGCGCCCGGTGCGATGCGGCCGATATCGTCGCGCCCCAGCGCCTTCGCCCCGCCCAGCGTCGCCGCCGTCACCATCGCCTTGGCATTGGCGGCGCGCACGTCGCGGGCGGTGGTGCGGGCGGCATAGATGCCGTGGCGCATCTCCTCGATCATGTTGTGGGGATAGGTGTCGGTGCCGATGCCGACATTCACCCCTTCGGCCAGATAGCGGCCCAGATGCTGCAAGGTGATGCCGCGCCGGATGAACACGGTCGGGCAATGCGCGACCGAGGTGCCGGTCGCCGCCAGCCGGGGCAGGTCCTCGCGCGACGGCCAGCCCAGCCAGTCGTTGTGGTCGAGGAAGATGCCGTGGCCGAGGATCATGTCCGGCCCCAGCAGCCCCAGTTCCTCCAGCCAGCCCACCGGCGTCCTGCCATGGCGGCGCATGATCTCGGTGAAATCCACCACGCTTTGCGAGGCATGGGTCTGGATGGTGATGCCGCGCCGGCGGGCCTCCTGCAGGGCGGCGCGGAACAGACCCTCAGAACAGGTGTCGATCTGGGCCGGCACCACCTGTCCCGACAGCCGCCCGCAGGGATGGGCGATGGCGGCATCGACGGCGGCCAGCGCGGCCTCCATGCGCTTTGGCCCCTCGGCCAGCTTCCATTCGTATTGCACGCGGTGGCCGTCGGCGGTGAACCAGCGGCCGTCGCGGAACATCGGCGCCGCATAGGCGCGCATCCCGCTGGCCGCCAGCGTGTCGATCCAGCCCTCATGCGGGGTCGAGAGGTCGCAGATCGTGGTCACCCCGCTCTGCATCAGTTCGGACAGCGCGATCTGGGTGGCGGCGACCATGCCCTCGGCGGTGGTGTCGAACAGATAGAGATATTCGTAGAGCGAGCTCATGTAGAAATTCGGGCTGCCGACCTCCTCGGTCAGGCCCTTGATCATGGTCTCGAAACCGGGATGGGCATGGATGTTGACGAAGCCCGGCATGACCAGCAGCCCGCTGCCGTCGATGGTCTCGCCGATCGCGTCCGGGGCCAGGCTGGCCGGGTCCACGAAACGGTCGCCGCGAAAGGCGATGTCGGCGCCCTGCCGATAGCTGTGGCCGCCGGCGGCGGGATCATAGGCGACCAGCCAGGCGATGTTGCGGATCAGCGTGGCCTTGCTGCCGGCCTGGTCGTGCATGTCAATGCTCCCTGTCCGAGAGTTCCTTGCCGACATAGACGGTGAACTCCTCGATATATTCCATGAACTCGTCAACGCGGCTGCGGGCCAGCGCCTCGTCGCCCTCGGCCACGGCCTCGCCGATGCGGATGTGGAAATCGGTCAGCGTGCCGTATTGATAGCGGCTGCGGTAAAGGTCGTGATGCGCATGCCAGAAGCGGCTGGACAGCGAATAGAGCGGGATGATCTGCGACAGGAACGGGTTGCGCGACAGTTCCAGCAGCAGGCGGACATAATGCCGGTCCAGCCGCATGATCTCGTCCTGGTCGCCGCTGTCCAGCAGGGCGCGGAAGCGGGCGATGATGGCGGTCATGCGCTCGGCCTCGGCGCGGGTGCGGCGGCGGGCGGCGGCGGTGACCAGCACGGTCTCGATGGCGCGGCGGGCCTCGAACACCTTCATCTGCATCGAGAAGTTGATCTCGCGCACCACCATGCCGCGCCGCGGCTGCCAGATCAGCAACCCGTCCGAGGCCAGCCGCAGCAGCGCCTCGCGGATCGGGGTGCGGCCGATGCCGAGATGCTGGGCCAGCATGGCCTCGGTCACGCGCGCGCCGGGCGCCAGCTTCAGCAGCACGATCATGTCCTCGATCTGCTCATAGGCCAGATCGACCTGGTTGCCGGAGGCGGCGGGGGCCTCGGGCATTGCGGCGGGCGGGATGGCCGCATCGGGCAGGGCGGTGGTCGCGTTGGGCTGTTTCATCAATATTCCTCAAGCTCGGGCGGCGACAGCGCATCGACGCCGCGCCCGGCCCAGTCGCCGGGGCCGATGCCGCGCCAGACCCGCTCGGCCGCCTGTTGCAGCGCGGCGGCAGCGGCCGGCGCATCCACCCGCAGCAGCGCGCGGTCGCGCATCAGCCAGTCGCCATCCACCATCACATGGCACAGATCCTCGGGCTGCGCATAGTAGACAAGGTTGCGCAGCGGATCACGCAGCGGCACCAGCGAAAAACCCCGCATGTCCCAGAGCAGCAGGTCGGCCTTGGCGCCCGGGGCGATGCGGCCCAGATCGTCGCGGCCCAGCACCTGCGCCGGCGCCAGCGTGGCGGCGTCGAACAGCTCGCGCGCGGGGGCGCGGCGGGGGTCGCGGGCGGCCACCTTGGACAGGATCGCCGCCGCGCGCATGGCCTGCAGCATGGATTGCGGCGCGGTATCGGTGCCGAGGCACATGGTCACCCCCGCCGCGAGGTAATCCGCAAAACTCTCCATCACCACACCGCGCCGGGCAAACACCCAGGCGCAATGCGCCACAGAAACCCCATGGCGGGCCAGGATCTCCAGATCGCGGCCGGGATGGTTCAGCCAGGAATGGCCGCTGGTGAAGATGGCATGGCCGAGGATCAGGCGCGGGGACAGGAACTCCTGCGCCTCCAGCCATTCGATCGGGGTCATACCCTCGCGCGCGACCATCTCGTGGAACTCGAACACCGCCTCGGCGGCGTGCAGCGTCATCGGCAGGTCCATTTCCTCGGCCAGCGCGCGGGTGCGGGAAAGCAATTCGGGCGTGACCATCGCCACCTGCATCGGCGTCAGCATCCCGCGCAACCTGCCATTGGCGCGGCCGTCGATGCGGGCGGCGAACGCCACCGCCGCCGCCAGCCCGTCCATGCCCAGGTCGGGCTTCCAGTCATAGCGCATCCGCCGCCCGTCCATGGTGCGCCAGCGGGCGGCGCCATAGCCCTCGCCGATATAGGCGCGCAGGCCCGCGCGCGCGACGGCCTCGGCGGTATAGTCGCCCAGCCAGCCGATCTCGAACAGCGTGGTGGTGCCGCTGCGGGTCATCTCGGCCAGCGAGAAATCCACCGCCGCCTGCTGGGCCTCGACATCCAGCGCCGCACCCATTGCCGGCAGCAGCTCCGGCAGGCCGGAAAAGCAAAAGCCCGGCTTGCCCACATCCTCGACATAGGATCGGTCATAGGGCGCGCTGGTGATATGGGCGTGCATGTCGATCAGCCCCGGCGTCAGCAGGGCATGCGGGGCCTCCAGGACCTGATCGAAATCGCCTTCGGGCCGGGCGCCGGACAGCGCGGCGATGCGATCGTCCGCGACCACCACCCAGCCGTCGCGCAGCAGGCGGTGGGCGCCGTCGCGAAAGGCGATCACCATGCCCGCATGGATCAGGATGCGCATCAGCCGTCCTCCCGCCGCGCCAGCCGCCGCCGCGCCCGGCTTTGCAGCATCGAGGAGCTGAAGAACAGCGCCACCGACACCGTGACCGCCAGCATCGACACGGCGGCCAGCGTCGGCTCCAGCGAGGAGCGCATGCTCTCCCACATGCGCAGCGGCAGCGTGACCTGCCTTGGCCCGGCGATGAACAGCGCCACGATCAGCTCGTCGAAGGAGGAGATGAAGGCGAACAGCGCCCCGGCGGCGATACCGGGCCGGATGATCGGCAGGGTGACGAGGCGAAAGGTGGCCAGCGTGCCGGCGCCGAGGTTCTGCGCCGCCATCTCCAGCCGCCGGTCAAAGCCGTGCAGGGATGCGGCGACGTTCACCACCACGAAGGGCACCGCCAGCGTGGTATGGGCCAGCGCGATGGCGATGGCCGAGCCGGTCAGCCGGAACTGCGCATAGAAGAAATAGATGGCGATGGCGACGATCACGCCGGGAATGATCAGCGGCGACAGCACGAAGGCCAGCACGATCCGCTGGCCCCGAAACCGCCCCCGCACCAGCCCGAAGGCGCCCAGCGTGCCCAGCACCGTGGAAACCAGCGTCACCACCCCGGCGATCCAGATGCTGCGCCAGGCCGAGTCCAGCCATTCGGGGCGCGAGAACAGCCGCTCATACCATTGCAGCGAAAACCCCGGCGGCGGAAAGCTGAGGAAGCTGCCGGCCGAGAACGAGACCGGCAGGATCACCAGCACCGGCAGGATCAGAAACAGCGCCACCAGAATGGCGATGGTGGCCAGCACCGCCTGGGTGAGCGGGCCGGTGACGCGGATGGAACGCCGGCTCATTTCGCTTTCCCCATGATGCGGTCGAGGCTGAGGACGCGGCTGACCGCCAGCAGCGCCGCCAGCGTCGTCAGCAGCAGCACCGTCGCCAGCGCCGAGGCCACGTCCCAGCGCAGCAGGTCCACCTCCTGCGCGATCAGCATGGAAATGGTCATGTCGCGCGGCCCGCCGACCAGCGCCGGGGTGATGTAGAAGCCCAGCGCCAGCACGAAGACCAGCACGGAACCCGCCAGCACCCCCGGCATCGACAGCGGCAGGATGACATGGCGGAACACCGATCCCGGCCCGGCGCCGAGGTTTTCCGCCGCCGCCACCAGCCGCCCGTCGATCGCCTTCAGCGCGCCGAGGATCGGCAGCACCATGAAGGGCAGCAGCACATGCACCATGCCGATATAGACCGCAAACGGCGTGTTCAGCATGCGGATCGGCTGGTCGATGATGCCGATCCAGCCCAGAAAGCCGTTGATGACCCCGCGCTGTCCCAGCAGCACCATCCACGCATAGGACCGGATCAGGATCGAGGTCCAGAACGGCACCAGCACCATGGCGAGCAGGACCATCGCCCGGCGCTCGGTGGTGGTGGCGATGTAATAGGCCAGCGGATAGGCCAGCAGCAGCGTGATCAGGGTCGAGAACACCGCCACCCGCAGCGTGTAGAGGAACACCTTGACCGCCACCTCGGAGGTGAAGACGGCCAGATAGGGGGCGAAATCCGCCTCCTTGCCGGCGCTGCGGCCCAGCATCAGCGCCACCGGCAGCAGGTAGAAGACCAGCAGGAACCCCAGCAGCGGCAGGATCAGCCCGGCGGGATTGCGCAGCAGCCGCCTCATGGCCGTGCCTCGCAATGCGGGGGCAGCGATGCGGCGGGATGGCGCGGCAGGCGTGTCATGGCGGCGCCTTGCGGCGGGGCAGGGCGGGTCGGGCGGGTAGGATATGCGCACCGAGCGGCGTGGGCGATCTCCCTGTCGGCGCCGGAGGCGGGTGTTGCGCAGGTCGGCGACGGCGACCCGAGGCGACTGCGCTGCAGGCCGCCTTGCGATGGAGCAGGGCGCGCGGGGCAAGGGTGGATGGGACGATCGGGATGGGTGGCCTCGGCCGGGCTCCGCCCGGTTCTCTTGGTGCCACTTGCCGCTTCGCAGGCTGGCGAAGGCGATCCGGCGCGGCTATGGAAAAACCCGCTCATTGCAGCGCCTTGCCATCGGCGAACAGGCGCATTTCCGCGACGGGCCAGTCCACCGCCACCCGGGTTCCCGGTGCCACCGCGCCGGAGCCGTCCGTCACCTGCACCTTGGCCACCAGCACGGTGCCATCGTCCAGCGCCAGCTCGTAGCGGCGGTGGTCGCCGACATAGGTGGCGTCGCGGACCGTGGCGGCACCGGCCGGATCGGGGTGAAAGCGCAGATGCTCGGGGCGCACCGAGACCGTCACCCGCCCGCCCGCCGGGTGCTGCGCCACCGGCAGCACCAGCCCGTTGCCGAGGTCGAGGCGCAGGCCGCCGTCAACCGCCGTGGCCGCACGGGTGAACATGTTGGATTCCCCCAGGAAGCCGGCGACGAATTCGTCCTGCGGGGCGCGATACAGCTCCTCCGGTGCGCCGATCTGGGCGATGCGGCCGTCGCGCATCACGCAGATGCGGTCGGAAAGCGTCATCGCCTCGTCCTGGTCATGGGTGACATAGACCACGGTGATGCCCAGCTCGCGCTGGATGCGCTTGATCTCGGTCTGCAAATGACTGCGCAGGTATTTGTCCAGTGCCGAGAGCGGCTCGTCCATCAACAGCACCGGCGGCTGGAAGACGATGGCCCGGGCCAGCGCCACCCGCTGCTGCTGGCCGCCCGAAAGCTGCGCCGGATAGCGGCGGGCGAACTCGCCCAGGCCGACGATCTCCAGCACCCGCGCCACGCTCCGGCTCCGCTCGGCCCCGGCCATGCGGCGCATGCGCAGGGGAAAGGCGATGTTCTGCTCGACTGTCATATGCGGGAACAGCGCATAGCTCTGGAACACCATGCCGATGTCGCGCCGGGCGGGGGCGGTGGCGGTGATGTCGCGATCCCCGACCAGGATGCGGCCGCTGGTCGGTGCCTCGAAGCCGGCCAGCATCATCAGCGTGGTGGTCTTGCCGGAGCCGGACGGGCCGAGGAAGGACAGGAACTCGCCCGCCCCGACCTGTAGATCCATGGGATGCACGGCGACGAAGCTGCCATAGCGCTTGCCCAGCCCCTCGAAGCGGACCGGGCTGCCGTTCACACGCGCCGGCTCGGACATGGCTGTGGTCATGCGTCATCCACCCCTTGACGTTTGCGGCCAGCTTCGGGGATGCGCCCCCGGCATGCAAGGGTTTAGTATGGTAATTTTTTATTTTGATATATGAAGTGGGCCGGAGCGGTCGTGCCCCTTCCCGGCACCGCAGGAATGCGGGCCGCCGCCCCTCGGCGTGGGGGCTCGGCATGGAGGGCCGTTCGGGCCGGCCTATTCCGGCGCCACCACGTCCAGCAGTTGCACGGACAGGCCCTGCGGGCCGGGTTCGACGCGGGCGGTGACGCCGAAGCAGCGGGCGAGGTTGTCCTCGGTCAGCACCAGCGCCGGCGGGCCGTCGGCCATGATCCGCCCCTGCCGCAGCAGCAGCAGGCGGGTGCAGTGCCGCGCCGCCAGCCCCAGGTCGTGCAGCGAGGCCAGCACCGTGCGCCCCTCCTGCGCCAGCCGCCGGAACATGCGCATGGCGCCGATCTGGGCGGCGGGATCGAGGCCGGCGATGGGCTCGTCGGCGATCAGCAGCGGCGTCTCCTGCGCCAGCGCCCGCGCGAGCAGCACCCGGGCCTGCTCGCCCCCCGACAGCGAGGTGGCCGGCCGGTGGCGCAGCGGAACCAGCGCCAGCGCCTCCAGCGCCGCCTCGACCGCCCGGCGGTCGGCGGCACCGGCGGCGCCGGGATGGGCGATGCGGCCCAGCGCGACCAGGGTTTCCACCGCCATCGGCCAGGCGATCTCGCGGCCCTGCGGCATGAAGGCCGCCGCCCGCGCCCGCGCCCGCACCGGCAGCGCCGCCAGCGAGGAATGGCCGCCGGCCGGCAGCAGGCCCAGCGCCGCGCGCAGCAGGGTGGTCTTGCCGGCGCCGTTGGGGCCGAGCAGGCCGACGAACTCGCCGGCGCCGATGCGCAGGTCCACCCCCTCGATCACCGTGCGGCCGTCGCGGCGGCAGGTCAGGTCGCGCAATTCCAGCGTCACAGCCCCTGCCTCCGCGTGCTGAGGATCAGGTGCAGGAACAGCGGCGCGCCGACCAGCGCGGTCAGCACCCCCAGCTTCAGGTCGCGCCCCGGCAGGATCACCCGTACCGCGATGTCGGCGGCCAGCACCATGGCGGCGCCGCCGAGGCCGGAGGCCAGCAGCAGCCGCCCCGGCCGTGCGCCCGCCAGCCGGCGCAGCAGATGCGGCACCACCAGCCCGACAAAGCCGATGCTGCCCGCCACCGCCGTCGCCCCGCCGATCGCCGCCGCCGTGCCCAGCACCAGGACCAGCCGCAGTCGCCGCAGGTCGATGCCGGAACTGGCCGCCGCATCCTCGCCCAGGGTCAGCGCATCCAGCGCCCGCCCGCAGGCCAGCAGCAGCGCCAGCCCCGACAGGATCAGCGGCGCCGCGATCCAGACATGCAGCATCGAGCGGTCGGCCAGCGAACCCATCATCCAGAACATGATCTCGTTGGCGGCAAAGGGGTTGGGCGACAGGTTCAGCACCAGCGAACTGCCGGCCCCGGCCAGTGCCGAGAGGGCGATGCCGGCGAGGATCAGCGCCAGCGTGCCGCCCTGCGGGCCAGCCAGCGCCAGCACCAGCACCACCGACACCGCCGCCCCGGCCAGCGCCAGCGCCGGCAGCCCCAGCGGCCAGGCCGCGGCCAGCCCGGTCTGCAGGGCCAGCACCGCGCCCAGCGCCGCCGAGGAGGAGGTGCCGATCAGCCCCGGCTCGGCCAGCGGGTTGCGCAGGAAGCCCTGCATCGCGGCGCCGGTCACGCCCAGCGCGGCGCCGACCAGCAGGCCCAGCAGGGCGCGGGGCAGGCGGATCTCGCGCATGACCAGCGCCAGCATGCCCTCGCCATCCAGCAGCGCCGCAAGGCTCTCGCCCGGCCCAACCCCGGCCGGGCCGGTCAGCAGCGAGGCCATGAACAGCGCCGCCACCAGCAGCACCAGCCCGGCCACCAGCAGGGCATACCGGCTCATCTTCCCGCTCTCCGCCATGCGGCTGGAGGTGGCGCCCATGAGCCAGTCAGCCGGGCGCGACCGTCCATCGCCCCGCGCCAAGTGGCCCGACACGGGAGGGGGCGGCCGTGCGATGCGGGAGGAGGTGATGCCCATGCGCCGCTCAGTGGGGCGCGGCCGTCCGTCGCTCTGCGCCATGCAGGCTGGCGCGGGAGGCGGTGGTGGGCGGGCCCGTGCGACGCGGCTGGAGGCGGCGGGAGTGCACCGCTCGGCAGGGCGTGGCGGCTCACCGCTTCCGCCGCCCGCCCCGGGCGCGCGACGGGGGGGCGGGCGCCGCGCGATGTGGCCGGGGGCAGGGCGCGGCCGCTCATGGCGCCAGCCCCTGCCGGGCATCCTGGAGGGCGGCGGCCGCGCGCAGGATCCGGGGGGTGCCGCAGACCCAGTCGGGGCTGGACATCGCCGCCGCCGGAATCCAGCGCCGGGCCGCCGTCAGCGCCGGGTGGTCGAGGATTTCCTCGGCGCGCGAATGCCCGGCATGGTGCGGGTCGAGGATCAGCATGTCTGGCTGCGCCAGCAGCAGCAGTTCCAGCGGCAGGAAGCCGCCCGAGGCAATGCCGGCCTCGTCGGCGACATTGGCAAAGCCGCCCAGCGCCACGATTTGCCCCGACAGGCTGTCGCTGCCTGAGGTATAGCCGTTGGCGGCATACATCGCGGCGCGCGGCGGGGTGGCGGGGCGGTTGCCCTGCAGCCGCGCCAGGTCGGCGTCGAAACCGGCCAGCAGCGCCTCGGCCGCCGCCTCGCGGCCCAGCACCGCCCCCATGCGGCGGATGCTGTCGCGGATGCCGGCGATGTCGCCTTCCGGGGCGAAGGTCTCGACAGGCATGCCGGTGCGGCGCAGCAGCTCGACCGTGCTGCGATGCGTCCAGGCCCCGGCCA
The DNA here is from genome assembly GCA_040392885.1 of Paracoccus sp. (in: a-proteobacteria). GTDB lineage: Bacteria > Pseudomonadota > Alphaproteobacteria > Rhodobacterales > Rhodobacteraceae > Paracoccus. Next base: position 45,986 of record JBEBVF010000003.1, on the reverse strand, counting down.
GCACCAGATCGGGCCGGAAGCCGAGGATCTCCTCGGCCCGGCCGTGATTGGCGGGATAGGCGGCGGCTTCCTCGACCATCGCCGAGGAGGCCGGGTCCTGCGCCAGATGCGACACCGAGACCAGCTGCCCCGGCGCTGCCAGCAGCATGGCGAGCTGGTCGGTGCAGAGATTCATCGACACCACCCGCCGCGGCGCCTCGGCCGCGGCCGGGGCGGCCAGCAGGGCCAGCCCGGCCAGCAGCAATGCGGCGAGGCGCGCATGCCCTACCATCGCGCCTGCACACCCAGCCAAGCGGTGCGGCCCTGCGAGGCATAGCCCCACACGTCGGAATATTCGGCGTCGAACAGGTTCACCACGCGCCCGGTCAGCCGCACCCGGTCGTTCAGGTCATAGCCTGCCGCCACGCCGACTACGGTGTAATCCGGCAGTTTCGCGGTCGCGTAATCGCCGAAGCCCCTGGTGTCGTAATTCCCCGAGACATGGCGCAGATCGCCCGTCACCTGTCCGCGCCCCTCGGCAAAAGTCCAGGTGGCCGACAGGCCGATCTCGTGCCGCGGCCGGCGCACCTCCACCGAGCCATCGGGGTTCTCGGCGTCCAGATAGGTGTAGTTCAGCGACAGGCCCAGCGTCTCGGTCGCCCGCAGCCGGGCGGCGATTTCCAGGCCCTGGCGCGGGCTGTCGCCCTGCTGGTTGCGATAGGCGTAATGGCTGACGCCGCCCTCGTCGCGGACGAAATAGGCCTCGATCTCGTCGCGCAGCTTCTCGTTGAAATACGTCACGTCGACCACGCCCAGTCCGTTCGGCAGCGTGGCCTCCACGCCCAGGTCGAAGCCGCGATTGCGCTCGGGCGTCAGGTCCGGGTTGCCGGCATAGATCCAGGCCCCGTAATCGCCGCCGAAAAGCTGGTCATAGGAGGGGTTGACGACGCCGTTCCCGGCCGAGGCATGCAGGCGGAAGGGCTGGTCGGGCACCTGCCAGGACAGGCCGAGATTCCAGCTGGTCGCATCGTCGAACGCCTTGTTGAAATCGCGCCGCAGCCCGGCCTGCACGTCCAGCCCGTTGTCGTAGAAGCCGCGATATTCCAGCGCCACCGAGGCCAGGTCGCGGCTGAAATCCGGGGCGGTGGAGGATTCGTCGCGCTGGCGTTCGGCCAGCAGGTTCAGCAGATGCGAGGATTCCGCCACCGCCTGCCCGTCGAGGCCGAGGCTGGCGCGGTATTTCAGCTTGCGGGTCTCGCCCCGCGTCCAGGCGCCGTAATTCCACTGCCGGAATACGGTGTCCTGATAGTCCAGCCGATGTGTCAGCCGCCCGTCGAGGGTGGACAGCTCCGCCCAGACGCCGCCTTGGAACTCGCGTCGCTCGCTGGTCAGGTCGGGGTTGTCCACCACATAGTCCCCGGCCGTGGTGGCCATCCAGTCGGCATCGTCGAAATCGTAATCCTCCTGCGCGCGGCGCAGGGTGATGCCGAGGCGCAGGTCCGCCGTGGCCTGCACCCAGCCCGAGGCGGCCAGCGTATGCCGGCGGATGCCGTCCTTCTCGCCGCCCGATCCCGACTGGTCGAAGCCGTGATCGTCGCGGCTGGCAAAGCTCAGCGCCACGCCGCCGCGGGCGGTGTTGTTGGTCAGCCACAGGTTGCCGGCGGCCCCGTTGCCGACCTCCAGCCCGCCGCCATAGGCCAGCCCCTCGCCGCCCTTGCGGGTGATGATGTTGATGACCCCCGACGAGGCATTCGAGCCGTAATAGACCGATTGCGGTCCGCGCAGCACCTCGATGCGCTCGATATCGGCGGTCTCCAGCCCGCTGAGCGCATATTCGTCCGAGCCGCCGGTGGCCTCGATGCCGTCGATCAGGATCAGCACCTGCCGCGCCTCGCCGCCCCGGATGCGCACCGCGGTCAGCGACGCGCCGGTCGAGGAGACCGACACCCCCGGCAGCGCCCGCAGCGCATCCTGCACCGAGGCGATACCGCGATCGGCGATGTCCTCGGCAGTCAGCACGTTATAGGCGCGGCCGAAGGCATCGGGGGCGATGGGGGTCAGCCCGCCCGACAGCACCACCGGGTCGAGGAGCAGGGTATCCGGCTGGGCCAGCGCCGGCGCCGGCAGCAGCGCAGCTAGCGCGAGGAGGGAAAATCGGGATCGGGTCATGCCTTCGTGCCTTTCCGGTGCAGGCGCGGCGCCTGCGGTTGCAGAACGGCCTGCGGAACGGCTCGGGCGGCCGCAGGCTGGTGATCGTCACCTCTGCGGAACGGCCGCTTTCCGGGCGCCCCTCGCGCCGGAAATGGGTGATCGCTGCGGCAGGTCTCCTGGCTTGCGGATCATCGCTTCGGCCCGCCTTCCCGGGGGCGGACCCCCAGTGGCACGGATCGGCCGTCGCTCACCGCTTACAGTTGCGGGGGCAGCCCCGGACTGGACCGGGTTCCCTTTTCATCCGGCAGGGCCGGAAACCGAAGCAGCCTTCCCTTGGCGCAGCCACGGCCACGAAGTCAAGCTTAACCACCCCGGCTGCGGCGCGATGACCCGCCTGTGGCCGCGGGGCCGCAACGGGCGGCGGCAGGGGAATGCGGCATGGCGTTTCGGGCGGGAGGGGCCGCGCGTGGACCAACCCCGCTGAAAGAGCGGGGGGCTGCCTTGGGCACCGGCCTGACAGCAGACCGGAGGGCCGAGGATATGGACCTGTCGCCCGAGACGCCGGTGAGGGTTGCGGGTCACGGGGTGAGTAGCCGAGACAGGCTGCAAGACAGGGTGCCACCGGGAGGGGCAGGAATGCGCCTCTGGCGGGAGGGGCCGTGTATGGACCAACTACTCCCGAAAGTGTCGGGCTGTCTTTGGGCACCGGCCTGGCACAAGGGACCGAGGATATGAACCTGTCGCCTCCGGGAAGCCGGTGATGGTTGCGCAAGTCACAGGGTGAGCGGCGAGACGGCGCTGCAAGGGGGGATGCCACCGGGAGCGGCAGGGATGCGCCGCAGCCCGGATTGGCCAGTCAGGCTGCGAATGTGCCGCGCTTTATCCAGCGCATGGCGCGCCGGGTGGCAAGACCGAAGGGTCATATCTTGGTGTGCCGATGGCGGTGCTGCGGGTCACGGCGCAGGCGTCCCGGCAGACCGGGAAGCTTGCAAGGCCGGGGGGCGGCGGCAGAGGCTGCCCATGGTGGTCCTGCCCGCCATGGGCCGCGTGCGCCGGCGCGGAGCCGGCGCCGCTCCGCGTCAGGCGCGGGCCTGGCGCAGCGCTGCCAGCGGCAGCGCCCGCTGCGCCAGCAGGCCGAAGACCACGCCGATCCCGGCCCAGAGCACCGCCTCGACCAGCAGCGAGATGGTGCGGAACTGCCAGAGCAGGTCGCCGGGAAAACCGGCCGGCACCTCGTTGATCGTCGGCAGCACCATGCCCGCCGCCACCATCAGCACCAGATAGGCCACGCCACCGATCACGCCCGAGCGCCAGCGGTCCGCGCCGCTGCGCGCCACCGCGACCGAGACGATCATCGCCACCAGCGACAGCGCCACCATGGCGAAATACATCTGCGTGCGCAGGCCGATGGTCTCGCCATGGCCGACGGCGGGCGGATTGGCGGGGTATTTCAGGAAGGGCACCAGCACCACGGTGACATAGCCGATGGCGGCCATGGCCGCGGCCGTGCCCCGCGCCGAAAGCTGCGAGAACCGCCCCTGCACGAAGGCGAAGGCCAGCGCGAACAGCCCGCCCAGCCCGGCGCCGAACACCGCCATGCCGGTCAGCAGGCCGAAGCCGGCCTGGGTCTCGCGGCTGACCAGCGCCTCCTCGTCGCCATGCGAATGGCTGTGGGCGGGCGCGGCGGCCTCGGTGCCCGGGGCGGCATCGGTGGCATGGTCATGGGGCTCGGCCTCGGCGGCGGAGGCGGCCTCCTCCAGCGCGATGGCGGCGGCGACCGGGGGCTCGCCCCAGACCCGGCCGACGCCGAAGGCCAGGATGCCGGCAATCAGCCCGGCCAGCATGCCGAGCAGCAGGTAACGTCCCGTCATGTCAGCCCCCTTCAATGGCAGGGAAAGCCGAGGAGATGGCGGGCGTCATGCACGAATTCATGCACAACCATCCCGTCGAACAGCGCGACGGCGCCCTGTTCGGTGCTGACGAAATACATCGCCAGCAGCATGATCAGGCCGGCGAACAGCGCCCAGGGCGCCCATTCGCCCAGGGGAACGGGATCGTTGCGATAGCCGCGCGCGGCGTCGAGTTGGGTCATCGTCTGGCTCCTTCGGATACGCGTCCGCATTGGATGTCTGATGTTCCGAACCAGGGTCTGACTTCCGCCGCAGGGCGGTTACAGTGGCGCGACCGTGCCGGAATTTCACCGGCTTCCATCGTCGGAACATGCGGCGACGCTGCGCCGCGGGCAGGGGAATGTCAACGGCTTGCGGTTCCCCGGCGCCGGGGCCAGTCTCGCGCCATGAACTGCCGCATCACCCTGATCTGCGCCGCCGCGCCGTCGCGGCCGGTCTTTCCCGCCGACGAGGCCGCCGCACCGGCCGCGCTGGCGCGGGTGGCGCCGCTGGCCGCGGGGCGGGCGGTTTGCGTGACCTCGCCGCTGCGGCGCGCCCGGCAGACGGCGGCGGCGCTGGGCCTCGACGCGGCGGTCGAGCCGGCGCTGCGCGAGACGGGTTTCGGCACCTGGGCCGGGCAGGAGCTTGAGGCGGTGCTGGCGGCCGACCCGGCGGGCTTCGCCGCCTGGCGCGCCGATCCCGCCGCCGCCCCGCCCGGCGGCGAGAGTTTCGCCGCCATGGCCGCCCGCGTCGCCGGCTGGCTGGAGGAGCAGGCGGGCGGCGCGCGCGAGGTGCTGGCGATCACCCATCCCGGCCCGATCCAGGCGGCGCTGCTGCATGTGCTGGGCGCCCCCGCGGCCTCGGCAAGCCGGATCGGCGTCCGGCCGCTCTCCCGTATCTGCCTGAGCCATGACGGCCGCCGCTGGTCGCTGCTGATCGAGGCGTGAGGGCGGCGGCGGGGCGCGCGCCGCTCTGCCGTCCTCTCTGGCCGTCCCGGCGCGGGCAGGCTAGAGGGAGGCGATGCCGGCCCCGCCCGGGACGCCCCGGATCGCGCCCCGCGGCCCTGACAGGAGAATCGTCGTGAGCAAGCTGAAATTCATGAATGTCGACCGGCTCGGCCGGGGCGAGCCGGGTGCGCCCGCCCCCGGGCGCCTGATGGAGGGCCAGCCGGAATTCACCACCTGGCCGCTGCTGGACGAGGGCATCGATACCGGCGTCTGGGCCGCGACCCCCGGCCAGCACCGGATGATCCGCGACCAGAGCGTGATCGAGGCCTTCCTGATCCTCGAGGGCGAGATCGAATTGCTGGAGGATGGCGACCCCGAGCCCAGGCGCTTCGGCCCCGGCGATCTGGTGGTGATCCAGCCCGGCTTCACCGGCAGCTGGCGCACCCTGACCCCGGTGCGCAAGGTCTATTGCACCGCCACGCTGTAGGCCGCGGCGCTCGCGCCGCTTTACGGCGCCCGCGGCGGAGGGCGGGTCGGGCTACGGCCTGACACATCCGCTGCCTGCCGGAGCCTGCTTCCGGCCGGGGCGGGGGCGGCACCTGAGTACCGCACCCGCGGCAAGGCGCCTGCCTTCCGGACGGGCCGTCAGCCTCCGCTTGCCACCGCCGCCGCCATGTCCAGCCGCAGCAGGCAGCGCTGGCCGGCGGGGATGGTGTCGCCGGGATTGGGCAGTTCCAGCCGCATGCCGAAGGTGCCGCTGGCCGCGTCCAGCACCTTGTCGATCACCGTGATGCGGGCCGGGACCTCGCGCTCGTCGGGCTGGGTCAGGCGCACCGTGGCCGGGGTCTGCGGGGTCAGCCCGCCCCACAGCCCGACCGGCAGCCAGCTTTCCACATGCAGCGGCTCGATCTGCGCCAGCCGCAGGATCGGGCTGTCCTGGCGCACGAATTCGCCGGCATGCAGATGCACCTCGGTGACGATGCCGTCGATCGGGCTGGTGACGCTGAGCTGGTCGAGCAGCGCCTGCTGGCGCTCGACCTCCATCTGCGCCAGCCGCAGGGCATAGTCCTCGGCATCGAGTTGGTGGCGGGCGATCTCGAAGGCGGCCTCGTCCTGCTCCAGCTGCGAGCCGCTGCCGGCCCCGGATTTCGCCAGCCGCCGGCTGCGCTCGACCTGGGCCTCGGCCAGGCGCAGCCGCGTCTCGGCCACGTCGCGGGCCTGGCGGGCGGCGGCCTGCTCGCGGGTCAGCGCCAGCGTGGCGCCCTGCACCCGCGAATCCAGCTGGGCCAGCACCTGCCCGCGGGTGACATGGGCGCCGCGCTCGACCAGCACGGCGGCCAGCAGGCCGGTGGTCGAGGAGCCGATCTCCAGCACCTGCGCCGGTTCGACCACGCAGTCGAATTCGGCGGTCTGGGCCAGGGCCGGCCCGGCAACCAGTGGCAGGCAGGCGAGAAGCAGGGGGCGCAGGATCATGGGTCGGGTCCGGTGGTTCGGGGTTTCGGAAACGCTATCCATTCGGTCGGGAAAGGGAAGGCCCGACCGGTTGCAGGCCACGCGCCGTCGTCGTTTCCAGAAGACGGAGAGGCGCATGTCCCGTAGCCGGATCGCGGCGCCCGCGTGCGAAGCCGGGTGCCTTCGTCGGGAGCGATGCCGACGAACTGCGCCAGCGCGCAACCGAGGAAGCGGGCGATCCGCAGCGCATTCTCCGCCGAGGTCTGCCGTCCCTGCCGCCTGCATGGCTTTCCGATGATGGAGAGCGGAACACCCGACCCGTTCGCGATGGCCGCCAATGTGACGCCGGTGGCCGCGCGGTGGCGGATCAGTGCTTCGCAAAAGATCGTCCTGTCGGAGGAAGCCCCGCGCATGGCTGTGCCTTTCTGGTAGGACGGCCTCACTCCTGCCGCCCGGTGAAGGCCAGCGTCTTGCCCTGGCGCCTTTCCGATTCCAGCAGCGCGCGGCGCATGGCGGTGTGGCTGCGCTCCAGTTGCCGCTGCGCATGCGCGAGCGCGAAGGCGCGCAGGCGCTGGCCGCAGAGGAACGGCGCGCGGCGCAGCAGCAGGCGCAGCGGCAGGGCGGCATGGTCGAGGATCGGGTCTTCCAGCGACAGCCATTGCTCGAAACTGCCGGGATCGCCCTGGCGGCCGGCGCGGCCGGCAAACTGGTCCTCCTGCCGGCGCGCCTCCTGGCGGTCGACCAGCAGCACATGCAGGCCGCCGGCCTCGCGCACGCCCGGGCCCAGCGCGATGTCGGTGCCGCGGCCGGCCATGTTGGTGACCACGGTGACGCGGCCGGGCTGGCCGGCCTCGGCGATGATCGCCGCCTCGCGTTCCTCCGAGGTGGCGTTCAGCACCTCCGGCGCAAGGCCCGCCGCGCGCAGCCGGGCGGCGGCATCCTCGGAGCCGGCGACCGAGCGGGTGCCGACCAGCACCGGCACCCCGCGCCGGTGCAGCTCGACGCAGCGGGCGATGGCGCCCTGCCAGCGGGCCTCGTCGCTGGCGAAGATCCGCGGGCGCCGGTGGCGGCGGATCACCTTGCGATGCGTCGGCACCACCATCACCCGCAGCTGATAGACCCGCCACAGCTCGCCGCGCACGCCGCCGGTGGTGCCGGTCATGCCGCCCAGCCGCAGATAGCGGCGGAACAGCCGCTGATAGGTCATGCGGGCGATGTTGCGGCGCTCGGGGCTGGCCTCGCAGCCCTCCTTGACCTCGATCAGCTGCTGGAGGCCGCCGCTCCAGCTGCGGTCCGGCATCACCCGGCCGGAATCGCCGGCCACGATCAGCACCTTGCCGTCGCGGATGATGTAATGGTCGCCCTGATGAAACAGATGCAGCGCGGTCAGCGCCTGCCGGGCCAGTTCCTCGCGCCGCACCCTGCCGCGCCAGATCGGGCCGAGGTCGCGGGCGCGTTCGGCCACCGCCTCCATGCCCTCGGGGGTCAGGATCACCCGGTTCTCCTGCGCGTCGATGCGGAAATGCCGGCCCGGCTCCAGGCCGCGGGCCAGGGCCAGCGCCTGGGCCGCCTGGGCGCCGTCGATGCCGGCCGGCACCTGGGCCGAGATCACCAGCGGCGTGCGCGCCTCGTCGATCAGCACGCTGTCGGCCTCGTCGACGATGGCGAAATGCAGCCCGCGCAGGCGAAGCTCGTGATGGCGGGGGGCGCCGCGGCGGGTCAGCGCCTCGACCTTCAGGTGCAGGTCGCTGTCGGTGGCGCCCAGCGCGATGCGGTCGCGCAGATAGTCGAAGGCCAGGTCCTTGGCGGTGCAGAAGCAGACATCGCAGGCATAGGCGCGCTGGCGGGCCTCGGTCTCCATGGCGCCGGTGACGAAGCCGGTGCTCAGGCCGAGACGGGTGTAGAACGGCTCGGAGATGCCGGCATCGCGCTCGGTCAGATAGTCGTTGACGGTGATGACATGCACCGGCCAGCCGGCCAGCGCCGCCGTGGCCGCGGCCAGCGAGGCGGTCAGGGTCTTGCCCTCGCCGGTGGCCATCTGCGCCACCGCGCCGGACAGCATCGTATAGGCGCCGATCAGCTGCACGTCATAGAGGCGGCGGCCGGATTGCCGGGCCAGCAGCTCGCGCAGCGCGGCGAACAGGGCGGCGGTCGGGGCCGGCGGGAATTCCCCGGCCTTGCGCAGGGCATTGCCCAGCTCGCGGGCGCGGGCGACCAACTCGGCATCGTTCAGCGCGGCCATGGCGCCGGCATGGGCATTGGCGGCCGGGGCGATGGCGCGGATGCGCTGGCGGGCCAGATGGGTGCGGGCGAGGCGGACCGGCGTGGCCAGCACCAGCAGGATCTCGTCCAGCAGCCCGGTCTCGTCGCGGCTCCGGCGCTCGGCCCGGCGGCGCAGCTCCGGGGCGGGAAAGGCGGCCGCGTCAGACATTGAAATAGCTGAGGAACAGCTGGCGCAGGTTGCGGGCGATGCGCGGGGCCAGCGGGGCGCTGCCATGGTCGAAGCGGACGAAGACCCGGCTGCCCAGCAGCCCCTCGGGCGTGGCATCGGGCAGCAGGTCGAAGACGAACAGCCCCTCCAGCGCGCGCTGGCTGCCGTCGCTCCCCTGGGCGGTGACGATGGCGCCGCCGCCGGCCCGCGACAGGGCCAGCGCCGGCAGGTCGGTCTGCGCCGCCGGCACCGCCGCGGTGATCGCCGCCGGCACCGGGCCGCCGGCGGCATCGGTGGTATAGAGCAGGTCGATGCGGTCGGTGCGGCCGCGCACCAGATCGACCTCGGCCTGGGTGACCACGGTGCGCACCGGCAGCGCGCCGGGCGGCACCACATAGCCGGCCAGATCGCCCTGGCGCAGGAAGCGCCCGGCCAGGTCTGTGGCGCGCGGCAGGACGAAGCGGCCGTCCACCCCGGCGCGGATCAGCAAAGCCTGCTGGCGCTGGCGGGCATTGTCCAGCGTGGCGTCGATGCTGCGGATCTGCTCGGACAGGATGTCGGCGCGCACGCGGTCCGAGAACCGCACCGTCTCCAGTTGCAGTTGCAGGCCCTGGCGCTGGGTTTCCATCAGGGCGATGGCGGCGCTCAGCGTCGGGTCGTCGAGGCGCATCAGCGGCTGGCCCTGCACCACCATGCTGCCCGGCGCGGCGAGGATCTCGGCGACATTGCCCGAGGTCGCCACGCGCAGATCGGTGCCGGCGGGGGACCAGACCACGCCCTCGGTCACCGTCGCATAGGGCAGGGGGATGGCGAAGAACACCGCCGCGATCGCCGCCAGCGCGCCGCCGGTGACCCAGAAGGCCCGCGCGCCCTTGCCCTTCAGCCGCGGCGATGTCAGCAGGAAATGCGCGCCCTTGATCAGCGGCAGGATCAGGCTGGAGAACAGGAAGAAGATCGCCAGCGCCGTGCCGACCCAGAACAGCTTGGTCGCCACCAGCAGCGCGATGGCGAAGGTCAGGAACATCCGGTAGATCCACGACGCCACCGCATAGAACAGGAACCAGCGCGCCTCGCCCGGCGCCGTCACCGGGTTCTCGGCACTCTCGATCCCCAGCAGGTAGTGCTGGATCAGATAGAGCACATAGCGGTTGGCGCGGCTGGCGAGATTGGGAATCTCGATCCAGTCCGACAGGATATAGAAGGCGTCGTAACGCAGCAGCGGGTTGCCGTTGAACAGCAGGGTGGAGATCGAGCCGATCAGCATGACGTTGAAGGCGGCGGCGCGGGCCAGGCCCGGCTCCATCTGCGTCCACAGGATCATCGCCGCCGCGGCCAGGCCGAACTCCACCATGATCCCGGCGCCGGAGACCACGATGCGCCGCCACTTGCCGGAAAACGACGTGGCCGAGGAGGCATCGACATAGGGTGCCGGCATCATCACCAGCAGCATCACCCCCATCTCGTGGACACGCCCGCCCCAGACCTTGGCGGCGATGCCATGGCCGAATTCGTGCAGCAGCTTGATGACCGGATAGGTCAGCAGCGTCAGGCCGATATTGCCGGCGCTGATGATCTGGTCGGCGGAGGTCGCGGTCAGCTCGCCCCAATGCAGCACCGCCAGAACGATGCCGGTGGCGACCAGCGCCAGCCAGGCGAGGAAGCCCCAGATGGTGAAGACGGGCCGGAACAGCGGCGCCAGCCGGTCGAGCATCCGGTCGGGATCGAACAGCGGCCAGCGCAGCGCCAGCGGATTGCGGAAGCGGCCCAGCAGGTCCTGCCGGCTCTGCTTGGCGGCGCGCTCGGCCAGCTCGCCGACATCGGGCGGCACGTCGCCCTGCAGCAGGTCGTTGCTGTGCAGCTGCGCCAGCAGGCGGATGGCCTCGGCCTGGGTCGGCGGGTCGTCGGCATAGCGGCTGCCGGTGATGTTCCATATCTCGTCCAGCGTGCGCTGCCCGTCCATCAGCGAGATGAACAGGTTCGCCGCGGGGGAAAGGCGGTGATAGCGCCCGCTCTGATGATCCTGGAGCACATACCAGAGTTGCCCGCGGAACCGGTGGCGGTGCAGCTCGACATGGCCGCGCAGCCGGAGGCGCAGCGGCGCCATGCGATACCAGGAGGGATCGAACAGCGATTCCGCCATCAGCCCGCCCAGCGCCACCAGGCCAGCCGCAGCCAGTCGACCATCGGCCGCGTCCAGATGGTGATCAGCCGCTCCTCGCGCACCGGGATCTTGGCGATGCCGGTCATGCCGGGGCGCAGCCGCGCCAGCGCCGGGTCGGTCGCAGCCCAGCCGGGGGCGAGGTCGGCCTCGGCCCGGAACAGGTTGCGGCCGGCCTGCACCTGCGCCACCGGGGTGATGCTGCGCAGGGTCAGCGGGAAGCTGTCCTCCGGCAGGGCCGAGAACACGATGCTGCCAGCCTGCCCGGCCTCCAGCGCGGCGATCTCGCGCTCGTCCACGCTCATCTCGACGCGATAGCCGGTCAGGGGCGCGATCTCGAACAGCACCTCGCCGCGGCTGACCGTATCGCCGATGCGCTGCGTGAGGTCGCCCGCAATCACCACGCCATCGAAGGGCGCCACCAGCCGCGTTCGCGCGATCTGCTCGTCGATCAGGCGGATCTGGGCATCGGCCTGGGCGATCTGGCTGCGGATGACGTTGGCCAGCGAGGGCTGGCGCGCAGCCAGCGCCTGGTCGTATTGGTGGCTGAACTGCTCGCGCTCGGTCTCGCGGCGCAGGCGGTCGAGGACGAAATCGCGGTCGTCGAGCTGCGCCAGCACCTGGCCTTCGGCAACGATGTCGCCGGCGCGGATGTCGGAGCCCTGGATGAAGCCGTCATAGGCGGCGGTGACGGCGCGGCGCTCCTTGCCCTCCAGCACGGCCTCGGCGGTGACCCGGTAGCTGCCGGTGGCCAGCGACAGGAACAGCACCGCCGCCAGCGCCAGCAGCGTCACCAGCTTCAGCACCGGATGGCCGAAACCGAACAGGTTGCGCAGCTGGTGGCGGGCCGAATCGGCGGCCTTCGCCCCCAGCCAGCGGGCGTTGAGGCGCTTGTCCTCCAGCATCGGCGCCAGCAGGGCGACGCTGGCATCCAGCAACTCCATGGTCGGCGGATCGAAGGGGGTGTCGTCGGCGCGCTCGAAGGTGAAGGCGCCGATGAAGCGGTCGCCGAGGAACATCGGGATGCTCAGCGCCTGGCCGCCGCCCTGCAACCGCGCCAGCGCGGCATGGGCCATCGTCGCCAGCGGCCGGTCGTCGGGGGAAGGGTAGAGGATGGTGGCGCGCTGGTCGACGGCCTCGTCCATCGCCGCGGCGATGCTGCGGGCGATGGCATGGCCCTGGCCAAAGCGCGCGCTGTGCGAGATCGCCGCCACCCGCACCGCATGACCGCGCCGGAACCCGACCGAGACCCGGCTGCAATCGGCGCGGATGGCGAGGTCGGTGACGGCGGCCATCGCCGCCTCGGAAAAGCTCTCGTGGTCGAGGGTGTTCGACAGGATTTCCAGCGCCACCCGCGCCCGGCTGTCGGCATCCAGCGCCAGCCCGGCCTCGCGCCGGCGCAATTCCTCGCGCAGCCAGCCGGCGCCCCATTGCAGGCGGCGGATGGCGGCGGTGGCGGTCTCGCGGGCGGTATCGGCATCGGGCTGCCCCTCCAGCGCCAGCGCCGCCAGCGCGGCGAGGCGCGGGGCGCCGGGCGCCTCCGCCTCCGGCGGCGGTCCCAGCAGCACCGGTACCGCCACCACCGGCGCCAGCGGCAGGTCGCTGCGGCCGCGGGCGATGGGTCGCGATTCCCGCAGCGCCAGCCGGGCCGCGGCCTCCATCTCGGCCAGGGCGCGGTCGGCGGGCCGGTTTGCGGACGGGTCGGCGGCGGGCCCGGTCTCGGGCCAGGCGGCCAGCAGGCGAAGGGCGCCGCCGCTCACGTCCCACAGCGCCGCCTGCCGCACCCCGGCGACCAGCCCGCATTGCAGCGACAGCCAGGCGGCGCCGCGCTCGGCGCGGTCTCCCGCCGCGGTCAGCCGGTGCAGATGCGCCGATTCCAGATGCACCGGCCCGGCGCTGTCCGGCGCGACCTCGGCGGGCAGCGGCGCCGTCATGGCCGCCGCCCGGCAGTGCCGGGAAAGCCAGGCATCGCCGGCGGGCGCGGCACCGGCCTACTCGATCTTCAGCGGGCCGAAGCGGTTCTCATGCTCGGCCAGCACGCCGCCCAGCACGGTCCACAGCCGTTTCGCGGCCAGGGGCGTCAGGATCACGCGGCTGTTCAGCGTCACCACCACCTCGCCGGTCTGGGCCGGGTTCCAGGTGCGGTTGGTACCCAGGAAGATGTCCACCTGTTCCTGCGTGCCCTGCACGTTCACGACATTGGCGAATTGCGTCACCATGGCGCTGTCGTCCCAGGTCACCTGCGGCCGCGCGGCGGCCTCCGGCTGCTTGCCCGATTCGTCCGTCATCATCCCCCCTGCGGCAGCGGCGCGCGGCCGGGCTGCCCGTTCCAGAAATTTCCCCCGCCGGACCGCCCGGTCAGAAGCGATAGCTGAGGCCGATCCGGCCGCTGAACACCGAGGGCGACAGCCGCACCTGCTCGTTCTGGGCATTGGTGGTCACCAGATCGTCCCGCGCATCGGTATAGACGCCTTCGACGCGCATCGACAGATGCCGCGAGAAGGCGGTTTCCATGCCGAGCCCGAATTGCCAGCCGCCGAGGCTCTGATTGCCGCCGCCATCCAGCGGATAGAAATCCGGCGAGGCGGCCAGTTTCATCTGGCTGCGTCCGACGCTGCCGTAAAGCAGGGTCTCGGGCTGGATCAGGCGGCCGAAACGCAGGCTGATCGCCTGGCTGCTTTTCAGCGTGGCAAAAACCGTGGGGCCGGAGGTGGCGATGGTATCGGCGCCGGGATCGCGGAATTTTTGGTCGAGGCGGATGAATTCGTATTGCGCGCCCACCACCCAGTTCTGATTCACCTGCCAGTCATAGCCCAGTTGCAGCCCGCCCGCCGCCCGCCCGGCGGCATAGGGGCCGTAAAGGTCGCCGGCCACGCGGTTGTCCATGGCGCCGGGCGCATAGCCCAGGGTCAGCCCGGCGTGAAAGCCGGTCCAGACCGCCTCGGAGGGCGGCAGCGCCTCGGCCTGGCGGTGCTGCTGCCAGTGATAGCTGATGCCGGCGGCGACCTGCAGCTCGTCCATCTCGAAGCTGACCTGATCCACCGTCCGCAGCGTGTCGAGACCGTGCAGATAGCGCATCTCCACCCGCGCGCTGATCCGGTCGTTGACGACGGATTCGATGCCGGCGCCGATCACCGCGGCATTGAGGGTCTTGCTGGCGGTGTCGTCGAACCCCTCGGCCACGTCGATCGCGGTGCGGGCGAAGCCCAGCCGGCCATAGGCCAGGCTGTTGTCGCCGGTCAGATAACCCAGCCGGCCGGTCAGGCTCAGCTGGCCGCCGACCTCCAGCATGGGGCCGAATTGCGGCAGCGGCGCAAAGTCCAGATTGGGCTTGGACCAGCCGGCCTCGACCCCGCCGACCCAGCGCGGCCGGAACTGCCAGTCATAGCCGGCGAACAGCCCCGGCGCGAGGCCGGTCTCCGAAAAGCGGTAGGTGGTCGGCGTCGAGGTCGTATAGGTCAGCGAGCCGCGGGCGCCGGCGGGCAACTCGATCCCCACGCGCGGTCCGGTCCAGTCCCGGCCCTCGGCGGCGGGGGCCTCCGCGACGATCAGGAGATCGGCGGCCAGCGCCGGCATGGCGGGCAGGGCCAGCGCCAGGGCCATCGCCCCGGCAAGCCCGGTGCGCGGCGGAAAGGCGGGAATCGGTGTCGGCTTGTCCATCACGGTGTCCTTTCCACGGCATCGCGGGTTTTTGGCGCCTTGGCGGCCCGGCCGCAGGAATGGGACCGGCGGGCAAGGATCGGGCATTTCACCCCATTTACCATGATCCTAACAAAACCCGTTCCATTGCGAAAGAAAAGACTTGTTGCAGATCAATCCTCTCGCGCGGGATTGGGGTGACAGCGCCGGAACTTTGCATCAGATTGGCGCCATGTCGGGGTCCATGCCTGAAATTGCCCAAGCGGCCGCGCCGGTTTCCGGTTTCGCGGCCACGGCGCCGTTTTTGCGCTCGGCGGCGCTGGCGGCGGCGCTGGAATTCGCCTTTTCCCGCGGCTGGGTGGACCGGCTGGCGCGCGGGCCGCTGTCGCCGGCCTCGCTGCTGGGCGAGGCGGTGACGGCGCAGGGCGGGGCGCTGTTGCTGATGCTGCTGACCGAGGGGGGTGTGCTGGCGCGCGACAGCCTCGGCCGGCTGGCGCCGACCCCGGCCTTCCGGCGGGCGCTGGCGGTGCGCGACCTGCTGGAGGCGCAGCTGTGGTTCGCCCGGCTGGCTGCTGGTGATCTGGGCGCCGGTTTCGCCGATTTCCTGACCGATCCCGAGGCGTTCCGGGCGCGCTCGGCCGTCTTCGGGCTGTTCCGCTATGACCGCTGCCTGGAGGTGACGCCGGAAAACCTGGCCGCCGCCCGGCCCTGGGTGCGCTATACCTCGGTGCTGACCCGGCACGAGGCGGGGGCGGCGCTGGATCTGCTGGACCTGTCGGGGGTGCGGCGGATGCTGGATGTCGGCGGCAACAGCGGCGCCTTTGCCGCCGCCGCCTGCGCCCGGGCGCCCGAACTGCGGGCCGAGGTGTTCGATCTGCCGGTGGTCTGCGCCCTCGGCCGCGAGATGCTGGCCGCCCGGCCGGAGGCGGCGCGCATCACCTTTCGCCCCGGCGACCTGCGCAGCGGCGGGCTGGCGGGCGTGGCGCCGGGCCTCGACCTGATCAGCTTCAAGTCGATCCTGCATGACTGGCCGCTGGAGGCGGCGCTGGATTTTCTGACCATGGGCGCGCGCCTGCTGGCGCCCGGCGGGCGGGTGCTGATCTACGAGCGCTGCGCAATGACGCCGGAAAGCTGCCCCGGCCTGCTCGATCACGGCGCCCAGGCCAATATGGTGTTCCAGCCCTTCTACCGCCCGCCGGAGGTCTATCGCCAGCGGCTGGCCGGGCTGGGCCTGCGCGAACTGGCCTGCCACCGGCTGCGGCTGGACATGGATTTCATGCTGATCGTGGCCGAGGCCGAGGATGCGGGTGTCCCCCCGCCGCGCCCGCGCCGGATGCAGGCGGTGCCCAGCGCCTTTCCGGGGGCCGAGATCGGCCCGCAGGGGCGGGCGCTGCTGGACCGGGTGCAGGCGCTGGACCGACCTTTCGGCTATGAGCATTCGGCGAAATTCTCGGCCGCAGGCATCAATCGCGACCGGTTCGTGGTGTCGATGATGCGCGAGGAGTTTGCCGGGCCGGGCCTGTCGGCCGAGGCCGGTTTCGCCCGGTTCGCCGCGGGGCTGGGCGCCGATCCGGCGCGGCTGGCGGTGCTGCTCGACGGGCTACCGCAGGCGCGGGTGGTGCATTTCGGGCATGAGGGCGGCCGCCATCCGGTGCGCAAGATCTATCTGGAATTCGTCGACGACCTGCTGGCGGCGCAGAAACAGGGCGGCAAGGGCCCGCTGCTGATCTTCGAGGCGCTGAAATGGCGGCTGGATGCGCCGCAGGCGGCGCGGCTGGACCGCTACTGGCTGCCGCTGGACGAGGCCGACCCGCTGGCGGCGCTGGCGCGCTGGGACCGGGACGGCCGGCCGCATCCGGCGGCGGAATTTGCCCGCGCCGTGGCCGGCGATGCGCCGCGCGACCGGCTGACCCGGTTCGACGTGGCCGAGGTCGGCGGAACGCGCGACAGCTTCGACCTCAACCTCTACCGCCTCGCCCGCTCGCTGGATCAGGCGCGGGCGCCGCTGGCCGGGCTGGCCGCCGCCTTCGGCCTGCCGGAGGCGGCCACCGCGCCGATCCTCGCCGCCTATGGCCCGACGCGGCTGGGCCATATCGCCGGCGGTTTCGCCTCGGATGGTGGCGCCTTCGCCACCGTCTATTACGGCATCCAGGGCCGGCAGGGCACCGGCCCGGCACCGATGGAGGTGCATGGCCCCGAGGTGCCGGCATGAGCCATGACGAGCCCGCCGGACCCGGCGACGCCTATCGCGACTTCTGCCTGTGGGACTATGCCCCGGTCGCGGCGCCGGAGGGAAAGCTGCGCGCCGCCGGCCTGCTGTGGGAGGCGCTGGAGCATATGCGGGCGCCGCCCGTCTTTGCCGAGGCGCTGCGCGCCCTGCGCGAGGCGCTGGGCCAGGGCGCCGTGGTCTGGGGACTGAAACATGCCGCCGGCACCGTCAGCCTGGAGCTGTATTTCTACGACTATGCCCGGCTGGAGCGGCAGGTCTCGATCGAGCGCATCCTGCAGATCCTGTCGCCCTGGATCGCCTGCGACGTGCCGCCGCCGCCGGGTTGTCCGTATTTCATGGTGTCGCTGGATCTGGACGCGCAGGTGGCGGCCAGCCGCCGCATCCCGGCGCTGAACGTCTATCTGGGCAATCCGGGCAGTTCCGTTTCCTCGGGCATGAGCTGCGAGGTGACCGGGCAGGGCATCGAGCTGCGCAATATCTACAATTTCTTCGATGCCAATAACGAGGGCACCGCCATCCGCCGCAAGATCGTGGAATCGGCGCGGCTGGACCTGCGCCATTACCGCCACGACATGCTGCTCTGGCCGGAAATGGCGGGCTGCCGGACGGTGGTGGTCGCCAACAAACGCGCCGCCGACGGGCTTTATTATACCCGGCTTCGGGTCGGGCAGCTGTTGTGGTTCCTGCGCCGCACCGGATTTCCCGCGCCGCTGATCGCCGGCATCGAATCGCGCCGCGATCGCCTGGACCACCTGCTTTTCGATGGCGGGTTTGACTTTTGCATGGCGGGGGGCAGAATGGAGATTCTGAAAAGCGCCTATTATGCGCTGCTCTGACAGGATGGGATTCCAGCCATGAATGCGCCCGATCCGGGTCTGGCCGGCGACTGGCATGACCAGCGGCGCTATGTCTCGCTGACCATGGAATTCCGCTGCAATCTGCGCTGCGTGCATTGCATGATCGAAGGCACCATGGACCGACTCGCCCCTCAGAGCGACGACCGCTTCGAGGAGGTGATGGCCCATAACCGCGAGACCGGACAGTGGTCGGGGCTGATCCTCACCGGCTCCGAGATCACCCTGCGCCGCGACCTGCCCGACCTGGCGCGCCGCGCCCGCGACAGCGGCTTTCGCGACATCCGCATCCAGACCCACGGCATGCGGTTGGGCAATCCGGCCTTCGCGCGCGAACTGGTCGAGGCCGGGGTCAACGAGTTCTTCATCTCGGTTGCCGGCGATTGCGCCGAAAGCCACGACCGCATCACCAAGGTGCGCGGCTCCTGGGCCAAGATGTTGCGCGGCATCCAGAATCTGGAGGAGTGGGACCATGTGAAGGTGCTGACCAATACCGTGGTCACCGAGGAAAGCTATCGCCTGCTGCCCGGCGTGGTCGATGCGCTGGCCGGCTACCGCAACCTGCGGCAGATGGAGTTCTGGATCTACTGGCCGATGAAGGAAACCGACGAGAAGGACCTGATCGCCAGCTATCCCGCCATGCTGCCCTGGCTGCACGAGGCCGCCGCCCGCGCCCGTGCCGCCCGCCGCCGGATCGAGATCAAGAACGTGCCGCAATGCCTGCTGGGCGCGGACGATCACCTGTTGGTGAACGACCAGCCGCTGCTGCTGATCGATCCCGCCTTCTGGACCGAATTTCACCGCAACGGTTTTCACCAATGTCCACTGCGTGAAAGCTGCGCCTCGACGCAATGTCTTGGCTTCAACACGGCTTACATTCGGAAATTCGGCACCCATGATGCGCTGCTGCGGCCTTATGCAGCGGATCGGCTGCCTGGCGCGGCGGCCTGAACGCTGCGTATAAGCCCTTCAACTACCGATTGATTTTTTCGCGACAAAACGGCATGATCTCGCCCAGAGAGTGATTGACCGGGCAGGATTTCGCTCATATCGTCATTTCGGCATCTGACCTTGTGTCGTGCCAGGTGCCGGCATCCGGCCGCGGCGCCCAGCGGCGGTGGTCAGCCCGGTGAGTTGGTTTTTTCGTGTCGAGTAACGGTCGCAACGAACCCTTTGGGTGCAACTAGGACGTGAGGAGTGTCCCCGGAATGGCCAGACAACTTTTGATCTATCAGAACGCGGTTCCGGTGACTGTCGCCCGCCACCGAGGCATCTCGGTCAAGACCGGGCGCAATTTCGATTTCGCGCGCGACGTGAATGCGGTGCCGCTGATGGTGGCCGAATTCGCCCAGGCGGGGCAGGAATATGCCATCGTCTTTGCCGGTGAGGGCGAGGACGTCGCCCCGGTCGTGCTGCTGGGCGTGCGCGACGACGAGAACCTGTTCGTGGGCGAGGACGGCGCCTGGCTGGGGAAATATGTCCCGGCCTTCCTGCGCCGCTATCCCTTCGTGTTCTCGACCAATGATTCGGCGCGCAGCTTCATGCTCTGCATCGACGAGGACTATGCCGGCGTGAACGATGCCGGCCGCGGCGAGCGGCTGTTCGACGAGGATGGCGAGCAGACCCAGTATCTGCGCTCGGTGCTGGAATTCCTGCAGGCCTATCAGGTGCAGTTCGTGCGCACCCGCGCGCTGATGAAACGCCTGGTCGAGATGGACCTGCTGGAGCCGATGCAGGCCCGCTTTACCCTGCGCGACGGGCGCAACCTGTCGCTGTCGGGTTTCCAGACCATCAGCCGCGACAAGCTGCGGGCGCTGTCGGGCGCCCAGCTGGAGGAACTGTCGCGCGCCGACGACCTGGAGCTGATCTTCCTGCACCTGCATTCGCTGCGCTACCTGACCGACACGGCGGAACGGCTGGCCGCGCTGCCCGCCGACCCGGCGGTGGCGGCGGCCGACACGGCGCCCGACCTGTCCGGGGCCGATCCGGCCAGCAGCAGCGTGAACTAGAGACGGTCCGATAGCCACTCCGGCCGACGGGTGGTCCGTCGGCCCGACGACCAGCGCCCAGCCAGGTGTGGAACCATGTCCTATCCGTTCGAGATCAAGCCCCGGTCCACCCGCCGGACTCAATCGCGCTGGTTCCTTCGCCGTCTGGCCCATCTGATGCGACGAGACCGGCCGCGCGCCTCGGCGATCCTGACCGAGGCGACCGCGGTGCGCATGGTCTTCGACCCGCTGGAGCCGCGGCTGCTGCTGAACGCCGATCTCGGCATCAACCTGGCGACGGATTCGCCGGATGCCGTGCACGACATCATCGTGCGGCTGGTCGAGGATGTGGACCTTCTGACCGATTCCGCGAGTCCGGTGCAGCGCATCGAGGTGGTGGACCAGGCCGCGGGCGGGGCGGTGCTGGCCTCGACCCTCTATGATCCGGGCGCGGGGCTGACCGTCACCGTCACCGGCGGCCTCGGCGACGACCGCTTCACCTTCGATGCCGACAGCTTCGGCGGCCTGTCGCTGCCCAGCATTTCCTTCATCGGTGGCGGCGGCCAGGATTCCGTGTTCGTCGCCACCGACAGCGCCGTGGCCTGGTCGATCACCGGCGCGGACAGCGGCACCGCTGCCATCGGCGGCGGGGCGGCGAATCTGAGCTTTTCCGACATCGACCGGCTGACCGGCGGCATCGGCAATGCCGATACCTTCACGCTGGAGCACGGCGGTTTCGCCGGGGTGATCGACGGCGGCCTCGGCGGCAACGACACGATCGTGCTGGGCGTCGGCGTCACCGCCAGCGGCATCAGCCTCGGTGCCGGCGGCTCCGGGGTGATCGGGCTGACCGGCGGCGGCAGCCTCGCCTACGAGAACATGGAGCCGTTCGGCAATCTCGGCCTGGCCGATTTCCAGATCGCGGACCTATCGGGCTGGGCCGATGCCAATGCCACCATCCTCGGCACCACGCTGACCCTGTCCGACGGCATCACCTCGTTCGACTATGACCTGGCGGAGCTTTCGGCGCTGTGGGTGTGGCTGGGCGATGTCTCGGGCGTGGGTGCCGATACGCTGACCTTCGGCCCGATGAGCATCGGCGCCATCGGCGATGTGTCGCTGACCTTCGACGGTGCCAAATCCGTCAGCATCACCGGCAATTACGATTTCGGCGCGGCCAGCATCGGCTTTGGCGCCGGCAGCCTGGATGTCGGCGGCACCATCACCGCCGAGAATATCGCCCTGACCGCGCAGGCCCATGTCCATGCCAGCCCCACGACCGGCAGCGGCACGCAGCTTTTCGCCGCCGAGGCGCTGCTGAACCTGACCGGCAAGCTGGCCGCCAATGACCGCGTCACCCTGCGCGCCGAGAGCGGTATCCGCCTGGACCTGCAAGGCGCGGCCGCCAGTCCCAACCTGAAGCTGACCGTCAACAGCAAGGCCCGGGTCGAGCTGGGCGCCACCGCGCAGATCGAGGCCGGCGACATCGCCATCGAGGCCCGCAACGGCACCCGGCTGTCCATCGACCTCGACGGTCTCGACCTTCCCAACCTTCTGGATTTCGGCGACACCGAATCGCTGCGCGACAAGTTGGCCGAGATGGCCGGCGCCGGCAACAAGCTGGATGAATCGCTGGCCAATGCCAGCAACCCCAGCATGACCGAACTGCTCGCCATGCTGGAGGAGGCGATCAAGGCCGGGACCATCTCGACCGATCAGATGGGCGAACTGGTCGACGATCTGACCGGCGGCACCCGGACCCGCACCCAGGTCAGCATCGGCAGCGATACCGGCATCGGCATTGCCGCCGGTGCCCGGCTGACCCAGAGCGGCGCCGGCGGCGGCATTGCGCTCGACAGCCGCGACGGGATTTACGCCTCGGTGCATCTGGCCACCGACAACGGCCCCGGCCTGATCTCGGCCGCCAGCGGCATCGCCGTGCTGTCGGCGCTGGAGTCGCGCATCGACGCGGCGCGGGCCAACATGATCGCCTCTGCCGGCACGCTGCTGGCCGATGGCGGCATCGGCATGCAGGCGGATTCGCATGGCATGGTCGAGAACCGCATCACCTCGCGCGCGGTCGGCGTCACCCGCATCACCGGCACCGATACGGTCGGGATCGCGCTCACCGGCGGCTCGGTCACCGGCGGCGCGGTCGCGCTGGGCGCGCGGGGCGATACCGGCTGGGCCTCGGCCTCGCTCGACAGCATCAACCGCCTGCGCGGCGCCACCTCGGTCGCGGTTACCGGCACGCCCCTGACCGCCACCACCGGCGGCATCGCCGTCACCGCCCGCGACGGGTCGGATTTCGTCGCGGTGGCGCGACCCTTCGCGGCCATGCTGGGCGGCAGCCAGACGGGGCTGCGCATCACCCGTGCCAGCGCGATCAACGATGTGGATCGCGACGTGGCGGTGACGCTGACCGATGCCGTCCTCGACAGCGAGGCCGACATCCTGATCCGGGCCGAGAACCGGGCGACCCATACCGCGCATGTCTCCTCGGCGCCCGTCGGGGAACTGGACGCCACCGGCGAGACCCCGGCCAACGATGCCGTCACCGGCTCGACCATGGCGGCGGGCGGACTGGCGGTGAACCTCACCAATGGCGAGGTGCTGGCGCGGGTCCGGGGCGGCAGCCTGACCGCCAGCGGCGGGGTCACCGTCGCGGCCGAGGATGACAGCTTCGCTGATGCCGCGATCTATCTGAATTTCGAGGCCGGCAAGGGCCTGAACCTGCTGGGCACCTCCGGCGCCAAGGCGGTCAGCGGCGCGCTGGCCATGAACATCGCCGGATTCGAGGTCGACCATATCGCCGCCGCCGCCTTCGACGCGCTGATCGGCACCGATTTCTGGACCGACGAGCAGCAGATCGCCGTCGAGGCCTCGATCATCGACGCCCCGGTCTCGGCGCTGGGGGCGCTGACGCTCTCGGCGCTGTCGCGCGGCGTCGCCGCCACCACCGTGACTAATGCCAACCGCGCCAGCGCCGCGGGTTTGACCGCGGCCACGGCCAAGGGCATCGGCGTCGGCTTTGCCTCCAACCAGCTCAGCCGGGTGGCGCGGGCGCAGCTGGCCAGCAGCACGGCCGCGAAACTGGCGGTCGAGGCCGGGTCGCTGGACGTGCGCGCCAGCGACACCGCCACGATCCAGAGCGTGGTGCAGGTCTCCTCGGACGCGGTGGCGACCGGCGATCTGGGGCTGCATGCGCTGACCGACGTGACCGGGCTGGGCGGCAAGGGCGACCTGAACCTCGCCAATGCGCCGGTGACCGACATCACTTTCGGCACCACGGTCACGCTGGGCTACAATGCCGTCACCGACGGCTATAGCGGCGCCGTCGACGTGGCGCCGGGCAGCATCGTGCTGAAGCGCAATCCGGGCGGCGCCGGCCAACTCTACCAGTATATCGGCCCTGCGGCCGACCGCATCGACTTTGCCACCCAGGCCGGGCAGGCCAAGGGCTTCCAGAATACCGCGCTGTGGCGGGCGATCGACGGCGTGGCCGGCCTGACCTACGCCTATATGGGGCCGGACGCGGCAGCGCTGGACCTTGCCGCCACCGATTTCACCGACGAGAGCCTGTGGAAGGCGCCGGTCACCGCCTCCTCGCTGACCGACAACATGAACCTGCGCCAGTCCGGCGCCTCGGCGGTGGGCATCGCGCTGGCCTTCAACGACCTGCGCAACGGGACCGATGCGCAGGTGCTGAACGTCGATTACCGCGATGCCGGCACCGGGCCGCACGCGGTCTCGGTCAATGCGCTGTCGCGCGGCACGGTGATCGCGCGCAACGATGTGACCGCCGAATCGCAGGGCGGCGGCGCCTTTGCGCAGAAGAAGCTGATGGACAGCGCCTTCGGCTATCTGGGCAAGCTGGGCAAGGTCGGAGGCTTCCTGATCGGCACCGGCGATACCGGCGCGCAATCGGCGGTGGTGGCCACGAACCTGATCCAGGCCGGCCGCAGCGCCGACGGCACCTTCGGCGGCACCCGGGCCGAGATCCTGGGCAGCAGCATCGAGACCGCGGGGCCGGTGACGGTCGCCGCCGACAATGCCTCGGTGATCGACGCCACCAACAGCACCGCCAGCCTGACCCAGGGCGGCTCCAGCGCGATTTCCCTGCAGATCGCCAGCAACACCATCGGCTACGAGCGCGGCAACCTGCTGTTCGGCACGTTGGAGACGCTGATCGGCGACGTGGTCAGCGACGGCGCCTCGCTGGCCGACAGCGACCTGGCCCTGCGCCAGTCCAGCCCGGTCAAGGTGCTGGCGCGGATCGCCGATTCCACGGTGACCACCTCCGGCGCTGTGGTGGTGATCGCGGTCAATTCCGGCAGCATCCGGTCGCAGGTCGACAACCAGGCCAGTGCCGCCGTGGTGGCGGTACTGGATGCCAAGGCCTCCTCCATCGGTCTGGCGGTGGTCGGCAACAAGGTCGCCATCGGCACCGAGGCCGTGGTCGAGGATGCGGTGATCGAGGCCGGATCGGTGACGGTCGAGGCCCGGGGCGAGGCCGGCATCGACGCGCGCAGCCAGCTGGGTTCGGCCGCCTCGGCCACCAACACGCTGGGCGCCAATATCCTCAACAACGTCATTTCCGCCCTGCGCGACGATTACGACTTCACCGACAAGTCCGGCACCCGGAGCCTGAAGCTGGGCGACATCGTGCGGGTCGAGGATGCTGGCGGTACCCCCACCTATTACAAGTTCATGGGCGCCGACGGCACCTCGGTCGATCTGGGCGCGGCGGATTTCGACGATCTGGGCCTGTGGAAGCCGCTGAACACCGACACGCTGATCCCGACCTCGATGGTCAAGGCGGCGCTGAAGGAAATGGGCCTTGACGCGGCGCACATGAAGCCCGAGGCCAGCGCCCTCGGCGGCATCGTCGCCCGCAACGAGGTCACCTCCGGCACCCTGGCCGAGGTGGCGCAATCGACGCTGACCGTGATCGGGCTGACCTCGATCACCGCGCGCGACAAGGGCAGCATCGAATCGCAGGACAACAGCGCGGTGAAGGCCAAGACCGGCAAGAATGTCGTGTCCGTCACCAATACCGTCAATGCCGGGGCGCAGGCGCTGCTGACCGGCGGCAGCCTGACGCGCGGCGCCGGGGCGGGGGCGGAGAACGGCCTGACCGTCGAGGCCTTCAGCGAAGGCAGCATCAAGGCGCTGGCCGCCGGCTCGATGGATTCCTCGGTCGATGCGATCACCGCCGTGCTGGCCTTCAACGCCGTCGGCTATCAGCCGACCAACCTGATCCTCGACGCGCTGGAAACCATCATCGGCACCTCGGAGCTGAGCGAGGAGCTGTTCCACACCGCCACCGGCGTCGACACCGTCGCCCGCATCGCGGATGCGCAGGTCGATCTGGCCGGGCAGGTCACGCTGGATGCGCAGACCCGCGTCACCATCGATGCCGATACCGGCGCCGATGCCGGCGCCTCGGTCACCAACGGCTTTGCGATCCGCAGCGGCGACGTGACCAGCGGCAAGTCCACCGCCGTGCTGCTGGTCTCCAACCGCAGCCTCGGCAATGCCGTGGCCGCGATCGAGGGCGGCGAGGTCGTGGCCGATGGCGGCATCGCGATCACCGCGATCACCGGCAACGTCATCACCGCCCATGCCGAAGTGTCGTCGACGGCCTCGGCCACCAGTTCGCTGGGCGATATCGGCGCGCTGATCGGCACCGCGGCCGAGCAGTTGGGCCTCAGCAGCTATGAATATACCGACCGCTCGGGTAGCCGCGATCTGGTGCAGGGCGACCGGGTGCGGATCTCCTCCGGCCCCGATCAGGGCAAGATCTTCCAGTATGTCGGCGGGGCCGGTTCCGTCGATCTGGGTGCCACCGACTATGCCGAGGCCGGGCTGTGGAAACAGCTGAGCCAGACCGATTTCGAGGACCTGTTCGGTTTCACCGCCGAGGCCATTCAGGCCAGCAATGCCCGCACCATCGGCATCGCCATCGTCTATAACGAGGCCACCGGCAACGCCACCGCCGAGGCGAAGGATACGGTGCTGACCACCCTAGGCAGCGTCGAGCTGAGTGCCGAGAACGAGGCCGCCATCGCCGCCTATCTGTCCAGCTCGGCCATCGCCAGCGGCGGCAGCAGCGTGACCGGCAAGGGCGAGGTTCTGGGCTTCTCGGGCCAGATCGCCACCAACGTCGTGCATGGCAAGACCGTGGCGCGGATCGCCGGCACCAGCGTGGAGGCGGGCGGCGACGTGACGGTTTCCGCCACCAATGCCGCGCGGGTGGATGCGCGGCTCTATGCCAGCGGTGCCTCGGCCGGTACAGATCTGGGCATCACCCTGGCCTTCAACTCGGTCGGCTGGGAGTCCCAGAACGTCCTGTTCAACACCGTGGACGCCATCCTCGGCGCACCGATCCTGTCGGGCGTGGTCGGCGGCGAGGTGAAATATGCCTTTGGCGCCGAGGAAGGTGCCGATGCCGTGGCCGAGATCACCGAAAGCCCGGTCGAGGCCGGCGGCGCGGTCGCCGTCACTGCCGAGAACGAGGCCCGGATCAACGCCACCGTCTCGAATGCCGCGACCACCGACAGCAGCGCCATGAAGGGCGCCTCGGGCAGCGCCTATGGCATCGTCATCGCCTCGAACAAGGTTTCCGGCAAGGCCACCGCCCGCATCACCGGCACCGGCAGTGTGCAGAACCTGGTGACGGCGGGGGCGGGGATCGCGGTCCGCGCCCGCGACGAATCCGGCATCTGGTCCAATACCAAGCTGGTCGCGGAAAGCCTGGTCAGCAGCGATGGCGGCGCCGGCTTCATGCAGGAGACCGTCAACGACCTGCTGGACGCCGATCATGACACCAGCCCGGAGGCGGACGGAACCAAGACCCGGGTGCTGGAATATGGCGACAAGATCCGGCTGGCCGACGACTATCTGGACGCCGATATCGTGGTGGCGCGCGGCATGGACCCGGTGGTGGACGGCATCACCACCGGCACCCGCGTCGCGGTGCCGGGCGAGCTGGGCGAGGCGCCGACCGTCTGGATGTATGTCGGCACGGCGGATGTGGACGGGCTGGACACCTCCAGCTTCGATTTCGAGGCCTCCGACGACTGGCAGTTGATCGCGGGCGCGGAAGGCGCGATCTATCAATACCTTGGCGCGGGCGGCACCTATGACCTGAACGCGCTGGATTACAGCGATCTCGGGCTGTGGAAGCGTACCGTGATGTCGGGCGTGCTGGAGACCGATCTGGGCATCTTCGCCGCCCCCTCGACCGCCGTGGCCGGGCTGGTGGTGATGAACGACGTGCGCGGCGGGGCCGAGGCCCTTGTCGATCATGTCGACCTGACCAATGCCGCCGGCGCCATCGCGGTGCTGGCCGAGGAGAGCGCCACCATCTCGGCCGATGTCGATTCCGCGGCCTATGCCAGCGGCGGCAGCTCGATCGACTGGGGCGGCGACGACGACGATACCGTGCTGGCGATCAACGGGGTCATCGCCACCAACGTGGTGACCGGCGCCGCCAAGGCCACGGTCACCAATGCCACCATCCGCGACGGCGCCGGGTCCAGCGACCTGACCGTGGAGGCGGTGAACGATTCCGGCATCACCGCCACCAATGCCTCGCAATCCTATACCAGCGGCGGCGATTCCGCCGGGGTGACGCTGGCCTTCAACTCGGTCGGCTGGACGGCGCAGAACGTGCTGTTCAACACCATCGACGCCATTCTGGGCGACCCGATCCTTGCCGGGCTCAGCTTTGCCGGCAAGGGCGATGGTGGCGCGCAGGCCACGCTGAGCGACAGCGACGTGCAGATCGGCGGCGATGTGTCAGTCGCGGCACTGTCCACCGCGGTGATCGAGGCCGAGGTGAGCAACGATGCCACCTCGGATTCCGTTTCGGTCTCCGGCACCGACGGCAAGGCCTTCGGCATCATCGTCACGTCGAACAAGATCGCCGCCGATACCGTGGCGCTGGTCGAGGATACGCCCATCACGGCGGCGAATGTCAGCGTCGATGCCGCGGATCATGCCGAGATCCTGGCCACCACCACCATCGACGCGGTGGCGACGATCAAGAACGATTATGGCGCCAGCGTGGTCGCCAACTGGGCCAAGAACCTGCTGGGCGACTATGCCTTCACCACGCAATCGGGCACCCGCACCGTCCATGGCGGCGATCTGGTCTATATCGACGCGGCGCAGGGCGGGCTGAAGGAGGGCGCGGTCTATCGCTATAACGGCCCCGACGGGGCCTCGGTCGATTTCTCGGCGCTGGATGAGGCCGACTGGTCCGAATACAAGGCCACCGAGATCATCGACACGCTGACAGGGCTGTTCCCCTCGCTGGCCGGCGGCAGCGCCACCGGCGCCGCCGGGCTGATCGTGCTGAACGAGGTCGACAATTCCGCCAGGGCGCGGCTGACCGGCGCCGATGTGACCGGCACGGGCGCGCTGAGCGTCTCGGCCCGGCAGTCGGGCGGGATTCTGGCCGATGCCAAGGCCTCGGTCGAGGTCACCGGCGCCGGCACCAGCGACACCACCTCGCTGGCTCTGGCCGGGGTCATCGCCACCAACCGGGTGCTGGGCAGTGCCAGCGCCGGAATCGATGCCGGCGCGCAGACCGGCCGGATCACCCTCGACGGCATGGACGTGGCGGTGACGGCCGACAGCACCACCGAGATCGACGCCGAGGTGGCGGCCGAGGTGGTGTCGAAACAGACCTCGCTGGGCATCGTGCTGGCCTTCAACACCATCGGGGTGGATGGCGGCAACTTCCTGTTCCAGACCGTCGATGCCTTCACCGGCGCCCAGGTCGGCGAGATGATCAACGGCGCCACGCCGATGAAGGTCACCGCCGGCATCACCGGCGCCGACATCGTAAACGGCGGCAGCGTCGATGTCGCGGCCAGCGGCGCGCAGGACGTCACCGCCACCATCGGCAAGCCCTCGCTGGGCCTCGACCCGACCAAGGGCATGTCGGTCAGCATGAATTCCGGCGGATCGGCCACCAGCGTCGGCGCCATTGTGGCGCTGAACCGGGTGCATGCCGAGACCAGCGCCAGCATCGACGACCTGGCCGAGTTGCAGGCCGCGGGGGCGGTCACGGTTCTGGCCCGCAATGCCGCCAGCATCGCCGCGACGGTGATCGCGCCGGTGGTGGCCATCGGCTACAATCTCGGCCTCGGCGAGGACAATGACGGCGAGGCGCGTTCGGTCAGCGTCGGCTTCGTGCTGGCGCGCAACGCCATCCGCGCCGATGTCTCGGCCTCGGTCACCGATGTGGCGGATCTGACCGCCTCGGGGCTGAGCATCCGCGCCGATCAGGACAGCCTGATCTCGGTCGAGGCCAGCGCGGTCGCCGTCTCGGTTGCGGCCGGCAAGGAGGATTCCACCTCGGTCAGCGTCGCCGGCTCGGTCGCGGTCAACAGCATCACCGGCGGCGTGGCCGCCACGCTGGATTCCAGCACGGTCGAGACCGGCGCCGGCGGCATCGCGGTCCAGGCCAGCCAGGCGGCCGCCATCGACGCGCGCATCCTCGCCGCGGCGGTTGCGGTGGCGGGCTCGTTCAACGGCGGCGGCACCGCCGCCGGGGCGGGCGTGGTGCTGGCCTTCAACTATCTGGGCTATGAAGGCGCGCTGGTGAACAGCGAGGGCGAGTTGGCCGCGGGCGAGGCGACGCCGCTGGACACCACGGCGACGGTCAGCGCCAGCAAGCTGACCACCTCCGGCACCATCGACGTGGGCGCCGAGATGGCGGGCGCGATCACCGCGGAATCGCTGGTGGTGGCGCTGGCGCTGGCGATGTCCAAGGGCGACGCGCTGGGCCTGAGTATCGGCGGCATCTATACGGAAAACCGCATCAAGGGCAGCACCCGGGCCAGCGTGACCGGCAGCGCGGCGCATCCCGTTGCCGCCACCGGCGGGCTGAACATCACGGCCGCCCAGAGTTCGCAGATCAAGGCCAGCGGGCTGGCAGCAGTGGGTTCGGGCGCGATCTCGGCCACCGCCGGCGCCACGTCGATCGCGGTCGGCGCCTCGATCGCCCGCAACACCATCGACGTGGACGTGGAGGCCGGGCTGACCGGGGTGCAGGTGACCACCGGCGGGCCGGTGACGGTCGCCGCGCTGCGCGAGGGCCGCATCGAGGCCTTCACCGCCGCGGCCTCGCTGGCCCTGGCCGGCGGCATCGGCGGCAAGGCGATCAGCGTCGCCGGCACGGCGGCGCTGGCCATGTCCTCGATCACCGGCAATGTGGGCGCGTTGGTCGCAGATGCAAGCATCGTCAAGGCCTCGGCCGGCGCGGGCAGCCTGTCGGTGACCGCAGATGATGCCATGAGCATCGAGACCACGGTGGGGGCGCTGGCCGCCTCGCTGGCCGTGGGCCTCGACGGCACCGGCGTGGCGGTGGCTGTCGGCGTGGGCGTGGCCACCAACCAGCTGGGCGGGGCGGGCAAGTCCGTCTCGGCCGGGGTGACCGGCTCGACCGTCGACGTGGC
Source organism: Paracoccus sp. (in: a-proteobacteria) (assembly GCA_040392885.1). GTDB lineage: Bacteria > Pseudomonadota > Alphaproteobacteria > Rhodobacterales > Rhodobacteraceae > Paracoccus. The sequence continues at coordinate 15,796 of JBEBVF010000003.1, read as the reverse complement.
CGGGGCGGTGGTGGTCGCGGCCACCAGCGACAACGAGATTTCGGCCGATGTGCTGGCGGCGGCGGTGGGCGTGGGCGCCTCGGCCTCGGGCAGCGGCGTGGCCATCGCCGCCGGCGGCGCGGCCACCACCAACACCATCGCCCTGGCCACCACGGCGCTGGTCGAGGATTCCACCCTCACCGGCGGCTCGGCCCGGATCGAGGCCAGCGACGTGTCGCGGATCAGTGCCACCGCCATCGGCGCCAGCGTCGCGGCCAGCTTTGCCGCCAGCAATGCGGTCAGCATTCCGGTCGGCGTCGCGGTGTCGCTGAACGAGATCAGCGGCAGCGTGACCGCGCAGGTCCTCGACAGCGTGCTGGATGTGACCGGCGCGGCCCGGGTGGCCGCGGCGCGCAGCGGCAGCATCGAATCCACCGCGGCGGCGGCGGCGATGGCGATCGCGGTTTCCGCCTCGACCAGCGTGGCGATTGCCGGCGCCGGTGCCGGCACCACCAATGACATCAAGGGCGACGTGATCGCCCGCATCGCCGGCGGCAGCCTGAGCGCCGGCGGTAATGCCAGCGTCGAGGCCGTTGCCGGCTATCTGGCCCGGGTGCAGGTGCTGGCGGCCAGCGTGATGCTGGCCGGCGGTTCGACCGGCGTCGGCGCGGCGCTGGGCGTCTCGGTGGCGCTGAACGAGATCGCGGGCGGCGTGACCGCCGAGCTGGTCGGCGCCGGTATCGACGTGACCGGCAAGCTGCGGGTCGCGGCCACCGCCTCGGCCGGGATCGAGACGAAGATCGCCTCCTTCGCGGCCGGGCTGGTCGCGGGCAGCACCGGCGTGGGGATCACCGGCGCTGGCGCGGGCTCGGATGCCCGCGTGACCCTCGATGTGCTGGCGCAGGTGAAGGATGCCACCGGCCTTGCCAGGGCCGGCGGGCTGGAGATCGCGGCGACCAACACGGCCCGGATCGAGACGCTTGCGCTGGCAGGCTCGATCGCCGCGGCTTTCGGCGGTACCGGGGTGGCGATCAGCGTCGGCATCGGCGCGGCCACCAACACGGTGGCGGTGACCACGCAGGCGGTGCTGAGCGGCACCAGCCTGGAGGCCGGCGCGCAGGGGGTTTCGGTCAGTGCCCGCGACAGCGCCACCATCAGCGCGGTGGCGGCGGCGGCCTCGGCGGCGATCGCCATCGGCGGCACCGGCGTATCGGTGGCCGGCGGCGGTGCCGGGGCGGAAAACCGCATCAACGCGGCCACGGTGCGGGCGCAGATCGACGGCGCCACCATCACCAGCGGCGGCAAGGTGGCGGTCTCCGCCACCTCCGGCGGTTCCATCGAGGCGCTGGTCGCGGCGGTGGCGGTGGCCATCGGCGGCGGCGGCACCGGCGTCGGCGTCGGCATCGGCGCCTCGCTGGCGATCAACCGCATCGGCGGCTGGGTCGACGGCACCCAGCCCGATCCCAACGATTACGACTATCGCATCGGCGCCACCCGCGCCGGCGGCAACCCGGTCAGCAGCGTCGCGGCGCTGATCACCGGCAGCGACGTGAGTGCGGCGGGCGACGTGACGGTGACCGCCCGGGCCGAGCGCCAGATCGACGCCGCCGTGGCGGCGGCGGCGATCGCGCTGGCCGCCGGCGGCACCGGCGTCGGCGTCGGCGGGGCCGGCGTCTATGTCGAGAACCTGATCGCCACCGACGTGACCGCCGCCATCCGCGGCACCTCCGCCACGCGCGCCGCGATCACCGCGCCGAATGTGTCGGTCACGGCCGAGAATACCTCCGGCATCAATGCGCTGGCCGGTTCGGCGGCGATCACCGCCGGCATCGGCGGCACCGGGGTCGCGGTCAGCTTTGGCCTCGCCGTGACACGCAACACCATCGACGGCGACGTGAGCGCGGCCATCGACCGCGCCGATGTCACCGTGCAGGCGATCGAGAGCTATTCGCTCTATCACACCGTGCCGAATCCGGGCAGTTCGACCGGTATCACCGTCATCAACGACCCGGTACCCGGCACGGCGGCGAAGCTGCCCGGCAAGATCACCGTCTCGGCCCGGCAGGTGATGCAGATCTCGGCGATCACCGCCGCCGGCTCGGTCGCGGTCAGCGGCGGCAGCGTCGGGGTCTCGGTCTCCGGCGGCGGCGCCGTGGCGCTGAACACGCTGCTGGGCGACACCACGGCGCTGGTCACCAGCGCCAGCCTGGTGGCCGGCGGCGACGTGACCGTCAAGGCCGTGCAGAATTCCACCATCCGGGCCGCCGTGGCCTCGGTCTCGGCCAGCGCCGCCTTCGGCATGGTCGGCGTGGCGGCGGCGCTGGGCGCGTCCTTTGCGCAAAACACCATCGGCACCGAGGCCGATCCGAACCGGATCGAGGCCTCGCTGACCGATGTCGCGGTCGATTCGACCGGCAAGACCACGGTATCCGCCGATAGCCGCAACGGCATCGAGGCGCTGGTCGCCGCCGGTGCGGTCGCGGTGTCGGGCGGCAAGTTCGCCGCCGGCCTGGCGGCGGCGGGCGTCGGCACCACCAACGATGTCCACGGCACGATCAGCGCGCAGATCACCCGCGGCAGCGTCACCACCGCCGCGCTGGAGGTTGCCGCGGCGGACCGGACCACGGTGACGGCGCGGGCCGATGCCGCCTCCCTCGCCGCGGCGGTGGGGATTTCCGGCTCGCTGTCGATCGCGGTCAGCATTGCGCGGAACACTGTCGCCAATGCGGTGCTGGCCAGCATCGCCGATGCCGGCGCGGTCACCGTCACCGGCTATCGCCAGCGCGATGCGCTGGGCTATTACGCGCTGCGCAACGGTGCCCTGCCGGATGTGATCGCGGGCTCCGGCACGCTGATCGTGTCGGCGCAGTCCACGACCAGCCTGACCGCCAGCGCCTTCATGGTCTCGGGCGCGCTGGGCACGGTCTTCGCCTTTGCCGGCGGCGGCGCCGATGTGCAGAACAGCGTGCGCAACGCCACCACGGCGCTGATGAGCAACGGCACCGTCTCGGTCGAGGGCAATGTCAGCGTCACCGCGCGCGACACCACCACGGTTTCGACCACCGTCGACGCCGTTGGCGTGGCGCTGGGGCTGATCTCGGCGGCGGCGACCGGCAGCCTGGCGACCTCGACCATTGCCAGCAGCGTGAAGGCCGGCGTCGACGGGGTGAACCTGACCGCCGGCGGCACGGTCGCGGTCACGGCGGAGGCCACGCCCTCGGCCGCTGCCGAGGCCAAGGGCGTCAGCGGCGGCACGCTGGCGGTCGGCGTGTCTCGGGCGACCGCGACGGTGGGCGTGGCGGTCGAGGCTGCCATCACCGCCAGCCAGCTGACCGTCGATGCGCTGAACCTGACGGCGCAGCTGATCGCGCCCGCCAAAGGCGATACCGCCGGCGCCAGGTCGCAGGGCTCGGTCGGCGGTCTGGTCGGCGTGGCCTCGGCCGAATCCTTCGCCACCAACACCTCGGCGGCGAAGGCCGTGATCGGCAATGGCGTGGTGATCGCGGCCGGCAATGCCGTCACCCTGATGTCGCGCAACGAGAACCGCCAGCGCGCCAGCGCCAGCAGCGCCAGCGGCGGCCTGATCGCCGGCGGCGGCACCACCGCCCGGGCCAGTTCCGGCACGGCGGGGGCGGACAGTTCGATGGCCTCGATCGGCAATGACGCCCGCATCACGGCCGGCGACCTGTCGCTGAGCGCCTCGGGCTTGGCCGACAACCTGGCGAAGGCCACGCCCGGCTCGGGCGGGCTGGTATCGGGGGTCTCGGCCGAGGCCACCACCCGCACCCAGTCGCGCAGCCGCGCGCTGGTCGGCGACCGGGCGGTGCTGACCGCCGCCGGCTCGGCCCGTTTCGAGGCCGCGCAGGAGAACCGGGTCAACACCCAGATCGACGCCGGCAGCTATGGCGTGATCGCCGGCGCCGGGGCCAGCGCCTATAACGACGTGGATTCCGCCGCCCGGGTCGAGTTCGGCACCGGCAGCCGGATCACCGCGCAGATGGTCGATGCCAGCGCCCGCAACCGCTTGGTCAAGTCGGACCTGGGCGACAACGTCAAGGGCGAGGCCGCGGGCCTGTTTGCCGGCGCCACCGTCACCAGCCGGACCGATCTGGACCTCGATACCGTGGTGCTGGTCAAGGACGGCACCCATATCGACGTGGCCTCGGCCACCGGCAGCAAGGGCAACCTGACCCTCTCGGCGCTCAACAGCATCGATTATGACGATGGCGTGGCCTTTACCGGCGGCGGCCTCGGCGCCGGCGCCACGGTGAAGAGCACACTGAACGCCCAGAACCTACTGGCGCTGGTGCAGATCGGCACCTCGCAGACCGGCAATACCGATACCGGCATCGTCATCGGCACCACCGGCCAGGTCAACCTGTCGGCCAATACCACCGCCAAGGTGCGCGTCGACCTGTCCACCCAGCTTTACGGCGGGGTGACGGTGGCGATTCCGAAGGCGCTGGTCGACATGCGCCCGGTCAATACCGTGGTGCTGGGCCGCGGCGCGACCATCACCGCGCGCGGCGACGTGAACCTGATGGCGGGCACCAATCCGGCCTTCCTGAAGGACGACTTCCAGATCGATGTCTATAACGACGTGTTCCTGGGCAGCGTGGTGCCGATCAGCGCCAACGATACCGAGGCGCTGCTCTATGTCTCCAACAACATCACCACCCGCACCGGCTCGAACATCCTGACCGGTGGCAATGTCCGCGCCTTTGCCGAGCGCAACTCGATGGCCGCGATGATGGCGCAGGGCAAGGTCACCTCCTGGATCACCGGGGTGGCCAATGCCATCGACTCGATCTTCGGCGGCAATTCCGAATCGCAGACCGAGGGCACCGCCACCTCCGAGCTGCATGGCGTGGTGACCATCGACGGGCTGGTGCGCACCGGCCTCAACCGCAACATCTCGGTGGTGATCGAGGCCGAGGACCTGGTGTCCGGCCCCGGCGGTACCGTCACCCTGCATCTGGAGAACGGCAGCGACGACGGCGCCGGCGCCAGCAATGTCGGCGTCTCGCTGAAGCAGGTCGACATCGCCTCCACCTATTACAAGGAATACCAGGCGGCCCAGGATGCGCTGGCGCGCTATCCCAACAACCCGACGCTGGTGGCCTATTACAACCAGATGATCGCCGATCTGGAGGAAAAGATGATCCGCGCCGGCGAGGGCCGCCGGATCACCGAGAACGGCCAGACCGTCTTCGTGCCCAATACCGGCAAGCGGCTGGCGCTGGTGGTGGACGACATCCTGGCCCAGGCCGGCTATATCGACATCCGCGCCGACGTGCTGAAGGGCAGCGGCATCCTGGATGCGCCCAAGGACATTCAGGTCGATATCGAGAACCGCACCGCCTATGACCTGGTGGTGAACAACATCACCGTGCCGGAGACCGCCGGCGGCGTCTATTTCAACGGCTTCCAGAACGAGGTGACGGCGGCGCCGGACGGCAATGCCTTCATCCGCACCATCAGCCAGAGCAATGTGGACGGCGACAACAACGAGCCGGGCCCGGCCGGCAATGCCCCGGTCTTCGTCTACAACCCGGCCAGCACCGCGCTGACCATTCCGACCTATGGCGACCAGGCCTCGGCGCCCAAGGTCACCGTGCAGAACCGCTATGCGGCGCCGGCGGGGGCCGCGCCCTCGATCCGGCTGGACGGCGACATCATCGCCTACAAGGCGGATGTGGTGCTGACCACCAACGGCTCGGCCGGCAAGATCGAGGTCTTCGGCCAGATCCAGGCCAAGTCGGTGCAGTTGCTGACCGCCGGCAGCATGACCATCGAGCTGAAGCATGGCGAGGCCTTCCATGTCGACGGTTCGCCCTATGCCGACTGGATGGCGGGTGCGCCCGATGGCGGCATCGGCTCGCTGACCCCGCAGCAGGTGGCGGCCATCGTCGCCGCCGAGCAGGCCAAGACCCGGCCCAGCATCCAGGCCAGCCTGGTCAACATCAAGGCCAGCTACATCAACCTCAACGGCGTCATCCAGAGCGGCGAGGAAACCTACGAGATCTATCTGGGCCAGGCGGTCAAGGACGAGATCGCCGGCATCAAGAAGAACCCGCAGAAATACGGCACCTCGGGCCAGGTGCTGCTGACCTCGGTCGATTACGGCAATTTCTCGATCTTCTACGACCTCGGCAGCGACAGCATCGTCATCGGCGAGTTCCGGGTGCCAGGCGGCTCGATCACCGTGCAGGGCATCATCGTCAATACCGGCGGCGGCGACCTGCGCGCGCTGGGCGGCTATGTCACCGTGAACGTGGTCAACGACACCGATTACGACGTGATCGTCAAGCAGATCGACGTGCGCGACCGCGGCATGGGCCTGATCATCCTGCGCGACGAGGCCAAGCCGGTCATCGTCAACAACAACGCCGTCGCCGGCAGCTATACCGAGACCCGCTACGAGGCGCAGGCCGACGGCACCGTCAAGACCACCGTCACCCTGGTCAATCCGAACGTCTCGGCGAACGTGGTCGGCACGCCCTCGACCAGCGGCAGCCATTTCCACCTGACCACCAACTACAACCCGGCCGCCGGCTGGCGTTTCGGCTGGTCGGTGGCCAAGGAGGTCGGCACCCGCACGGTGACCACCTACGGCTCCTCGGCCTGGCTGGGCATCGACGCGCTGGCGGCCGATCCCGACAACATCAAGGACGGCCCGCATGTCGAGGTGACCTCGGCCCCGAAGATGGTCGAGGCCAGCGACTATTTCTTCCGCGATACCGGCAACGGCGCCGCCTATACCTACCAGACCGAAGACATCATCCTGTCGGACAAGCGCAGCACCATCCGCAAGTGGGAGGAGAGCACCTGGTACGGCACCACCACCTATTATCTGAAGGAGGCGCGCGAGACCTCGACCAAGACGGTCTCGACCCATACGATCAAGGCGGATTACCCGATCTCGATCAACTTCATCGGCCATGACACCGCCACGGTGTTGGTGCAGTCGCGCGGCGCCGGCAAGATCCTGATCGAGGGCGGCATCTACAACGATACCGGCACCACGACGCTGGATGCCAAGACCTCGATCGGCCAGACCACCGAGACCGCCGTCGTGCAGGGCGTCGGCGTCGAGCTGATCGCCGGCGGCGCCATCGGCCGCGCCGAGCAGGTGCTGCGCATCGACCTGGTGGACACCTATCCCAAGGGCTTCGGCGGTGCCGCGGGCGAGCAGGGCCCGGCCGCGAAACCCTGGCTGGCGGCGCAATCCCGCGATGCCAGCATCTGGGTCAGCGAGATTTCCGGCGATATGGCCGTGCATCGCGTCTCGGCGCTGAAGGGCGACGTGCATCTCAGCGCCGATGCCGGCATCCTGCGCGCGCAGGCGACCGGCCATGCCGACGGCGTGGTGATCGGCAACGACATCGACCTGAAGGCCGACCTCTATATCGACAACGGCACCGGCAAACTGCCGGGCGCCAAGGGCGGCATCGGCGCCGCCGGCGCGGCGCTGAAGATCGACTCCTCGGCGATGAACTCGCAGATGCATCCCGGCCGGGTGACGGCCGTGGCCGATGGCGACATCTATCTGAACGAGACCGCCGGCGACCTGAACCTGGCGCAGGCGCGCACCAGCGGGCTGTTCTGGGTGCGGGTGGATGACGGCCGGCTGGTCGATGCCGATACCCGCTCGGTCACCGATGCCCGCGCCTACGAGGCGCTGCTGAACGGCGTCTGGGCCAGCCTGCAACTGACCAGCTCGACCGGGGCCGGCGACCGGGTGACCTCGGAACTGCTGAACTACGAGAACGGCAAGCGCGCCGAATACGACCAGTACTGGCAGCTGCGCAATGCGCTGCTGCGCAATCCGGTGACGCAGGCCCCGACCGGCATCGCGCTGACCGAGGACGAGATCGCCTTCTATACCGCGCGCTATGCCGACGCCTATCGCGCCGACCACTCGGCCGCGACCCAGCCGGAGGTCGATGCCTTCGTCGCCGGGCAACTCGACGCGCTGCGAGCGGCGCGTTTCCAGACCTGGCAGGCGCTGGATGCCGATTATGGCCAGTATGGCGACATGTACTGGGCCGATATCGACGCCGCCTATGTCCAATACTGGGAGTATCGCAACCGCCAGGCCGATCCGGCCGCCTATGATCCCGGCTTCACGGTCACGCTGAGCGGGGCCGAGCAGACGGCGCTGGAAACCACCTATGGCAACGAGGCGGTGGCGCTGGGCCTGTCGGGCACCGACAGGGACGATTTCGTCGCCGCCCGCCTCGCCGCCGAGGTCGCCGCCCGTACCGCCGCCTATCACGAGCTGCACAAGCTGTTCGCGCATCTGGGCGAGAGTGCCGAGGACACCACCCGCACGGCGCTGTCCACCACCCAGGCGGATTACGACCGCTATTGGGACTATCGCGAGGGTCAGGCCGATCCCGCGGTCTACGATCCCGATTTCGAGGTCTCGCTGGGCGCGGCCGAGGAAACCGCCCTGCGCGGTCAGTATGGCGCCGATGCCGACGGGCTGGGCCTGACCGGCACTGCCCGCACCAGCTTCGTCGATGCGCGGCTGGCCGAGGAGATCGCCCGCCGCACCGCCGATTACCACGCGCTGCACGAGGCCTTCGCCTATCTGGCCGAGACCGCGCGCGGCACCGCCGCCATCGGCACCAAGCTGATCTTCGCCATCGACGGCATCGCCCAGGGCATCCGCGATGGCGTCAAGGTCTGGACCGAGGAGGAGCTGCTCTATTCCTTCGGTTCGGGCATCTCCAAGGCTGTGACCGATACCGACGTGGTGATCGAGAACGCCAATATCATCGCGCAGCGCATCGACATCGCCACTTCGGGCAGTGTCGGCTCGATGGGCGACGACGTGCTGATCGACTTCGGCGACGGCAACACGCTGGTGCGGCTGGGCGATCTGCCCAATGCCGATGACATGCGCGTGGTGCTGGCGGCGGCGGAGCGTAGCCAGATCACCTATATCGGCGCCCATGAGGTCGATCACGGCGCCGCCAGCCATCAGGTCACCGGCCAGATGATCTTCGGCACCGACGGCAGCGGCGCCTCGACCATCACCCGCGGCGACGGCCAGGCCTGGGATACGGCGCTGTTCGGCACCGGTGGCATGATCTATGTCGAGGGCTCGGCCGCGAACGATACCGGCGGCCGCTATTACAAGATCGCCGCCGTCGACGGCGCCGTGCTGACCCTGGTCGAGGGCCAGAGCGTTACCGCCGGCACCGAATCCGGGGTGACCGTGGGCCGGGTGCAGCTGCGGGCCTCGTTCCTCGACGGGGTGACCGCCAGCTTCGATGCCGGCGGCATCATCCGGGTGCAGGGCGGCTTTGCCGCCGGCATGTTCGCGGCGGGCGACCTGCTCTATGTCGGCGGCAATACCGGCAATGCGGTGGGCAACCAGCTCTATTACCGCATCGCCTCGGTGGATGCGGCGGCGGGGATCATCACCCTCGACCTGACCGCGCCGGGCATGGCCAGCAGCATGAGCACGGAAATCAACCGTCTGGTCCAGCTGGGCCGGGTGGTCGATGACCCCGGCTCGACCAGCGAGACCATCACCCGCATCGTGGTCAACCAGCGCGACGACATCGACCTCGACGTGGCGCATCGCATCGACGTGGCCGCGGGTGGCGATGTCTATCTCGGCTCGGAAAAGGCGCTGGAACTCGGCCGGGTCCGCGCCGGCGCGGCCGGCGACCAGCGGATCATCATCCGCGCCGGCAACAGCCTGTCGAACGTGCTGAGCGACAGCGGCGCCAACCTGCTGGGCAAGGATATCCTGCTGGAGGCCGGCAACGGCGCCATCGGCGCCGAGGGCAAGCCGGTCACCGTGCAGATGGCTGCCGACGGCAGCCTGGTGGCGCGGGCGACCCGCGACATCGACATCACCGCGACCACCGGCAACCTCTATCTGGAATCGGTCTATTCCGCCTCGGGCGGGGCTAGGCTGACCGCCGCCGCCGGCTCGATCCTCGATGCCATCGCCAATTCGGCGCAGGTCAAGGTGCAGGCCGCCTTCGTCAGGCTGACGGCTGCGGGCAGCATCGGCACGGCGGCGAACCGGCTGGAAATCGACGTGACTGCCAGCATGTCTTCGGACCCGGCGCTGGACGCGGCCGGGCGCGGCACCGTCGCGGCCTCGGCGGTCGGCGACATCTACCTGACCGAGCTGACCGGCGACATGAATGTGCGCGGCATCCATTCGGCCGCGGGCACCGTCGACCTGCTGGCGCAGACCGGCGCCATCCTCGACGGCGAGCGCGACGACCCGGCGGCCCCGCCCGTCCGCACCCCGAACGGCGAGGTGGTCATCCGGCCCGGCACCGATATCAGCGGCGTCAACGTCATCCTGAACGCGCTGACCGGCATCGGCCGCGCCACCGACTCGCTGGAGATCGACAGCGCGGTCACCGGCAGCGGCAGGGTCTCGGCCAGCACGCAGAATGGCGACATCCACCTGATGGAGGTGCTGGGCGACCTGAACATCGACCGCATCGAAGCCGGCACCGCCGGCGGGCAGGCGTTCGAGAACGCGGCGGTGTTCCTGACCGCGCTTCAGGGCGGCATCTACAGCGTGCGGCCCGCCGGGGGCGACGCGGCCAATATCGTCGCGCGCCGCGTCTGGCTGGATGCGAAGACCCATATCGGCAGCGCCGGCAAGCGCATCGAGACCCGCACCGGCAATATCGAGACCTGGTCGGGCAACGATACCTTCATCCATAACGAGGGTGCGCTGGTCATCGGCGGCGTCCGCGCCGGGACCATCGGCGCCGAGGCCGGCGGCGGCGTGACCATCTCGGCCGCCAGCCCGCTGACCGTGGCCGAGAATGTCCATGCCGCGACCGGGCCGGTGGTGCTGGTGGCCGAGGACAAGGCCGGCGCCGGCGACGACCTGCGCGTGCTGTCGGGCGTCACCGTCGAGGCGGTGCTGGGCAGCATCACCCTGAATGCCGGCGATGCGCTGTATCTGGAGGCCGATGCGCAGCTGCGCGCCGGCACAGCCATCACCCTGACCGCCGATCTCGGCAATGCGGATGCCGCGGGCGGGTTGATCGACCTGCGCGGCCGCATCCAGGCGCAGACCGTGCAGGTGCTGACCGGCACCGGCGCCGACAGCGTGCATGTCGCGTTGCAGGCCCTGGCCGGCAATACCCGCATCGAGACCGGCGCGGGCACAGATACGATCCTGATCGACAGCCTGCCCGGCATGAACAGCGTGAACGGCGTCGCCGTGCCCGCCGGGCCGGACGGCAAGCCGGTCTTCGCCCGCGACCCGCAGGGCCGCGAGATCCGCGACGAGGTGACCATCGACGGCGGCGCCGGCACCGATCACGTCGCCATCCAGATCGCCGGTGGCGCCGATTACGTCATCAACGTGCATGACAGCGGCGCGGCCGATGACGGGGTGGACGTGCTGACCATCGACGGTCTGGCCAGTGACGACCACTTCCTGATGCGCGCCAATTTCATCGCGCATCTGGACCGGCAGGGCGACGACTGGTCGCCGCTGTTCGAGCGCATCAACTATGACTACACACTGAACGGCCGGATGATCGTGAACGGCCTCGAGGGCGACGATCACTTCTATCTGGACGACACCTCGGCGATCATGTCGATCAATGGTGGCGCCGGCAATGACAGCTTCCAGGTCGGCCAGATGTTCGCCACCTCGCGCAACGAGGCCGACGAGGACGGTCTTTTCGCCATCACCGCGATCGCCGACCGGTTCGAGACCGTCCACACCACGCTGGGCTATCTGTCGCCCGGCGTCAGCCAGCCGGCGGTGCTGAGCGGCGGCGACGGCGACGATACCTTCGTGGTCTATTCCAACAAGGCGGCGCTGCGGCTGGAGGGCGAGGCTGGCGACGATACCTTCATCATCCGCGCCTTCGCGCTGAGCGATGACAACAAGATCACCGTCAGCGGCTCCGAGGGCAACGACACCATCCGCTACAACATCAATGCCAATGTCGACATCGACGGCGGCAGCGGCAACGACACCGTGGTGGTGCTGGGCACCGAGCTGGCCGATACCTTCGTCGTCACCCGGGACGGCGTGTTCGGCGCCGGGGTCTCGGCCACCTTCGCCAATGTCGAGGCGCTGACCGTGGACGGGCTGGAGGGCGACGACACCTTCTTCGTGCTGTCCACCCGTGCCGGCATGGTGACGACGATCATCGGCGGCACCGGCTCGGACACGATCAATGTCGGCGGCGACGTGGTGGGCGAGGTGGTGACGGCCGATGCCGACATGACCGGCTCGATCAGCCATGGCGTGACCAGCGACGATCCGCGCTTCAACGGCATCTTCGTGCCCGGCGTGTCGGCGACGGCAACCACCTCGAACGCCGCCTCGCTGGATGCCGGCGACGGGCTGGTGGTGGTCGAGGGCGGCCCTGCCGACAGCTATCACCTGACCCTGCCGCAGGCGCCGCTGGCCGGCACCAAGGCGGTGGTGACGGTTTCCGCGCCCGAGGGGCTGCTGGTCTCGCTCGACGGGGTGAATTTCGCCCAGGCGGTGACGGTGGGCTTCACGGCGGCCGACTGGGCCGCCGGCGTCGAGGTCTGGGTGAAGGCGGTGGCCAACCCGGCCGTGACCGGCAACACCACCCGCGTGGTCAGCCAGTCGGTGGTGCATGTCGATGCGCTGGGCAACCCGCTGGCCGACAAGGCCGATCCCGCGCAGATGCACGGGCTGGCCATTCCCAATGTCCGCGTCGCGGTGATCGACGACGCGCCCGGCCTGGTGATCCGCCAGTCGGAGAATGCGACCAGGGTGGTCGAGGCCAGCGGCACCAGTGCCGGCCAGTCCGACAGCTATACCGTGGCGCTGGCGCAGCCGCCGGCGGCGGGCGAGATCGTCACCGTGACCATCACCGCGCCCGCCGGGCTGATGGCGGACCGGACCCAGCTGCGCTTCACCGCCGATGCCGGGCTGGTCGATCATGCCGCCGGCATCTGGCTGTGGGACGATGCGCAGACCATCACCCTGACCGCGCCGCATGACGGCATGGTCACCGATACGCTGACCCGGCAGGTCACGCACAGCTTCGCCTCCAGCCAGCCGGGCAGCGCCTGGGCGGCGCTGGCCGATACGCTGCTCGATGTGACCCGCGTCGATGGCGACGTGGCCGGGGTGGTGATCACCCAGACCAATGGCGGCACCGCCGTATCCGCGCAGGGCATGACCGACAGCTACCAGATGGTGCTGACCACCCAGCCGACGCATGACGTCAAGGTGCGGCTGTCGATCTCCGGCAAGCTGGCGGTGGATGCGGCGGCCTCCGACCCGCGCCTCGGCCATGATGCCGAGGGCTGGTTCATGCTGTTCACCGCCGCCGACTGGGATCAGCCGGCCACGGTGGGGCTGGTCTATGCCGATACCCCCAGCATCGGCACCCTGTTCACCGCGCAGCCGCATGACCTGTCGGCGATCGCCGGCCCGCTGATCGTCGAGGGCGGCACGCATGGCTCCTCCTCGGCGCTAATCCAGGGCGTCGCCCTGCCGGGCGAGCTGAACCCCGACCTGATCGGCACCATCTCCAGCAGCGGCGAGGGCGACCAGGATCGGCTGATCCTGTTCAGCGACACCGTGCAGGCCGATCTGGCCGGCGCGATGACCGGCAGCCACATCTCCGGCCTCGGCATGGCCGATGGCGACACCGTGCTGGACAATGGCGTGACCGTGCAGAACGGCATCACCTATGCCAACCTGCATGTGGTCGAGGTGCTGCTGGGCCGCGGCAACGACGATTTCACCATCACCGGCACCGGCACGGTCGAGAACCCGACCGCCGATGGCGGCACGGTGATCGAGCATACGCTGACCGTGGTGCATGGCGGCGCCGGCAACGACCATCTGGCGGTGACCGGCGGCGAGGGCCCGATCGTGCTCTTCGGCGACACCTCGGCCAACGGGCTGCGCTACAGCGCCGACAGCAGCGCGCCGAACGGCGCCGCCTATGCCTTCCCGGCGGATGGCGACGACGTGATCGACGCCAGCGGCGCCGGCGGCATCGTGGTCATCGACGGTGGCGGCGGCAATGACGTGCTGACCGGCTCGGCGGCGCCGGGGGCGGTGAACTTCATCGCCGGCGGCACCGGCGACGACCGTATCGAGAGCGGGGCCGGACGGTCCTGGATTCTCGGCGACAGCGGCTTCGACGTGGATTATGCCAGCCGCACCGTCATCATCGACAGCGACGGCACCGGCTATCGCGGCAATGCCGAACTGGCGGGCAACGACACCATCCGCACCGCCGGCCAGGCGGTGATCCTGGGCGATTACGGCACCATCACCCAGCAGGCCACCGTTGCCGGCTCCGATCTGGTGCTGGCGGCGGGCGTGCTGGACATGATGCGCCTCCGGCAGGTGGTCGAGGTCCGCTCGCTGCTGCCCGGGAACGGCGGCGACGACGTGATCGAGGCGCTGGCCGGCGGCAATATCCTGATCGGCGGCGCCGGCAGCGATCGTATCACTGTCAGCGGCGCCGGAACCGGCGACGTGGTGATCGGCGACAACGGCATCGCGCAATTCGCGGCCGGGCTGCTGGTGCGGGCGGCGACCACCGATGCCGGTACCGGCGATGCCGACGTGATCGAGAGCAGCGCCAGCGGCAATGTGATCCTCGCCGGGGCCGGCGCCGATGGCGTCACCGTGACCGGGCAGGACAACACCATCCTCGGCGACAATGGCGAGGTGATCTTTGCCGGCGGCGTGCTGCAAAGCGTGCGCTCGACGGATGTGGCGGTCGGCGGCGCCGCCGATGACGTGATCGCGGCCGGGGCCGGGCGCAACGTGATCCTGGGCGGCAATGGCGCCGACCGGATCACCATCGCCGGCGGCGAGGGCGTGATCCTCGGCGACAACGGCCAGGTGCTGTTCGACGCGGCCGGCAAGCCGCGCGAGGCGGCCTCGACCGACCCGCTGGCGGGCGGCGGCGACGTGATCCGGCTGAATGGCGGCCGGTCCATCGTCATGGGCGGCACCGGCGCCGACACCATCACCGGCACCGGGGCGCATATCGTGCTGGGCGACCATGGCCGGCTGGTGCTGGTCGATGGCCGGCCGAGCCGGATCACCAGCCTGTTCGCCGGCACCGGCGAGGGCGACGACCATATCGAGCTGGGCGACGGCGACCAGATCGTCGTCGGCGGCGGCGGCAGCGACGCGATCACCGTGGGCGAGGGCGCCAGCCTGATCCTCGGCGATGAGGCCGAACTGGCCTTTGCCGCCGGCGGGCTGGTCTCGGCCCGCTCCATCTCCGGCAGCATCGGCGGTGCCGACCGCATCACCGCCGGCGCGGGCGAGCACATCCTGATCGGCGGCGCCGCGGGCGACGAGATCGCGGCCGGCATCGGCGCCAGCCTGGTCTTCGGCGACAATGCCCAGCTGACGCTGGCCGACGGGCGGCTGGCCGCGGCTTCCAGCATCCTGCCGGATGTCGGCGGCGCGGACCGCATCGCCATGGCCGACGGCACCCATCGCATCATCGGCGGTGCCGAGGGCGACACCATCCTGACCGGCACCGGCGCCAATCTGGTGTTCGGCGACAATGCGGCGCTGACCTTCGATGCCGCCGGCGCGCTGACCCGGGCGGCCAGCACCGCGACCGGGCAGGGCGGGGCCGACCGGATCTCCACCGGCACCGGCACCCATATGCTGATCGGCGGCGCCGATGCCGATGTGATCGAGACCGGCAGCGGCGGCCACCTGATCTTCGGCGACAGCGGCGAGGTGATCCTGGCCAATGGCCTGCCGATGCGCGCCACCAGCCTTGCCGCCGGGACCGGCGGGATCGACCAGATCACCACCGGCGACGGCAATCAC
>JBEBVF010000002.1:0-91815 GCA_040392885.1 Paracoccus sp. (in: a-proteobacteria) | reverse complement strand
GGATGGTGGGCTTGGTGGTGCCGACCAGCTTGGCGATCTGGGCATCGGCCAGCTCCGGGTGGAACTTCACCAGCCACAGGATCGCCGCCGGGCGGTCCTGGCGCTTGGACAGCGGGGTATAGCGGGGGCCGCGGCGCTTTTCCTCGCCGGCGGCGGCAGGATTGTGCTTCAGCTTCAGCTTGTAGGCCGGATCCGCCTGGGCGCGGGCGATCTCGGCCTCGTCAAGCTGGTTCGAGGCGATGGGGTCCTGCCCCTTCACCCCGGTGGCGACATCGCCATCGGCGATGCCCTGCACCTCCAGCTCGTGCAGGCCGCAGAAATCGGCGACCTGCTTGAAGGTCAGCGTGGTGTTGTCGATCAGCCAGACGGCGGTGGCCTTGGCCATCAGCGGTTTCTGCATGGCATGTCTCCTTCGGTTCGGTCCCCGAAGGCAAGCTGGCGCCCTGTCCCGGCCGGAGAACCGGCAGCGGGCGGATCGGTCCACGCATTCGGGGGATTGAGCCCGATATAAGGACAAGCGACCCGATAGAAAAGGCGAAAAAGCCCATATTCGCGGCTTTGACCTCGGCGCGCGCTCCCGCCACTATCGGGCCGAGAGCCGCCACCGCCGCAAGGACGCCCCCATGCCCCGCCTGACCACCCTGCTGTCCTGCCTGATCCTCGCGCTGGCCGGGGCGACCCGCGCCGACCCGGCCGGCGAATTCGACTATTGGGTGCTGTCGCTGAGCTGGTCGCCCAGCTGGTGCGCGACCCTGGACGATGACGACGACCCCGGCGCCGAGGCGCAATGCGCCCCTGGCGCCCGGCGCGGTTTCGTCGTGCATGGGCTGTGGCCGCAATACCACCGCGGCTGGCCGGAATACTGCACCACCACCGCCCGTGACCCCAGCCGCCGCGACAGCGCCGCCATGGCCGACCTGATGGGCTCGGGCGGGCTGGCCTTCTATCAGTGGCGCAAGCATGGCCGCTGTTCCGGCCTGTCGGGGCGGGACTATTACGCGCAGACGCGGGCGGCGGCGGCCGCGGTGGCGGTGCCGGAGATCTTCGCCGCGATCGACCGGCCGCTGCGGGTGCCGGTGCCGGTGATCGAGGCGGCGTTCATCGAGGCCAATCCCGGCCTGCTGCGCGACGGCATCACCGTAACCTGCAAGTCCGGGGCGCTGAGCGAGGTGCGCATCTGCCTCGACCGCGATCTCGCGCCGCGCCGCTGCGCCCCGGACGCTGCCCGCGATTGCAGCGCGGCGCGCATGGACCTGCCGCCGCTGCGCTAGGCCGATTCGGGGCCCTCGCGGGTTTCGGGCCGGATGCGGCAACCGGACGCACCAGACGCCGAGAATTTTATCAAAACCCGGTGCGGGCGCAGGGATTAACCATCCGGCAGCGCGCGCCGCTGCTGGAGCAGCCCGGCGGCGGCTGATGAGGCGGCAAAGGATTAACGCCGGAACCCAGCAGCAGGGGCGCCGCCGCCTGCCCCGGCCGGAATCGCTAAAATGCGACGGAACCGGCGCTGGCCTTGCACGGCCCGGCGCGCCAGCCTGCGGGCAAGGACAGGACCGCATCCACACCGGAACGCCAGCGCATGGTTGCCATTTCCCTCATCGGCACGCTGACCAACCCGCTCTGGGGGGTAGCCGACAACCTGACCGACCTGAGCTTTCGCCCCGGCAGCAGCGGTGCGCCGGTTCTGGCGGCGACCGGCGCCGGCGGCAGCCGGCTGTCGCTGTTCGGGGCGGATGCGGGCGGCAGGCTGGGGCTGATCGACAGCATCGTGCTGGATCTGGGCCGGGTACCGACGGCACGGCCGAACGCGGTCTGGCTGACCGGCGCCACGGATGCGGTGGTGACGCCCGGGCTGCGCGACGGGCTGTTCGGCGGCATCGGCCTCGGCAGCGGCGAGCGCCCGCTGGGCGCGGTGGCGGTGGCCGAGACCGGCGGCCTGCCCGCCAATGCCAGCGCGCTGCACAAGGTGATGGCGGGCGGGGCCGCCTATTACGCGGTGGCCGTGCCCGGCAGCCTGGGCCTGTCGCTGTTCCGCGCCGAGACCAATGGCGCCAAGACCCTGATGGCGACGGCGAATGCACCCGCCTCGGCCGCCGGCAGCGCTGCGGTGGACAGCATCATCAGCTTTACCTTGGGCACCCAGACCTGGCTGGCGACCGCCTCCAGCGGCGGCAACTATGTCGGCGTCTACCGCATCACCCCGCAGGGCACCCTGACCGGCGGCAATTTCCTTGACCTGAAATCAGGCGCCGGCTTCGACGGGCCGCGCGACATCGCCACGCTGGAGGTCGCCGGCAACCGCTTTCTGGTCGTCGCGGGCGGCAACAGCTCCAGCGTGACGGTGCTGCGGGTCTCGGCCACCGGCCAGTTGCAGGTCGCCGATCATGTCATCGACGAGCGCAGCACCCGCATGCAGGGCGCCACCGACCTGGCCACGGTCAGCCTGGACGGGCGCGGCTTCGTGCTGGTCGGCGGCCAGGATGACGGGGTGACGGTGTTCACCGTGCTGCCCGATGGCGGGCTGCTGCTGGTGGCGACGATCCTGGACGACGAGCGCATGGCGCTGGCCCGGGTCTCGGCGCTGGCGGCGACGGTGCTGGGCGGCAAGATCCTGCTGGCGGTGGCCTCGGCGGCGGAATCGGGGATCAGCCAGCTGGTACTGGACCCCGGCCGCATCGGCCTGACCGGCCATGCGGGCGAGGGCGCGCAAGCCGGCACCGCCGACAACGACCTGCTGATGGCGACGGCGCCGACCACGGCGCTAAACGGCGGCGCCGGCGACGACATCCTGATCAGCGCCGGCGGGCCGATCAGCCTGACCGGCGGCAGCGGGCGCGACATCTTCGTGATCTCGGAGGCGGTGGGGCGCATCACCATCACCGATTTCGACCCGGCGCAGGATCGGCTGGACCTGTCGCGCACCGGGGCGCGCAGCCTCTATGACATCGCCATCCAGTCCACCGCCGGCGGGCTGGTCATCCGCTATCGCGACCTGGAGCTGGTGGTGAACAGCGCCAATGGCCGCTCTCTGCAGCCCTATGTCATCACCGAGGACGCCTTTCCCATCGCCCATTACCGGCCGGCGCCGCTGCGCTCGACGCTGGTCGGCACGGCGGCGGCGGAGGTGCTGCAGGCCGGCCCGGCGCCGACCACGATCGCCGGCAATGGCGGCGACGACCAGCTGATCGGCAGCCCCTACAACGACATCCTGTCGGGGGGCGCAGGCAATGACGTCCTCACCGGCGGCGCCGGCAACGACCAGCTTTCCGGCGGCGCCGGCGACGACCAGTTGCTGGGCGGCGAGGGCAATGACCGGCTGTCCGGCGGCCCGGGCGAGGACGTGCTGTGGGGCGGGTTCGGCGACGACCTGCTCTGGGGCGGGGCCGGTAACGACCTGCTCCATGGCGAGGGCGGTAACGATACCCTGCGCGGCGGCGAGGGCGACGACCGCCTCACCGGCGGGGCCGGCAACGACCGCCTCTATGGCAATTCCGGCAACGACATCCTCGACGGCGGCAGCGGCGACGACCTTCTCGATGGCGGCATCGGCGACGACATCCTGCATGGCGGCGAGGGCAACGACACCCTCAAGGGCGGCGCCGGCAACGACACCGCCTATGGTGGCGAGGGCAACGACCGCATCTATCTGGGCCCGGGCGTCGACCGGGCCGAGGGCGGACCCGGCAACGACCTGATCCGCGGCGGCATCGGCAACGACCTCATCTTCGGCAACGAGGGGGCCGACCAGCTCTATGGCGATGCCAACAATGACGAGATCCATGGCGGCACCGGCAACGACCAGATCTATGGCGGCGCCGGCAACGACATCCTCCATGGCGACGAAGGCGACGACCTGATCCAGGGCAACAAGGGCAACGACACCCTCTATGGCGGTGCCGGCAACGACACGCTCTATGGCAATACCGGCCGCGACCGGCTGATCGGCGGCGCCGGCACCGACATCCTCCATGGCGGCGCCGATGCCGATACCTTCGTCTTCGCGGCGCTGGACGATTCGCCCGCCGCCGCCCCCGACCGGATCATGGATTTCCAGAGCGGGCTGGACCGCATCGACCTGCAGGCCCTGGGCGTCAGGCGGGCGGCGGGCGACCAGTTCGGCGGCCGCGCCAACCAGCTGATCGTCACCACCGAGGGCAAAGACACCTGGCTGCATGTCGATGCCGACGGCGACCGGCAGGCGGATTTCTCGGTGCAGCTGGTCGGCGTCTCCGGGCTGATCGCCTATGACCTGCTGCTGTGAGCCTCAGCCCTGCAGCAGCGCCGCGATCTCGGCCGCCCGGGCCTCGACCAGCGCCGCATCGCCGCGGGCCTCGACATTCAGCCGCACCACCGGCTCGGTATTCGAGCGGCGCAGGTTGAAGCGCCAGTCCCCGAAATCGAGGCTGATCCCGTCCAGTTCGTCGCGCGACCGCGCCGCCGGCTCGAACGCCGCCACCACCCGGGCGATGGCGGCATCGGGATCGGACAGACGGAAATTCCGCTCGCCCGAGGAGGGATAGGCCCGCATCCGCTCCGACAGCAGCGCCGAGAGCGTGGTGCGCTTGCGCGACAGCAGCTCGACCACCAGCAGCCAGGGAATCATGCCGCTGTCGCAATAGGCGAAGTCGCGGAAATAGTGGTGGGCCGACATCTCGCCACCATAGATGGCGCCGGTCTCGCGCATCTTGCGCTTCAGGAAGGCATGGCCGGTGCGCGAGGCCACCGCCTTGCCGCCGGCCTCGGCGATCATCGCCCGGGTGTTCAGGATCACCCGCGGGTCGTGAACGATGGTCTCGCCCGGCGATTTCTCCAGGAAGGCGGCGGCCAGCAGGCCGACCATATATTCGCCGGGAATGAAACGGCCTTCGGCATCGAAGAAGAAGCAGCGGTCGAAATCACCGTCCCAGGCCACGCCCAGATCGGCCCCGGCGGCGCGCACCGCCGCGGCGGTATCGGGCTGGTTCTCCGGCAGGAGCGGATTGGGGATGCCATTCGGAAAGCTGCTGTCCACCTGGTGATGGCGGCGCAGGAAGGTCAGCGGCGCACCACGCCGCGCCAGTTCCTCGGCAATGGCATCGAAGGTCGGGCCGGCGGTGCCGTTGCCGGCATTGACCAGCACCGTCATCGGCCGCAGCGCCGCCACATCGACGAAATCCACCAGGGCGCTGGCATAGGCGGCACGCGCGCCGGGAAGCGGGCGGATGGCGCCATCGACGGCGGCCGCGAAGTCGCCCGACTGCGCCAGTTCGGCGATGGCCGGCATCTCGGTCTCCGGGTCCAGCGGCGCGGAGCCGGCGGCAACCATCTTCATGCCGTTGTAATCGATGGGATTATGCGAGGCCGTGACCTCGATGCCGCCATCGGCGCCCTGATCGGCGGTGGCGAAATACACCTCCTCGGTGCCGCACAGGCCCAGGTCCAGCACCTCGGCGCCGCCCTCGGCCAGCCCGCGCGCCACCGCCGCCGCCAAGTCCGGCGAGCTCGCGCGGCTGTCGCGGCCCAGCACCACGCGGCGCGCGCCGCGCGCCTGCGCAAAGGCCCGGCCGATGCGATAGGCGATGTCGGCATCCAGATCCTCGCCCAGCCGGCCGCGCACGTCATAGGCCTTGAAACAGGTGATCGGGCGATGGCCCAGGGAGACGGCTTTGCTCATCACGATCCTCGATGCTGTTCCGCCTGCCACCGGCGGTTGCGCCGGCACATCACGTTCCGCCGGATTGCGCAAGCGCCACGGCGACGTTCCGCCCATGTCGCCCCCGGGCACAATCCGCCCGCTTTGCCCGGGGTTCCCACGAATGCGGGTTTATATCGGCCCCGTCCGGGATTAGCTTGGCGGGATGCTGCATATCGACGACACCATCGCCATTCAGGAATGGGAGCTGAGCGAACAGTTCATCCGTGCACAGGGACCGGGCGGCCAGAACGTCAACAAGGTCTCCACCGCGGTCGAACTGCGTTTCGAGGCCGAACGTTCCCCCAGCCTGCCCGAGCCGGTCAAGCGCCGGTTGCGGCGGCTGGCCGGCCGGCGCTGGACGCTGGAAGGCGCCATCGTGCTGCGGGCCGAGGACACGCGCAGCCAGGCCCGCAACCGCGAACTGGCGCGCGAGCGGCTAGCCGAACTGATCCGCCGCGCCCTGGTGGCGCCCAAGCGGCGCATCCCGACCCGACCCGGCGCCGGCGCGGTGCGGCGGCGGCTGGATGCCAAGGCGCGGCACGGGGCGCTGAAGGCCGCGCGCCGCGGGGTGGAGGCGGAGGAGGAATGACCGGCGACACGGCACCGGCCCCCGGCGGCAGCCGGCCCAAGCGGCATCCGCACCCGCATCTCCAGGTCGGGGCGCTGTGCCTGGACCCTAGCGGGCGGGTGCTGCTGATCACCAGCCGCGATACCGGCCGCTGGGTGATCCCCAAAGGCTGGACCATGCCCGGCAGAACCGATGCGGAGGCCGCCTTGCGCGAGGCCTGGGAGGAGGCCGGCGTCGAGGGGCGCATCGCCCGCGCCCCGATCGGCCGCTACCGCTATGACAAGGTGCTGCGCAACGGCAAGGCGCGCCGGGTGGCGGTGCAGGTGTTCCTGGCCGCCGTGGACAGGCTGACCGAAGACTGGCCCGAGGCCAGCCAGCGCAGCCGGCAGTGGTTCGCGCCGGGCGAGGCCGCCGGCCTGGTGGCCGAGCCGGAACTGCAAAAGCTGCTGCGCGCCCTGCCGGACCCGGCCGGCGACCAGACCTAGACCACCACCGGCCGCGTCACCTGCTCGCCCACCTCAAAGACGCGCTTGTAATGCGCGATCAGCTCGGCCGGGCCGGTGGCCTTCTGCGGGTTGTCAGACAGCTTGACCGTCGGCCGGCCATTCGCCGCCACCGCCTTGCAGACCAGACTGAACGGCGCCAGCCGGTCGCCGGGCACCAGGCTTCGGAAATCATTGGTCAGCAGCGTGCCCCAGCCGAAGCTGACCTTGACCCGGCCGTGAAAGCGCGCATGCAGCGCCAGGATTTCCGGCACGTCCAGCCCGTCCGAGAAGATCACCAGCTTTTCGCGCGGGTCTTCGCCGCGCTCGCGCCACCAGCGGATCGCCAGCTCGGCGCTGGCCACCGGATCGCCGGAATCGATGCGGATGCCGGTCCAGCCGGCCAGCCAGTCGGGGGCGTGGCGCAGGAAGCCCTCGGTGCCGTAGGTATCGGGCAGGATGATGCGCAGCATGCCGTCATGCTCGTCATGCCAGTCCTCCAGCACGCGATAGGGCGCCGCGGCCAGTTCCGCATCGCTGTCGGCCAGCGCGGCATAGATCATCGGCAGCTCATGGGCATTGGTGCCGATGGCCTCGATGTCGCGGCGCTGCGCGATCAGGCAGTTCGAGGTGCCGGTGAAGATGCCGCTGGCCTCGGCCATGCCCAGCCCCTCCATCATCGCCTGCACGCACCAGTCCTGCCACAGGAAGCCGTGGCGGCGGCGGGTGCCGAAATCGGCGATGCGCAGCCCCTCGACCCCGCGCAGAACCTCGATCTTCTCCCACAGCCGGGTCATGGCGCGGGCATAGAGCACCTGCAGCTCGAACCGGCCCAGATCCTTCAGCACCGCGCGCGAGCGCAGTTCCATGATGATGGCCAGCGCCGGGATCTCCCACAGCATCACCTCCGGCCAGCGGCCCTCGAAGGTCAGCTCATACTGGCCGTCGCGGCGCTCCAGATGATAGGCGGGCAGGCGCAGGCCCTCCAGGAACTCCATGAAATCGGGGCGGAACATCTGCCGTTTGCCGTAGAAGGTATTGCCGCGCAGCCAGGTCGATTCGCCCCGGGTCAGCGACAGGCTGCGCACATGGTCCAGCTGCTCGCGCAGCTCGCCCTCGTCGATCAGGTCGGCCAGCCGGATGGCCGGCGTGCGGTTGATCAGGCTGAAGGTCACGTCCACATCCGGGCGGTTGCGGAAAACCGACTGGCACATCAGCAGCTTGTAGAAATCGGTATCCAGCAGCGACCGCACGATCGGGTCGATCTTCCATTTGTGATTATAGACCCGGGTGGCGATGTCATAGGTGCTCATGCCAGCACCACGCCGGCGGCCTGCATTGCGGCGCGGGCATTCGCGGCCGAACCGTCGAGGTCGATGGCCCGGCAGGCGCCCTCCACCACCTCGCAGTCGAAGCCGAGGCGGCGGGCGTCCAGCGCGCTCCAGGCGACGCAGAAATCATAGGCGAGGCCGGCCAGCACCAGCCGGCTGACGCCGCGGTCGCGCAGATAGCCGGCGAGGCCGGTCGGCGTGGTCTTGTCGTTCTCGAAGAAGGCCGAATAGCTGTCGATCCCGGGGCGAAAGCCCTTGCGCAGGATCAGTTCGGCCCGGTCCAGCCGCAGCCCAGAATGGAAACCGGCGCCCTCCGTGCCCTGCACGCAATGCGCCGGCCACAGCGTCTGCGGGCCATAGGGCATGGCGATCTGCGAAAACGGCGCCGTGCCGGGATGGTTGTCGGCAAAGGACAGGTGATCGCGTGGGTGCCAGTCCTGGGTCAGCACCACCGCATCGGCCCGGTCCATCAGGGCGTTGATCGGTGCCACCACGGCATCGCCATCGGCAACGGCCAGCGCGCCGCCGGGACAAAAATCGTTCTGCAGGTCGATCGCGATCAAGGCGGTTCGGGTCATCGCGGGGCCTCCCGGTCATGCGCAGGAACTTGTCACCCAAGCCCCGGCGCGATGCAAGCCGCTTGGGCCGCGACCTAATCGACGATGCGGATCAGCCGCCGCTCCAGCACCCGCAGCACGATGCGCAGGTCGTGGCCGCGGCGCAGCACCCGGCCGTCCATGCCGAGGACCGCATACATGCCCTGCGCCTGGCGCAGCCGCGGGCGTTTCTCGATGCGGTAGAGCGGGGTCTCGGCGGCGCGGCGAAAGATCGAGAACACCGCGACATCGGCGAGGAAGGCCATGGCATAGTCGCGCCATTCGCCGGCGGCGACCATGCGGCCATAGACCGACAAGATCGCGCCCAACTCGGCCCGGTCGAAGGCGGTGACCTCGCCGGGCCGCGGGGCGGGGGCCGACACCGCTCAGCCCCCCGCGCGCCCGGCCGCCCGGGCATGGTGCGACCGTGGGGGTTGCGCGCTCAATAGCACGCGACCTTGGCGATGCGGTCGTTGTGACCGATCTCGACATTCAGGCGGGCGGGGTTGAAATCCGCCGTCACCGGGTCATGGGCGCCGATGATCCGCGTGCCGGCCGGGAACAGCATCTGGCCCAGCACCGCCTTGGGCTGGCCGACCAGGCCTTGGAAGCTGGCGGCCTGGCAGGCCGGGGGCTCGGCCGGGGCGGCCGGCTCCTCGGGCATGCAGGCCGCGAGGGCCAAGGGCAGGGACAGCAGGGCGATCAGGCGCATGGCGAACCTCAGCCGCAGTCGATCTTGGCGATATTGCCGGCCGCATCGAGGTTGAACAGGATGCGGTTGGGGTCATAGTCCTGCGGCGCGATGCCCCGGTATTCGACGACGCGATAGGCCCGGTCGATGCCCAGGCTGGGGATCACGGTGCCGGGCTGGCCCAGATAGGGAACGTAGTTCTCGGCCTTGCAGAACAGGGTGGGCTCGCGGGTCTGCAGCCCGGCGACGCCGCTGGCCGGCACCACGATTTCCGGCTGGATCACCGGCTCGGGGGCGGGCGCCACGGCGCAGGCGGAAAGCCCGATCACGGCAACGGCGGACAAGGCGAATTTGAGAGACAGGGTCATGGTCGTCATCGGCGGCCTACGTTGGGATTGCTCATTGCACGCCGCGGGCGGTCCCCGTGGCGGCCGCCGGGCGCGGCGAAGCCAGCATAGCGGCATCGCACCGGAAATGAAGCCCGGTTGTCGGGAATGGCGCGCACAAATTCTTCACATTCCTGCCGGCGGGGCGGGCGCGCCGCCCGGCCCGGCCGCCATTCCCGCCGCCCGCGCCGCGCGCCCGGCCCGGCGCGCGGCGGCGGCGCGCGCCTGCAACTGCGCCAGCACCTCGGCACGGCCGAATTCGCGCACCGCCTGCTGGCGCGCCGCCTCGAATCGCGGCCGCAGGGCCAGCAGCACCTCCTCGCTGCGGCGCAGGTCCTGGGCGGCGGCCCGGGTCATGGCATGGCTGCGCCGCGCCTCGGCCAGCGAGAACGCCCCCCCGGCCGGATAGCCGGCCAGCACCTCGGCCTCCAGCGTGGCGATGCGGGCCTGCAGGCCGGCCATCTGCCGGCGCAACCCGGCAAAGCGGTGCAGCTCGCGGTCGGCCCGCAGCCGGGCCAGCCGCTCCAGCGCCGCGATCCGTTCCGGCGGCGTCACCATCCCGCCGTCCTCGCCTTGCGCCGCATGGCCTCGGCAAAACGGATCGCCGCCGCCACCGGCCCGAACTGCTCGACCGGGATCTCGTCGCCGACCTCCATCCCCGCATGCAGGGCCCGCGCACAGGGCGGATCGGACCAGATCGGCACACCGTGCGAACCGGCCCGTTCACGGATTCGGCGGGCAACCTCGTCCACGCCCTTGGCCAGGCAGACGGGAGCGCGGCCGCTGCCGCGCTGCCAGGCCAGGGCGACGGCGTAATGGGTGGGGTTGACGATGACGACATCGGCCTTCTCGACATCGGCCAGCATCTGCGCGGTGATCAGGTCGACGGCCCGCTGGCGGCGGGCCTGCTTGAGATGCGGGTCGCCCTCGCTGTCCTTGTATTCGTCCTGCATCTCCTTGCGGGTCATGCGGTTGCGGGTCAGGAACTCGCGCCGCTTCCACAGATAGTCGAGGATCGCCAGCAGCGCCGAGATGCCGATGGCGAGGCCGAGGCTGCGCTCCAGCATCAGGCCGATGCCCTGCACCCATTGCCCCTCGGCGGTATAGCCGGACTGCGCCAGCAGGTCGAAGAGCGCGCCGAACAGGAACCAGCCGCCGGCGGCGACCAGCGCCACCTTAACCAGCGAGATGCCGAAGGTGACCAGCGCCGCCCGGCCGAATTTCTGGGCGAAGTTCCGGACCGGGTCGATGCGCTTGGGGTCGATCTTCAGCTTGTCGCCGGAAAACACCAGACCACGCTGGGCGATCAGTGCCAGGAACACCGCCAGCGCCGGCAGCATCAGCAGCCCGGTCAGCCACAGCGCCGCCTGGCCGGCGAAGGCCGCCGCCGCATCCATCACCCGCTCCGGCGCGGTCTCCATCAGGCTCACCCGCGCCAGCCATTGCGCGACCGCGGTGCCGGCCAGCGCCAGGGCCAGCGCCAGCCCGGAAAAGGCCGCCAGCGCCGTGACCTCGGTCGAGCGCGGGATGTCGCCCTTCTCCCGGGCCTTGCGCAGCTTGGCCTCGGTCGCATCGAACTGCCGGGCATCCTTGTCCTCCTCGCCGCTCATCGTCCCGCCCTCATGGCAGCAGCCGCGGCAGGCGCAGGTCGAGGATGGAATCGGCCCAGAGCGCCAGGATCGGCGTGGCGAGGATGGCGATGCCGGCCAGCGCCAGCAGCAGCACCGCCGGGGCGCCGACGAAGACCACCGGCAGGCTGGGCATCACCCGACTGACCACGCCCTGCAGGCATTGATAGAGGAAGCCGCCGAGGATGAAGGGCGAGGCCAGCACCATCGCCAGCGCAAAGGCCCGCGCCACCGCCGCCACGCCGGCCAGGCCCAGCAGGGTCGCATCGGGCAGCCGGCCGACGGGCAGCAGCCGATAGGTGTCGGCGAGATAGTCGGTCAGGAACAGCGGATAGCCCAGCGCCATCAGCAAGGCGAGGCCGGCCAGGTCGAAGAGGTTGCCGATCGGATGCGGCGCCGCCTCGCTGGGCCCGCCCACCAGCTGCGAGAGCGAGGTGACCGCCGCGATCGCCGCCGTCGCCATGCCGAGGGCGTGGCCGGCGATCCGCACCAGCAGGCCGAGGGCCAGCCCCGTCGCCAGTTCGGCGGCGGCGAGGGCGCCGAGGCCGGCCAGCGCCTCCGGCACCAGCGGCCCCGGCGGCACCGGCGGCGTCCCGGCCAGCTCCCGCGCCAGCGGCGTCAGCGCCAGGGCCAGCGCCACCCGGATACGGACCGGAAGCAGCCGCTCGCCCCAGCCCGGCATGGCGATCAGGCAGGCCTGCACCCGCAGATAGGGCAGCAGCCACTCCGCCAGCAGCCCCGGGCTCAGCTGGGCCAGCAGGCCGCTCATGCCGCCTCGACGGTCTGCACCAGCCGCAGCGGCTGTTCGGGGTCGATTTCGTCGAGGCCGAGCACCGGATTGGCGATGCCGGAGGCGGTGAGGATGCCGCGCACCTGCCGGCGGCGGTGATCCGGCACCGCCAGCGGCAGCACCCGCCCGGCGCGGGATTGCGCGGCCTGGCGCACCGATTCGGTCAGCCGCCGGGCCAGCGCCGGCAGCGCCGCGCCGCCGGTGCCGCGGGCGACCTCGGCCTCGACGCGGACGAACTCGCCCTCCCAGCCGGGGGCGAGCTGCATCAGCTCCAGCGTGCCGTCCTGGGCCAGCGCCTGGGTGATCTGGCCGCGCAGCCGCCGGCGCACCGCGTCGCAGACCGCCTCCGGGCCGCCATCGTTGCGATGCTCGGCCATGGCATCGACGATCATCGGCAGATTGCGGATGGACACCCCCTCCTCCAGCAGCAGGCGCAGCACCGCCAGCAGCGCCTCTGGCGAGACCTTGTCGGGGATCAGGCTGTCGAACAGCTTGCGATAGCCCTCGGCCCGGCGCGGATCGGACAGGTCGCGCAACTCGGTCAGCATGCGCTGCAACCCGCCCAGCGACAGCAGCACCGGCAGGCTGGCCCGCACCACCTCCATCAGATGGGTGGAGAGTACCTCCATCGGCGTGATCACGGTGGCGCCGGACAGCGCCGCATCCTCCTGGCGGGCGGCGGCGATCCAGCGGGCCGGCGCGGCATAGACCGGCTCGCGCACCGCATCGCCGCCGATGCGGGCCAGAATCTCGTCGCTGCCCAGCGCGAGGATCTGGCCCTCGCGCAATTCGCCGCGGCCGCGCAGCACGCCGTGGATGCGGATGGCATAGGCCCCGGGTTCGAGGTCGGCGGCATCGGTGATGCGCACATCGGGCAGGATGAGCCCGTATTGGCGGGCGACATGGATGCGCAGATTCTCGATGCGCGGGCCGAGGCCGCGGGCGGAATCCAGCGCCGCATGCACCAGCCCCATGCCGATCTCGACCGAGATCTCGTCCATGTCGAGGATGTCGCCGATGCGGGCCGGCGGCAGATCGGCGACGGGCGCGGGCGCCGCGGCCGCGTCGGCGGGCCGGCCCTCGGCCGCGCGCACCCGCCAGGCGATGAGGCCGGCGATCGCCGCCACCATCAGGAACAGCGTGGCCGGCATGCCGGGCACGGTCGCCATCAGCGCCATGCCGGCCATGACCACCGCCGGCGCCCGCCAGTTGCGGATCAGTTGCGAGGACAGCATGTCGGCCGTCGAATCGGTGGCCCCGCCCCGCGCCAGCAGCAGCGCCGCCGCCATCGAGGTGATCAGCGCCGGGATCTGCGTCACCAGCCCGTCGCCGATGGTCAGGAAGGAATAGCTGTGCATCGCCTCGGCCAGCGGCAGACCATGCGCGACCACCCCCACCGCCAGGCCGACGATCAGGTTGATCAGGGTGATGACGATGCCGGCGACCGCATCGCCCTTGACGAATTTCGAAGCGCCGTCGAGCGAGCCGAAGAAGCTGATCTCGCGCCCTTCCTGTTGGCGGCGGGCCTTGGCCTCGTCATGGGTGATCGAGCCGGCATTGAGGTCGCCGTCGATGGCCAGCTGCTTGCCGGGCAGCGAATCGAGGGCAAAGCGGGCCGAGACCTCGGCCATGCGGCCGGCGCCCTTGGTGATGACCATGAAATTCACCACCGAGATCACCGCGAACACCGTCAGCCCCACCATCAGAGAGCCGCCGGCGACGAATTGCGCAAAGCCGCTGATGACGCGGCCGGCGGCCTCGGGGCCGGTATGGCCCTGGGTCAGGATCAGCCGTGTCGAGGAGACGTTCAGCGACAGCCGGATCAGCAGCGAGACCAGCAGCAGCACCGGAAAGGCCTGAAAATCCGTGGGCCGGTCGACCAGCGCCGCCATCACCAGGATCAGCGTCGCGGTGGCGATGGACAGGGCGAGGCCGATATCGAGCAGCCCGGCCGGCATCGGCACCACCATCGACATGACGATCAGCACCAGCGCCCCGGTGACGATCACCGGCCGGCCGCCCCAGCCGGCCGCCGCGCCGGCGGGCGCCACGGAGGCGACGGCGCCGCTCATGGCGCGGTGCCCTCTGGGCGGCGGGTCGGGGCCAGCATGGCCTCGATCGGGATCGCCGGCCCGGTCAGCAAGCCGCTGCGGCGCAGCCAGATCACCACGGCAAAGCGGTCGACGGGGTCCAGCGCCGCCAACTGGCGGCGGAAATCGCGCGGCAGGCCCTGGCCGGCCAGCATCCGGGCCTGCGCCTCGGCGGCGTAGGTCTCGGCCTCGGGCGAGGCACCGGCGATCAGCAGCGCGGTCATCAGGGGCAGGATCATCACGCCACCTTCTTCAGTTCGCGCAGGCTGGCCTCCAGATCGGTGAAGCTGGGCCGCAGCGCGTCGGGCGTGGCCTGGCGGCCGACCTCGACGCACAGGTTGGTGGCATGCTGGTGCAGGCCGGCGACCAGCACCGACTTGATCACCTCGTGAAAGGAATCCTCCTGGCGGCGGATGGCGGCGAGGCGGCTGGCCAGCGGCCCGACCAGCCCGTAGGACAGGAACACGCCCAGGAAGGTGCCGACCAGCGCGCCGCCGATCATCTTGCCCAACACCTCGGGCGGCTGGTCGATGGCGGCCATGGTCTTGATCACCCCCAGCACCGCCGCGACGATGCCCAGCGCCGGCAGCGCGTCCGAGGTGCCCTGCAGCGCATGGGCGACATGCACGCCCTCCTCGCGCATCAGGGCGATGCGGCGCGCCAGCATGTCCTCGACCTGGTAGGGATCGTCATAGTTCAGCCCGATGGAGCGCAGGGTGTCGGCGATCAGGCTGACGGTATCGGCATCGGCCAGGATGCGCGGATAGGCGGCAAAGATCGCCGAGGCCGCCGGCTCCTCGATATGCTGCTCCAGCTCGATCGGATTGGCGCGTGCCAGCCGCAGCAGCCGGTAGAGCAGGCACAGCACGTCGCGATGGTCGTCCTGGGTCCAGCGCGGGCCGGCAAAGGCGCGGCGGATGTCGCCCAGGGTATGGCGCAGCGTGGCCATGTCGTTCGACAGCACATAGGCGCCAACCGCGGCGCCGCCGATCATCATCATCTCGAAGGGGAGCGAGTGCAGGATCACCGACAGATGCCCGCCGGCCATCAGATAGCCGCCGAAGACCATCACGAAGGTGACCACGATGCCAAGGATACCGGACATGCTGAGTCTCCGTCAGTCGTGCCGGGCGCTGCGGGCGCCCATATGCGCGGTCACCACCGCGGCGGTTTCGGGGTCCAGGGCGCCGACGATGCGGGCGCCGTTCTCCGGGCCGACGCGCATCAGGATCTCGGCCGCATAGGCGGGCGGCAGATGTGCCATGACCGCCGCCGCCTCGGCCGGCTTCATCACGTCATAGATGGCGACCATGCGGCGGATGTCCTCCTCGACGGCCGCGGCCTGGGCCGACTGGCGCGCGGCCGGGCTGGTGGCGGTGGCGGCGGCGCGCAGCTCCTGCAGGCGGCGGGTCAGCCGGGCCTCGGCCTCGGCGATCTCGGCGCGCTTGCGGTCCAGCTCGGCCAGGTAGCGCTCGACCCGGTCGGCGCGCAGGAACAGCCGCTCGCCCAGGGCCACGGCCTCGGGCACGCCCTCGCAACCGGCGATCAGCGGATGCACGGTATCGGTGGCCGAGGCCCGGGCCAGCACCATGCCGCCCAGCTGCACCACGCCGGCGGCAACGAAAATGGCGCCGAAGACCGGCAGGACCCGGCGCCTACGCATCATGGGCCCCCTGCAATCCGGTGGCACCCGGCGCCCGGCGCCGGGTGCGGCGGGCGCGCGGCAGGGCGGCCTCCCCGTCGAAGCCCTGACCCAGGCGCAGACGCAGGCGCTCGTCCTGCGCGCGCTCGACCTCGGCGGCCAGCGCACGGCCGGCGCGCTCGGCCTCGTCGCGGGCACCGGTGATGGCGGCCTCCAGTCGGGCGACCTCGGCGCTCATCACCGCGATGGCGCCGCCGAGGCCGGTCTCTAGGTCGTTGAGCCGGCGCAGCCGCCGCGCCAGCACATGGCAATAGATCGAGACCGCAAGGCAGGCGGCGATCAGCGCACCCTGAAAGATCATGGCGAGGGTCATTCGAACACGAACTCCGTCAGCAGCACCCCATCGACCGGGTGGGGGGCGAGGGCCTGGCCGATCCGCGTGGTCAGCTCGGCGCGAATCACCTCGAGGATGCCGCGCCGGTCATAGGCCTCCGGCGCGATGCCGGTCAGGAAGCCGGTGGCGACATCGGTGACCCGCGGCAGCAGGTGGCCGATGGCGGCACGGTCGCGCTCCTGCACCTCCAGCACGATGGCGACGCGGACCCGGCGCGGATGCGGGCCGGGGATGGACAGGGTCAGCGGCGGCACCTCGACGAAGCCGGGCTGCGCCGCGCCCTCGCCGGCGGGGGCCGACAGCCCCGCGACCAGCGTCATCGGCGACCACAGGCCCAGCCAGGTCGGCACGAAGCCGCCCGCCCCGGCCAGCACGCAAAGCACCAGCACCAGCAGCCAGCCGCGGCGCGGCGCGGGCAAGTCGGCGATGTCGGGTTCGGGGCCGTCCAGACTGGCATCGGTCATGGGGTGATTCCCTTCTCGGATGACCCAGACCTAGCAGTCACCGGCTAACCGAATGTTAACGGAAGCCGGGTTATTCCCCGAAAAAGACGGATGAACCGGACGAATCGGGGACGAATGTGCAGAAGCTGAGAGAGTATTGGCAGGCGCGCAGCCAGCGCCAGCGGGCCCTGCTGATCGGCGCCTTCGCCGCCACCTTCCTGGCGGTGGCCGGCTTTGCGCTGCTGGCCGGGCGCCAGCCGATGGCCCTGCTCTATGGCGGGCTCGACCCCGCCCAGGCCGGCGCCATCATGGCCGAGCTGGATCGCCAGAAGACCCCCTATCAGGTGCGCGGCGAATCGATCTGGGTGCCGACCGGGGCGCGCGACCGGCTGCGGCTGGACCTCGCGGCGCAGGGCCTGCCGGAGGCCGGTTCGGCGGGCTACGAGCTGCTGGACGGGCTGTCGGGCTTCGGCACCACCTCGCAGATGTTCGACGCCGCCTATTGGCGCGCCAAGGAGGGCGAGCTGGCGCGCACCATCCTCGCCTCGCCCAACGTGAAATCGGCGCGGGTGCATCTGGCGGTGCCGACCAGCCGCGGCTATCGGCGCGATTCGGCGGGGGCGGCCTCGGTCACCGTGACCACCACCGGGGCCGAGATCACCCCCCAGCAGGCGCAGGCGCTGCGGTTCCTGGTCGCCTCCGGGGTGCCGGGGCTGGTGCCCGAATCGGTCACGGTGATCGACAGCCGCCGCGGCGTCGTCGGCGCCGACCAGCAGGCCGCCGGCGACCGTCAGGCACGGATGAAGCAGGATCTGGAGCGGATCCTCTCGGCCCATGTCGGCCCCGGCAATGCCATCGTCGAGCTGACGCTGGAGATCGAGACCCGCAGCGAGCAGGTGAGCGAGCGCCGCTTCGACCCGGCCCAGCGGGCGCTGATCTCGCAGGAGGTCGAGGAGAGCACCGACCAGTCGCGCGAGAGCCAGGCGGCGGCGGTGACCGCGGCCTCGAACCTGCCGGACGGCGCCGGCCAGGGCGACGGCCAGAGCAGCGCCAGCCGCGAGGCCACCCGCCAGCGGTCGAATTTCGAGGTCAGCGAGACCCGGCGCGACATGGTCGCCGCGCCCGGCGACGTGCGCCGGCTGAGCGTGGCGGTGCTGGTCAACGGCATCGAGGAGACCGGCGCCGACGGCAAGCCCGCCATCGTGCCGCGCGGCGATGCGGAACTGGCCACGCTGCGGCAGCTGGTGGCGGCGGCGGTCGGACTCGACGAGGCGCGGGGCGACCAGTTGACCATCACCTCGCTGCCTTTCGCGGCGCCGGGCGATGCCGGCACCCTCGCCGCCCGCCCCGGCTGGCTGGAGCGGCTGGCGCTGAACGACCTGATCCGACTGGCACTGATCGGGCTCTTTGCCATCGGCCTTGCGCGGCTGGTGCTGCGGCCGATGCTGGCCGCCCGCGGCGAGGCCCGCACGGCGACGGCGGCGAGCCCCGGCCCGCAATCACCGCCGCAGCCGCTGATCGCGCCCGAGGCCGCAGCCATGGCGGCGCGGCCGGGACTGGCCGGACCCGCCGTCACCACACCCGCCACCCGCGGGACGGCCGAGCCGGATATCAGCGTGCTGCCGCCCGCGCCCGCCGGGGCCGAACCCGCAGACGAGGACCCGGTCCAGCGCCTGCGCCGGCTGATGCGCGAGCGCCAGGATGAAAGCATCCATGTGCTGTCGAGCTGGATCACCGACAAGAGCGCCAGGACATGAGCGCGGCACTGCACCATACCCCCCGCCCCGCCGCGCCGCAGCCGGATTTCCCCACCCTGCGGCTGGAGGATTTCTCGCTGCGCCTGCTGGCCGGTGCCCCCGCGGCTCCCGATGCCGATTCCCTGCGTCACGCCCGGCTGGAGGGCCAGGCCGAGGGCGCCGCCCAGGCCCGCGACCGGCAGCTGGACGAGCTGACCGAGGCGCTTCGCCAGCATGGCGCCGCCCTGCAGGCGGCGGCCAGCGCCCATGCGCATCGGTCGGTCGAGATCCGCGCCGAGATCGCGGAACTGCTGCGCGCGGTGGCCGCGGCGCTGCTGCCGCGGGGGCGCGACGGCCGGCTGGTCGAGGCGCTGGTCGAGGCCGTGGCCGAGGCCGGCGAGGCCGCGCCGCTGCGGGCGCAGATCCACTGCCCGGCTCGGCTGCATGACCGCCTGCGCCAGGCCTGCCGCGAAGCCGGGCTGGCGCCGCCCACCCTCACCGTCGCGCCGGAGGCGGCGTTGCATCTCGACGGCGGCGTGGTCCGCGTCGACCTCGGCGCCATGCAGGCCCGCCTCCTGCAACTGATCGATGCCCATGCAACAGGAGAATCCTGATGGATCGCCCCACCGGCTTCATCGCCACCGACCACATCACCGTCGAGCTGACCGTGCGGCTGGGCCGCACCACCCTGACCGTGGCGCAACTGTCGGCGCTGGGCCCCGACGACATCCTCACCCTCGATCAGGAGGTCTCGGACGGGGTCGAGCTCTGCGTCGGCGACCGGGTGATCGCGCGCGGCGTGCTGACCACCGACGGCGCCGACGAGCGGCTGTTCATCCGCATCGTCGATGCCGAGGCCGCCGCATGATCCGCCGCTCCGGCGCGGCCCGGATGCCGGCCCTGCTGCCGGCCGCGCTGCCGGCGCTTCTGGCGCTGCTACCGGCCGCGGCGGGTGCGCAGGACCTCGCCGCCGATCTCGGGCCACTAGCCGACGGCTTCGGCACCCTGGCCGGTGGCGTGGGCAACAATGCCGTGCTGCTGGTAGTGGCGATGACGGCACTGTCGCTGGCGCCGGGCATCGCCATCACCGTGACCTGCTTTCCGTTCATCGTCACCGTGTTCTCGATCCTGCGCAGCGCGCTCGGCCTTCAGCAATCGCCGCCCAACATGCTGATCGTGGCGCTGTCGATCTTCCTCACCTGGTTCATCATGGACCCGGTGCTGCGCGAGATCTGGGCCAGCGCCGGCCAGCCGCTGCGCGACGGCTCCATCACCCTGACCGAGGCCTTCGAGCGGGCGTTGCCGTCCCTGCGCGCCTTCATGTCGGCGCGGGTCTCGCCCGAGACGCTGGCGGCGCTGGCCGAGGTGGCGCCCGACCCGGACCTGCCCCCCGACCGGCTGCCGGTGCTGATCCCGTCCTTCATGCTCTCCGAACTGCAGCGCGCCTTCCAGATCGGCTTCCTGATCGCGCTGCCCTTCCTGGTCATCGACCTGGTGGTGGCGGCGGTGCTGATGTCGATGGGCATGATGATGGTGCCGCCGGTGGTGGTGTCGCTGCCCTTCAAGCTGGGCTTCTTCGTCATCGTCGACGGCTGGGGCATGATCGCCTCGGCCCTGGTGCGCAGCTATCAGTAGCGGTCAGGCCAGATGCGCGGCGAAATCCCCCAGCACCCGGTCATAGACCGCCCGCTTGAACGGCACGATGCGGGCGGTGATCTCGCGCGCCGGCAGCCAGGCCCAGCGGTCGAATTCGGGATGGTCGGTGTCGATGCGGATATCGGCATCCTCGCCCAGGAAGCGCATCAGGAACCATTTCTGCACCTGCCCGCCATAACGGCCCTGCCAGACATGGCCCAGCAGCTCCTCGGGCAGGTCGTAATGGATCCAGCGCGGGCTCTCGGCCAGCACCGTCACCAGGCGCGGGGCCACGCCGATCTCCTCGCCCAGCTCGCGCAGCGCCGCGGCGCGGGCATCCTCGCCGGGGTCGATGCCGCCCTGCGGCATCTGCCAGGCCTCGCGCGGGCCGTCGATGCGCTGGCCGGCAAAGACCAGCCCCTGCGGATTGATCAGCACCACCCCGGCGCAGGGGCGATAGGGCAGGCCGCGCGGGCCGGTGCGATGCGGCGGCTGGTCATTCATGCAGCGGCTTTCCTCCGGGGTTGCGCGGCGCCCATCTTCCGCCTCGGCCGGCGGGATGCAAGGCACGGCTCAGACGGTTTCCTCGCGCTCGGGGCGCGGCCGGCCGATGATCTCGCGCAGCGCGTCCAGCTCGACATAGCTGTCGGCCTGCCGGCGCAGCTCGTCGGCGATCATCGTCGGCTGGCTGCGCATGGTCGAGACCACCGAGACCCGCACCCCCTTGCGCTGCAGCGCCTCGACCAGCGGCCGGAAATCGCCGTCGCCGGAGAACAGCACCGCATGGTCCAGATGCGGCGCCATCTCCATCGCCGTCACCGCCAGCTCGACATCCATGTTTCCCTTGATCTTGCGCCGGCCCTGGGCGTCGGTGAAATCCTTGGCGGGCTTGGTGACCACGGTGAAGCCGTTATAGGTCAGCCAGTCCATCAGCGGCCGCAGCGGCGAGAATTCCTCCTGCTCGACCAGGGCGGTGTAGTAATAGGCGCGCAGCAGCTTGCCGCGCCGCTCGAATTCGGCGCGCAACAGCTTGAAATCGATGTCGAAGCCCAGCGCCTTCGCCGCGGCATGCAGGTTCGAGCCGTCGATGAACAGCGCCAGCCGGTCGTCCTTGTAGAACATGGGTGTTTCCTCGATAAGTCTTTGGCCGATGGCCGGAATGGGGGGCGCCCGGATGCGCGGGGACGAGGCAGCGATCGCATTGGGGGCGAATCTGCCCTCGCCGGCCGGGCCGCCGCCGGCGACCTTGAGGGCGGCGCTGGCGGAACTGCAAGCCCGGCATGGGCTGCGGCTGCGGGCGCTCAGTCGATTCTTCGTGACCCCGGCCTTTCCGGCCGGGTCCGGGCCGGATTATGTCAATGCCTGCGCCATCATGCAAACCGGTCTGCCGCCGGCGGCGGTGCTGGCGGCGCTGCACGCGGTCGAGGCCGAGCTGGGCCGGCGGCGCGACGGCCGCCGCTGGGGGGCGCGGGGCATCGACCTCGACCTGCTGGCCATGGGCGCGCAGGTGCTGCCCGATGCGGCCACGGCCGCGGCCTGGCGCGCGCTGACCCCGGAACGGCAGCGCATCGAGGCACCGGCGGAACTGATCCTGCCGCATCCGCGCCTGCAGGACCGGGGATTCGTGCTGGTGCCGCTGGCCGAGATCGCCGGCACCTGGCAACACCCGGCCACCGGCCGCTCCGTGGCCGAGATGCTGGCGGCGCTGCCGCCGGCGGAACGCGCGGCGATCCGCCCCCTCGGCTGAGGCGGCGACGCGGCCCCACGCACTCAGGGCCGGACGCCGGATTCCCGGGCGCGGCGCCGTCACGCCGCCGACGCTCAGTCGCGCAGCAATTCGTTGATCGAGGTCTTGGAGCGGGTCTGCGCATCCACCCGCTTGACGATCACCGCGCAATAGAGGCTGACGCCGCCGCGCGACGGCAGCGAGCCGGAGACGACGACCGAGCCCGCCGGCACCTCGCCATACATGACCTCGCCGGTGTCGCGGTCGACGATCTTGGTGGACTGGCCCAGATAGACCCCCATGCCGAGGACCGAGCCCTCGCGCACGATCACCCCCTCCACCACCTCGGACCGGGCGCCGATGAAGCAGTTGTCCTCGATGATGGTCGGGCCGGCCTGCATCGGCTCCAGCACGCCGCCGATGCCGACGCCGCCCGACAGATGGACATTGCGGCCGATCTGGGCGCAGGAGCCGACAGTGGCCCAGGTATCG
This sequence comes from Paracoccus sp. (in: a-proteobacteria), assembly GCA_040392885.1. GTDB lineage: Bacteria > Pseudomonadota > Alphaproteobacteria > Rhodobacterales > Rhodobacteraceae > Paracoccus. The sequence continues at coordinate 69,511 of JBEBVF010000002.1, read as the reverse complement.
ACCATGGTGCCCTCGCCCACATGGGCGCCGAGATTGACGAAGGACGGCATCAGCACCACGCCGCGGGCGATATGGGCGGACCTGCGCACCACCGCCCCGGGCACGGCGCGGAAACCGGCCTCGCGCCAGCGGTTCTCGCCCCAGCCGGCGAACTTGCTGTCGACCTTGTCCCACCAGCCGCCGCCCTGCGGGCCGCCCTCCATCACCTCCATGTCGCGCAGGCGGAAGCTGAGCAGCACCGCCTTCTTCGCCCACTGGTTGACCTGCCAGTCGGTGCCGCGCTTTTCGGCCACGCGCAGCGCGCCGGTATCCAGCAGCTCCAGCACCGCCTCGACCGCCTCGCGGGTCTCGCCCGTCGTGGCGGGGCCGATGCGGTCGCGGTCCTCCCAGGCGGCTTCGATCACGGCTTCGAGGGTGGCATGGCTGGTCATCCTGTCGGTCCTTCGCTGGTAATCCGGGTCCTTTCGGCTATAGGACGGGGCTTGCGGCATTACCAGCACCGAAAGGCCCGACATGAACGACGACAGCGCCGAGCGCACCTCCTTGTTCCGTGCCAGCCACCAGGATGTCGAGGCCGCCAAGGCGGTGCCCGACACCATGCAGACGCGCTCGCCCGCCTACCGGCTGGCCTTCACCGATACCGACTTCCTGTTGCGCGAGGACATGCGGCCGGTGCGCCTGCAACTGGAACTGCTGAAGGCGCAGTTGATCCTGGACGAGCGCGGCATCCGTTCGACCGTGGTGATGTTCGGCGGCGCCCGCATCCCCTCGCCCGAGCGGCTGGACGAGGCCCGCACCGAGGCGCTGGCGGCGTTGTCGCATTACTATACCGAGGCCGAGGTCTTCGCCCGCCTGATCACCGAGCGTTCGATGAAATCCTATGGCAGGGAATTCGTGATCTGCACCGGCGGCGGCCCGGGCGTGATGGAGGCCGGCAACAAGGGCGCGCACGAGGCCGGCGGCTCCTCCATCGGCCTGTCGATCGTGCTGCCGCACGAGCAGCGGCCGAACCTCTATGTCACGCCCGACCTGTCGCTGAACTTCCACTATTTCGCCATCCGCAAGATGCATTTCCTGATGCGGGCGCGGGCGATCGTCGCCTTTCCCGGCGGCTTCGGCACCATGGACGAGCTGTTCGAGGCCCTGACCCTGATCCAGACCGGCCGCATGCAGCGCATGCCCTTCCTGCTGTTCGGCCGCGAATTCTGGGAGAGGATCGTCGACTGGAAGGCGCTGGCCGAATACGGCACCATCTCGGAAGAGGATCTGGACCTGTTCACCTATGTCGAGACCGCGGCCGAGGCGGTGGCGATCATCGATGGCTGGGATTATTCCTGCCGCTAGGACCGCCGAGACCGCGGGCATATACCCCCCGCCCGCGGCCTTGCGAGGCGCGGGGGTGCCTAGAACTCCACCCCCGGCTGGGCCTTGATGCCGTCGCGGAACGGGTGCTTGACCAGCGTCATCTCGGTGACCAGATCGGCAGCCGCGACCAGCGCCTCCGGCGCGTTGCGGCCGGTCAGGATGACATGGGTCATCGCCGGCTTTTCCGTCAGCAGGAAATCCACCACCTCGCCCGCGTCCAGATAGCCGTAGCGCAGGGCGATGTTGATCTCGTCCAGCAGCACCAGGCGGATGGCGGGATCGCGGATCAGCGCCTGCGCGCGCGCCCAGCCGGCGCGGGCGGCGGCGATGTCGCGGGCACGGTCCTGGGTCTCCCAGGTGAAGCCCTCGCCCATCACATGCACCTGGCAGAGATCGGCAAACCGCTCGACCAGCACCCGATGCTCGCCGGTATCCCAGGCGCCCTTGATGAACTGCACCACCGCGCAGGGCATGCCATGCCCGACCGCGCGCATGACCATGCCGAAGCCCGAGGAGGACTTGCCCTTGCCCTTGCCGGTATGGACGATGATCAGCCCCTTCTCGCCGGATTTGGTGGCCATCATGCGGTCGCGGGCGGTCTTGATCTTCGCCATCTTCTCGGCATGGCGGGCCTCGTCCTCGGCGATGGTCATGGCATTCTCCTTGACTTGTCGCGCCGCAGCGCGCAGGGATCGGCGCAGGAATCGGTGCCCGTTCTAACGGGTGAAAAGGGAATGCGACAAGGCCGGGCGACCGGCCGCGAACCGCAGCCGCCCCCGCGACCGTGACCGGATGAGGCGCCCAAGCCACTGGCCGAAAGGCCGGGAAGGCGGGCGCCGGGGCGAAAGCCGCATCCGGGAGCCGGGAGACCTGCCGAGACCGCGATTTGCCACCGGCGGACGGGGTGTTCCGCCAGATTCGGGGACGCCATGGGCGTGGTGCTGCATATCTGCGTGACCTGTCGCGGCGATCCGCCGTCGCGCGACCGCGTGCCGCCCGGCCGCCGCCTGGCCCAGGCGGTGCTGGCGCTGACCGACGCGGCCGTCCGCCTCACCCCCGTCGCCTGCATGAACCTCTGCGCGCAGGGCTGCAATGCCGCGCTGACCGGCGCCGATGGCCGGACGCGGGTGGCGGGCGGCCTGTCCCCCGCCGATGCCGCCGCCGTGGCCGAATGGGCTCGGGGTGGCGCCATGCCGGGCCGGTGCATCGCCGAGATCCCACCCTCCCACAGTCAGGACACAGCATGAGCGACCTTTCCAAGACCCCCGTCACCGTCATCACCGGCTTTCTGGGCGCCGGCAAGACCACGCTGGTGCGGCACCTGATGCAGAACCCGCAAGGGCGCCGGCTGGCGATTCTGGTCAACGAATTCGGCACGGTCGGCGTCGACGGCGACATCCTGAAATCCTGCGCCGACGAGAACTGCCCGGCGGAGAACGTGGTCGAGCTGGCCAATGGCTGCATCTGCTGCACGGTGGCGGACGAGTTCATCCCCACCATCGAGGCGCTGATGGCGCTGCCGCAGCGCCCCGACCACATCATCATCGAGACCTCGGGACTGGCGCTGCCAAAGCCCTTGCTGAAGGCCTTCGACTGGCCGGCGATCCGCTCGCGCATCACCGTGGACGGGGTGATCGCGGTGGCGGATGCCGAGGCGGTGGCGGCGGGGCGCTTTGCCCCCGACCCGGCGGCGGTGGATGCCCAGCGCGCCGCCGATGACAGCCTCGACCACGAGACCCCGCTGTCGGAGGTGTTCGAGGACCAGATCGCCTGCGCCGACATCGTGCTGCTGTCCAAGCCAGACCTCGCCGGGCCGGAGGGCGTCGCGGCCGCCCGCGCCGCCATCCTGGCCGAGGCGCCGCGCCGGATTCCGGTGCTGGAGTTGCCCGAAGGGGTGATCGACCCGCGGGTGATCCTGGGCCTCGATGCGAAGGCCGAGGACGACCTGGCCGCCCGCCCCAGCCATCACGACGGCGCCGACGATCACGAGCATGACGATTTCGACAGCGCGGTCGTCGACCTGCCCGAGATCGCCGACCCCGCCCGGCTGACCGAGGCCATCGCCGCGCTGGCCCGCGACCATGCCATCCTGCGCGTCAAGGGCCATGTCGCCGTGACCGGCAGGCCGATGCGCCTGCTGGTGCAGGCGGTGGGCGAGCGGGTGCGCCACCAGTTCGACCGCCCCTGGGGCGCGCAGCCGCGCGAAAGCCGGCTGGTGGTGATCGCCGAGCGGGGCGATCTGGACGCCGGGGCGGTGGCCACCGCCCTGCGCGCCGCGGCCTGAGGAGGCCCCACCGGTGCATATCGTATTTCGGGAGAGCCACGGCCTCGACGAGGTGGCGGTGGCGACCGATCCCGGCCAGGGCCCGGCGCCGCTGGTGGTGCTGTCGTTTTCCGACAGCGACCTCGGCGCACTGGCGCAGGGCTGGCACGACACGCCCGGCCTGCCCGCGATGCGGGCGCTGAACCTGACCACGCTGCGCCATCCGCTGTCGGTGGATGTCTATATGGAGGACGTGCTGGCCCATGCCCGCGCCGTCATGGTGCGGCTGATCGGCGGCGCCGGCTACTGGTCCTACGGGCTGGCCAGCCTTCAGGACCTGGCGCGGCGCCGGGGCATCGCGCTGGCGGTGCTGCCCGCCGACGGCCGCCGCGACCCGGCGCTGGCGGCGGCCTCGACGGTGCCGGAGGCGGTGCGCCAGCGCCTGACCCGGCTGATGGATCAGGGCGGCGCGCCGGCGGCGGCCGCGGCGCTGTCGGTGCTGGCGCAAGCCGGCGGGCTGGCGGCGCCGGTGCTGGCCGATCCGCCGCCGTTGCCGGAATTCGGCTGGTATGACCCCGACCACGGCCCCATCGCCGCCTGGCCGTCCTCGGACCGGCCCGAGGTGCTGGTCACCTTTTATCGCAGCCATCTGACCGCCGCCGATACCGCGCCGGTGGATGCGCTGATCCGGGCGCTGTGGGACGCGGGTTTCGCCGCCACCGGCGCCTATGTGCCGTCGCTGAAGGCCCCCGGCGTGGCGGCCTGGCTGCGCGCGGCACTGGCCGCCGGCCCCGTGGCCGCCGTGGTCAATGCCACCGCCTTCTCGGCCCGCGACGGCGAGGGCGCCACCCCCTTCGACGGCATCGACGCGCCGGTGTTCCAGGTGGCGCTGTCGACGGCCACGCGCGCCGACTGGGCGACGGCGGCGCGGGGCCTGTCGCCCTCGGATCTGGCGATGAACGTGGTGCTGCCGGAGGTGGACGGGCGGCTGTTCGCCGGCTGCATCAGCTTCAAGTCCCCGCATGCGCGCGATGCGGCGCTGCAATTCTCGCGCCGCAGCCACGCGCCCGATCCGGGGCAGGTCGCGGCGGCGGTGGCCCGCATCGGCGCCTGGCACCGGCTGGCCCGGACCCCGGCGTCCCACCGGCATCTGACCGTGGTGCTGTCCACCTATCCCGGCCACAGCCACCAGCTGGCGCATGCGGTCGGCCTCGATGCGCTGGCCTCGACCGATGCGCTGCTGGCGGATCTGGCGGCCGAGGGCTATGCCACCGGCCCCGGCGCCCCGCTCGGCCCGGCGCTGATGGCGGAGGCGGTGGCCTGGCCCCTGCCCGCCTATCGCGCCGCGCTGGCCACTCTGCCGCAGGCGCTGCGCGACGACCTGGCCGCCGCCTGGGGCGAGCCGGAAACCGACCCGGCCTGCCGCGACGGCGCCTTCCATTTTGCCGCCACCCGGCGCGGCCAGGTGCTGGTCGCCCTGCAACCCGAGCGCGGCGAGGTCGCCGCCCGCGCCGGCGACTATCACGACCTGTCGCGCGCACCCCGGCACGGCTATGTCGCCTTCTACATGTGGCTGGCCGCGCAGGCGCCGCATGCGCTGGTGCATATGGGCGCGCATGGCACGCTGGAATGGCTGCCCGGCAAGTCGGTGGCGCTGTCGCCGGGCTGCTGGCCGCAGGCGCTGACCGGGGCAATGCCGGTGATCTATCCCTTCATCGTCAACGACCCCGGCGAGGCGGCGCAGGCCAAGCGCCGCATCGGCGCGCTGACATTGGGCCACCTGCCGCCGCCGCTGGAAACGGCCGCCACGCCCGAAAACCTCGCGGAGTTGGAGCGGCTGCTGGACGAATACGCCACCGCCGAGGGCCTCGACCCTGCCCGCCGCGACCGCCTCATCGCCGCCATCCGCGCCGAGGCCGAGGCGCGCGGACTGGCCGCCGATCTGGGCATCCCGGCGCAGGCCAGTGCTGCCGAGGCCATCACCCGCATCGACGCCTTCGTCTGCGACCTCAAGGAAAGCCGCTTCGGCGACGGGCTGCATGTGCTGGGCCGCGGCGCCTGCGGCGAGGCCGAGCGCGCCGGCATGCTGGCGGCACTGGCGGGGAAACGGGTGGCGCCCGGCCCCGCCGGCTCGCCCCATCGTGGACGCGGCGACGTGCTGCCAACCGGGCGCAACCTGTTCGCGGTCGATCCCCGCGCGGTGCCCACCCCCGCCGCCCATGCGCAGGGGGTCAGGAATGCCGAGGAACTGCTGCGCCGCCACCTTCAGGACCATGGCGACTGGCCGCGCGGGCTGGTCGTGGACCTGTGGGGGTCGGCCACGATGCGCACCGGCGGCGAGGATTTCGCCATGGCCCTGCACCTCGCCGGGCTGCGCCCCGAATGGGATGCGGCCACCGGCCGGGTGACCGGATTCGAGGTGGTGCCGCTGGCGCTGCTGGACCGGCCGCGCATCGACGTGACCCTGCGCGTCTCCGGCCTGTTCCGCGACACCTTTCCGGCGCTGGCGCAACTGTTCGAGGCCGGGGCCGAGGCGCTGGCAGCGCGGGACGAGGCCCTGACCGACAATCCCTATCTGGCCCGCGCGCCGCGCGTCTTCGGCCCCAGGCCGGGGCTTTACGGCCTCGGCATGGCGCCCATGCTGAACGATTTCTCGGCCGAGGCGCGGGCGGCGGCGGGCGAGGCCTGGCTGGCGGCCTCGCAATGGACGATCGGCCGCGATGGGCAGTCACGCCCGGACCGCGCCGGGCTGGAGGCGCGGGTGCGGGCCGCCGATGCCTTCGTCCACGCCCAGGACCTGGCGGAGAGCGACCTGCTGCTGGCCGCTGACTATGCCGCGCATGAGGCCGGTTTCGCCGCCGCCGTGGCCCGGCTGGGCGGCCATATCCCGGCGCTCTACCATCTCGACACCACCCGCCCCGGAGCGGTGCGCGCCCGCAGCCTGCCCGAGGAGATCGCCCGCGTGGTGCGCGCCCGCGCCGCCAATCCGGCCTGGGCCGACGGCATGATGCGCCATGGTTTTCGGGGCGCGGCCGAGATCGCGGCGACGCTGGACCACATGGCGGCCTTCGCGCATCTGGCCGGGGTGGTGGCGCCGCATCTCTTCGACCTCTATTTCGACGCCACGCTGGGCCGGCCCGCGATCGCCGATTTCCTGCGCCGCGAGAACCCGGCCGCCTTCGAGGCCATGCAGCAGATGTTCGCGGATCTGCGCCGCGCCGGCCTGTGGCTGACCCGGCGCAATGACCTCGCCGCCCTGATCGAGGCCGCGCCGTGAGCACGCCGGCGGTAAAAGGCTGGTGCCCCGGCGCGCTGCGGCCGATGGCATCGGGCGACGGGCTGGTGGTGCGGGTGCGCCCGTGGCTGGGGCGGCTGGCCCCGGCGCAGGCCGCCGAGCTGGCCGAGCTGTCGGCGCGCTGCGGCAACGGGCTGATCGACCTGACCCGCCGCGCCAACCTGCAGATCCGCGGGGTATCCGCGGAGGGCTGGCCGGCGCTGCTGGACGGGTTGCGGGCGCTGGACCTGCTCGACCCCGACGCGGCGACGGAATCGCGCCGCAACGTGATCCTGGACCCAGAGGCCCCCGTGGGCGGTCCCGCATGGCAACTGGCCGGGGCGGTGGTGGCGGCGCTGGCCCCGCTGCCGCTGCCGGCCAAGTTCGGCGCCGCAATCGGGCTGGCCGGTCAGGCCGTGGACCTGACGGTGCTGCCGCAAGGCCGGCTCTGGGCGCTGCACCCGACCGGCGCCACCCGCCACGCCCTGCTGCCTGCCGAGGAGATTCCACGGGCGATCCGGACCCTTGCCACCTGGTTCCTGGCGCAGGGCGGCGCCCCGCAAGGCCGGGGGCGGATGCAGGCCCTGTTGGCGCGTACCCTAGCGCCGGATTGGCTGGACCGCCCCGGCGCGGCGCCCGAGGCCCCGCCGCCGCTGATCGGCAGGGCGGCGAATGGCTGGGCGGTGGCCCTGCCCTTCGGCCTGCTGGAGGCCGCGCAACTCTCCGCCCTCGCCACCCGCCCGCTGCGCCTGACCCCGTGGCGCGGGCTGCTGGTCGAGGGCGCCACGGCGCCGCCCGAGATTCCCGGCCTGATCCTCGACCCCACCGATCCGCTGCTGCGCATCCATGCCTGCACCGGCGCCCCGGCCTGCCCGCAGGCACTGGGCGATGCCCGCGCGCTGGCCCGCGCATTGGCGCCCACCCTGCCGGCGGGCGAGACCCTGCATGTCTCCGGCTGCGCCAAGGGCTGCGCCCATGACCGCCCGGCCCATCGCACCCTGACCGCGACCCGGCAGGGCTGGGCCGAGATTCCGAATGGCCGCGCCGGCGACCCGCCGCGCCGCATCCTGCCCCGATCCGACCGCGAAGGCCCCCGCCATGCCCCATCTCTATGAAACCGACGGCGCCGCGATCTATCGCGCCAGCTTTGCCACCATCCGCGCCGAGGCCGACCTCGCCCGCTTCGATACCGAGGAGGAGCCGGTGGCGGTGCGCATGATCCATGCCGCCGGCATGGTCGGGCTGGCGGCGCATATCCGCTTTTCCCCCGGCATGGCGGCGGCGGCCCGCAAGGCGCTGGCGGCGGGCGCACCGATCCTTTGCGATGCGCGCATGGTGTCCGAGGGCATCACCCGGCCCCGGCTGCCGGCGGCAAACCGGGTGATCTGCACCCTGCACGACCCACGGGTGCCGGATCTGGCGCGGGCGATGGGCAATACCCGCTCGGCCGCGGCGCTGGAACTGTGGCGGGACGACCTTGCCGGTGCGGTGGTGGTGATCGGCAACGCACCCACGGCGCTGTTCCACCTGCTGAACATGCTGGAAGACCCGGCCACGCCGCGCCCGGCGGCGATCATCGGCTGCCCGGTGGGTTTCGTCGGCGCGGCGGAAAGCAAGGCGGCGCTGATCGCCGCGCCGCCGTCGCCGGCGCTGGTGGTCGAGGGGCGGCTGGGCGGCTCGGCGGTGGCGGTGGCGGCGCTGAACGCGCTGGCCAGCCGGGCCGAATGATGGCGGGCCACATCATCTGCGCCGGGCTGGGCCCGGGCGAGCCGGACCTGATCAGCCTGCGCGCCGACCGGGCGATCCGCGCCGCGCGCGCGGTGGCCTGGTTCTGCAAGGCCGGCCGGCAGGGCCAGGCCCGGCGCATGGTCGAGGGCATGCTGCGCCCCGATGCGGTTGAACTTCCGATGGAATATCCGCTGACCACGGAACTGCCGCCCGATCACCCCGACTATATCGCCCGCATGGCCGCCTTCTATGACGCCTGCGCCGCGCGGCTGGTGGAGATGGCGGCGCGCGACGATGTGGTGGTGCTGTGCGAGGGCGAGCCGTTCCTCTATGGCAGCTTCATGCATCTGCAAACCCGGCTGCAGGGGCGCATCCCGATCGAGGTGATCCCCGGCATTCCCGGCATGGTCGGCTGCTGGAACGCCATCGGCCAGCCGGTGACCTGGGGCGACGACGCGCTGATCGTTCTGCCGGGCACCCTGCCGCAGGCCGAGTTGATCGCCCGCATGGGTGCCGCCGAGGCCATCGTGGTCATGAAGCTGGGCCACAACCTGCCCAAGGTGCGCCGTGCCCTGGCCGAGGCCGGGCGCCTGCCCGACGCCTTTCTGGTCGAGCACGGTACCATGCCCGGTCAGCGCATCACCCGGCTGGCGGACCACCCCGGCGGTGATTGTCCCTATTTCGCGCTGATCGTGGTGCATGGCCATGGCCGCCGCCCCGAGGCGGAGGGCGCGGCATGAGCGGCAGCCTCGCCATCGCCGGTCTCGGGCCGGGCGCCGAATCCCTGATAACGCCGGAAGTTTCCGCCGCTTTGGCCGCGGCCACGGTGGTGCTGGGCTATGGTCCCTATGTCGCTCGCATCGCGCCGCGTCCGGGGCTACGGCTGATCCCCTCGGACAATCGCGAGGAGCTGGAGCGCGCCCGCCACGCGCTGGAACTGGCCGCCGGCGGGGAACGGGTGGTGGTGGTGTCCTCGGGCGATCCCGGGGTGTTCGCGATGGCGGCGGCCATCTTCGAGGCCGTCGAGGCCGCGCCCGAATTTGCCGATCTGGACATAAGCGTGCTGCCGGGGATCACCGCGATGCTGGCGGCGGCGGCGGCGCTGGGCGCGCCGCTGGGCCATGATTTCTGCGCCATCAACCTGTCGGACAACCTGAAACCCTGGGATCTGATCGAAAAGCGCCTGCGTCTGGCGGCCGAGGCGGATTTCGCCATGGCCTTCTACAATCCCCGCTCGCGCGCCCGGCCGGAGGGGTTCGCGCGGGTGCTGGAGATCCTGCGCGAAGCCTGCGGACCGGAGCGGCTGATCAGCTTTGCCCGCGCCGTGACCACGCCCGACCGGCACCTGCTGACCGTGACGCTGGCCGAGGCGCGGCCCGCGATGGCCGACATGCGCACCGTGATTCTGCTCGGCAATTCGGCCACGCGCCGGGTGGGCCGCTGGCTGCTGACCCCGCGTTCGGCATGACGGCCCCCCTAGACCCCGCCCAGCCAGTCCAGCACCGCCTGCGGCGTGGTGCGGATGGCGCGCGCCGGCAGCCGGGGCCGGGCGATCAGGATCACCGGCAGGTCCAGCGCCAGCGCCGCCTCCAGCTTGGCCCGCGCCGCCGCGCCGCCGGCATTCTTGGCCACCACGATCCGGGTGCCATGCGCCCGCATCAGGGCGATGTCGCCCTCCGGCGTGAAGGGGCCGCGCGCGACGACGATCCCGGCGCCGGGCAGGATGCCGGCCGCCTGCGGGTCCGGGGCGGCAAAGCGCAGCAGCCAGCGATGCGGCAGGCCGGCGAAAGCCGCGAGGTTCTGCTTGCCGATGGCAAGGAAGACCGACACCGGCGCCGCGGGCAGGGCACTGGCGGCGCTGGCGAAATCGGGAACCTCGATCCAGCCGGGCTCGACCTGCCAGGCGGGCCGCTCCAGCGCGACCAGCGGCAGGTTCAGCGCCGCGCAGGCGGCGACGGCATTGCGACTCATCCCGGCGGCGAAGGGGTGGGTGGCGTCGATGACATGGCTGATGCGCTGCTCGCGCAGCCACGCCGCCAGCCCCTCGGCGCCGCCGAAGCCGCCCACCCGCACCGGCAGCGGCTGGCGCGCGAGGTCGGGCACCCGGCCGGCATAGGAATAGACCGCATCGACCCCGGCCGCCGCCAGGGCGCGGGCCATCGCCCCGGCCTCGCCGGTGCCGCCAAGCAGGAGGATGCGCATGCCTAGTTCCACCCCTCCCTTGGGCCATGAAGCGGGCGCCTCGGCAAGCCCCTGGCTGACGATCATCGGCATCGGCGAGGACGGGCCGGAGGGTCTCTCCGCTGCCGCCCGCGCCGCCCTGGACGGGGCAAGGGTGGTGTTCGGCGGGGCGCGGCACCTGGCGCTGGCCGGGACCGGCGCGCGGGGGCGGGAATGGCCCGTGCCCTTCGATCTGGCGCCCCTGCTGGCCCTGCGCGGGCAGAGGGTGGCGGTGCTGGCCTCGGGCGATCCGTTCTGGTTCGGCGTCGGCGGCAGCCTCGCCCGGCATCTGGCGCCCGCCGAATGGCGGGTGTTCCCGGCACCGTCCTGCTTTTCCCTCGCCTGCGCCCGGCTGGGCTGGCGGATCGAGGATGTGGCCTGCCGCGGCCTCCACGCCGCGCCGTTCGAGGCGCTGCTGCCCGACCTCGCGCCCGGTGCGCGGCTGCTGGTCACGCTGCGCGACGGCGCGGCGGTGGGCGCGCTGGCGGAATGGCTGGTGGCGCAGGGCTGGGGGGCCTCCACACTGACCGCGATGCAGGCGCTGGGCGGGCCGGACGAGGCGATTCTTACCGCCCCGGCACAGGATTTTGCGGCGCAGGTGAAGGCGCCGGTTCTGGCCGCGATCACCTGCGCGGGCGGAATGGGCCTGTCGCTGGCGCCCGGCCTGCCGGAGGCGGCCTTTGCCCATGACGGCCAGATCACCAAGGCGCGGGTGCGGGCACTGACCTTGGCCGTGCTGGCCCCGCGACGGGGAGAAATGCTGTGGGATCTGGGCGCCGGCTCCGGCTCCGTCAGCATTGAGTGGTGCCGTCTGGGCGGCCGCGCCGTGGCGGTGGAGGCGCGCGCCGACCGCTGCGCCAATATCGCCGAGAATGCCCGCCGCTTCGGGCTGGCCGGGCGGCTGGACCTGCGGCAGGGAGAGAGCCTGGCGCAACTGCCCGGCCTGCCCCCGCCCGACGCAATCTTCGTCGGCGGCGGTTTTGACGCCGCCTTGTTCGAGGCCCTGCGGCAGGCTGCACCGCAGGCGCGGCTGGTGGTCAATGCGGTGACGCTGACCAGTCAGGCGCTGCTGGCCGAACTGCATGCCCGCCATGGCGGCGCGCTGTGGCGCATCGACCTCGCCGAAGCCGCGCCGCTCGGTTCCGGCCACGGCTGGCGGGCGGCGCGCGGCCTGCTGCAATGGAGCCTGGCGCCATGACCCGCATTGCCGGCTTTGGCCATAACGGCGCCGCCAGCGTGAAATCGCTGGCCGATGCGCTCGGCATGGCCGGGGGCGCCGGGATGCTGGCCGCCCTCGATGGCAAGTCGGCCCTCGTCGCGGCGCTTGGCGCGCGGCTGGGCCTGCCGGTGGTTATCGTGCCGCTTGCCGAGGCCGCGCGGCAGACCTGCCTGACCGACAGCCCGGCCTCGCGCGCCGCCACCGGCCTCGCCTCGGTGGCCGAGGCGGTGGCGCTGGCCGCCCGGCCCGGTGCGCGCCTGCTGGCGCCGCGCATCACCTCGGCGGATGGCACCGCCACCGCCGCCATCGCCCTTTGCGACCCGGAGTCCCCATGACCGTCCATTTCATCGGCGCCGGCCCCGGCGCGCCGGACCTGCTGACCCTGCGCGGGCGCGATCTGATCGCGGCCTGCCCGGTCTGCCTCTATGCCGGCTCGCTGGTGCCGGAAGGCGTGCTGGCCCATTGCACCCCCGGCACCCGCATCGTGAACACTGCGCCTCTGTCGCTGGACCAGATCATCGCGGAAATCACCGAAGCCCATGGCCGCGGGCAGGACGTGGCGCGGCTGCATTCGGGCGATCTGTCGGTCTGGTCGGCGATGGGCGAGCAGCTCCGGCGACTGGAGGCCCTTGAAATCCCCTATACCGTCACCCCCGGCGTCCCCAGCTTCGCGGCGGCGGCGGCAGCGCTGGGGGCCGAGTTGACCCTGCCCGGCATCGCCCAGTCGGTGGTGCTGACCCGCACCTCCGGCCGGGCCAGCGCCATGCCGGAGGGCGAGACGCTGGCGAATTTCGCCCGCACCGGCGCCGTGCTGGCCATTCACCTGTCGATCCATGGGCTGGACCGGGTGATTACCGAATTGATGCCGCATTACGGCCCGGACTGCCCGGCGGCGGTGGTCTGGCGGGCAAGCTGGCCCGAGGAGCGGGTGGTGCGCGCCACCCTCGCCACGCTGGCCGAGGCGGTGGGCGAGGCGCCGGAGCGCACGGCGCTGATCCTGGTCGGGCGCACCCTCGGCGCGCGGAATTTCGAGGAAAGCCGCCTCTATGCCGCCGATTACGACCGCCGCTGGCGCCCGGTCGGGACCAATCCGCGCTTTCCGGAGGGTGGCGAATGACGCCGGGGCTGATGATCGCCGCGCCGGCCTCGGGCAGCGGCAAGACCACGGTGACGCTGGGGCTGGCGCGGGCCTTCACCCGGCAGGGGCTGGCGGTGCAATGCCTCAAGGGCGGGCCGGACTATATCGACCCCGGCTTTCACGCGGCGGCAACCGGGCGTCCCTCCTGCAATCTCGACAGCTGGACCATGCCGGCGGGGCTGATCGGGGGGCTGGCCCGGGCCGAGGCCGATCTGGTGATCCTGGAAGGCTCGATGGGGCTGTTCGACGGGGTGGCCACAACGGGCGCCTGCGGCAATGGCTCGGGCGCCGATCTGGCGGCGATGACCGGCTGGCCGGTGGTGCTGGTGCTGGACTGCTCGGGTCAGGCGCAGACGGCGGGCGCGCTGGCGCAGGGCATGGCGCGGTTCCGGCCCGGCGTGCAGGTGGCGGGGGTGATCCTGAACCGCATCGCCTCACCCCGGCACGAGCGGCTGGCGCGGCGCGGCATCGAGGAGGCCGGGCTGCCGGTGCTGGGCGTGCTGCCCCGCAATGCCACCACCACCCTGCCGGAGCGGCATCTGGGCCTGGTGCAGGCGCAGGAACATGCCGGGCTGGCCGGGTTTCTGGAGGATGCCGCCGACCTGATCGCCGCGCATTGCGACATGGCGGCGATCCGGGCACTGGCGAGGCAGGCCCGGCCCCTGCCGACCTCGGCGCGCGCTGCCGCCCCCGCGCCGGGCCGGGCGATCGCGCTGGCGCAGGATGCGGCGTTTTCCTTTGTCTATGCGCATCTGCTGGCAGATTGGGCGGCGCAGGGGGCGCGGGTGCTACCCTTCTCGCCGCTGGCCGACGAGGCACCGCCCGCGGAGGCCGATGCCTGCTGGCTGCCCGGCGGCTATCCCGAACTGCATGCCGCCCGGCTGGCAGCGGCCGGCAATTTCCGCGCGGGCCTGCGCGCCTTTGCCGAGACCCGCCCGGTTCATGGCGAATGCGGCGGCTATATGGCGATGGGGGCGTGGCTGACCGATGCTGGAGGCGCGCGGCACCGGATGGCCGGGTTGCTGGGGCTGGAGACCAGCTTTGCCCGGCGCAAGATGCATCTCGGCTATCGGCGGGCAGAACTGGTCGCGCCGATGCCCGGCCTGCCCGCCGGCACATCGCTGCGCGGGCATGAATTCCACTACGCCACCATCCTCGCCCAGCCGGATGCCCCGCTGGCCCGGGTCCATGACGCCGACGGCACCCTGCTGGCGGAGACCGGCGCCTTCCGCGCCTTTCCCGGCGGCGGTCGGGCCAGCGGCAGCTTTTTCCACCTCATCGCGGCAGAGCCATGATTTCCTTCGTTTCCTCCGGGCCGGGCGCGGCCGACCTGCTGACCCTGCGCGCCGCCCGCCTGCTGGGGCAGGCGCAGGTGATCCTGCATGACGACCTGTCCTCGGGCCCGGTTCTGGACCATGCCGCGCCCGATGCGCTGCTGATCCCGGTGGGCAAGCGCGCCGGCCGGCCCTCGACCCGGCAGGAGGCGGTAAACGCGCTGCTGATCGAGCATGGCCGGCGATCCGAGCGGGTGGTGCGGCTGAAATCCGGCGATTGCACCCTGTTCGGGCGACTGGAGGAGGAGATCGCGGCAGTCACCGAAGCCGGTCTGGATTTCGAGGTGGTGCCGGGGGTGACCGCGGCCACGGCGGCGGCGGCGGCGGCGCGGATGCCGCTGTCGCGGCGGCTGACGGCGCGGCGGGTGCAGTTCGTCACCGGCGCCGATGTCAGCGGCGGCCTGCCGGGCGATGCCAACTGGGCGGCGCTGGCCGATCCGGGGGCGGTCACCGTGGTCTATATGGGGCAGCGCACCTTTGCGGCGCTGGCGGCGCGGCTGATCGCGGCGGGCATGGCCCCCGACACCCCGGCGCTGGCGGCGCAGGCGGTCAGCCTCGGCGATCAGGCCCTTGCCCGCAGCACCATAGCAGAGCTGGCCGCGCGGCTGGCCGAAGGCGTCTCCGATCAGCCGGTGCTGATCCTCTACGGCGCGCTGGCGGAGGGGGCTGCATGACCCGACTGGTTCTGGTCGGCATCGGCACCGGCAGCCCCGACCACATCACCCGGCAGGGGGTGGCGGCGCTGAACGCGGCCGACCTGATCCTCATCCCCGACAAGGGTGCGGAAAAGGTCGATCTGGCCGATGCCCGTCTGGCCATCCTGCGCGCGGTGCTGGTGCGCCCGGTGCCGGTGGCCCGGATCGCCATGCCGCGGCGCCGGGCCGAGGGCGACTACTTGGGCGCCGTCAGCGACTGGCACGATGCCATCGCCGCCGAATGGGCGGCCGCCATCGTCGCCGCCGGACAGCCGCAGACCGTGGCGCTGATGGTCTGGGGCGACCCCTCGCTCTACGATTCGACGCTGCGGGTGGCGCAAAGGCTGGGGCTGCCGGCGCAGGTGGTGCCGGGGATCACCGCCTTGCAGGCGCTGTGCGCGGCGCATGCCATCCCGCTCAACGGCCTCGGCGCCGGCTTTGCCGTCACCACCGGCCGGCAGCTGCAGGACACCGGCTGGCCGCAGGGTTTCGACACGCTGGCGGTGATGCTGGACGCGGGCGGCGCCTTCGCCAGCCTGCCGCCCGAGGGGCTGCATATCTGGTGGGGCGCCTATCTGGGCATGCCGGCCGAGATCCTCGAATCAGGGCCGCTGGCCCAGGCCGGGCCGCGCATCCTCGCCGCCCGCGAGGCGGCCCGCGCGGCACATGGCTGGATCATGGACATCTATCTGCTGCGGCGCCGGGCGGGCTGAGCCTCAGGCGTTGACCAGCACCGCATGCAGCGCCACCGGGTCGTCATTGGCGCGCAGCTTGGCGCGCAGGTCGGCATCGCGCAACGTGCGCGAGACCAGCGCCAGCGCCTTGAGGTGATCGACGCCGGAGCTGTTCGGCGCCAGCAGCGCAAAGACCAGATCGACCGGCTGGCGGTCCACCGCATCGTAATCGAGGGGCTTGTCCAGCCGCACGAACAGCCCGCGCACCCGGTCGAGGCCGCGCAGCCGCGCATGCGGCAGCGCCACCCCCTGCCCGACGCCGGTCGGCCCCAGGCTCTCGCGTTCCTGCAGGGCATCGAGGGTCTCGGCCGCGTCCAGTCCCAGCACGGCATGGGCCATCTCGGCCAGTTCGTTCAGCAACCGTTTCTTGCTGTTCACCTGCGGCAGCGTACGCACGGCGTTGGGTAACAGGATGTCGCTGATCTGCATGTCTTTCCGGTTCGGTTCGGCCGCCGCGCGCGCCTGCTTGCCGCGGCGGCCGGGGGGCCCTCAGGCCAGGTTGCGGGGGTCGATCCAGCCCACATTGCCGTCTTCGCGGCGATGGACGACGTTCACGCCACCATGTTTCTCGTTGCGGAACACCAGCATCGAGGTGCCCGACAATTCCATCTGCATCACCGCCTCGCCGACCGACAGGGTCGGCACGCGGGTCTCCATCTCGGCGACGATGATCGGGGTCAGGCTGTCGTCGGCCTGGGTTTCCCACTGCTCCTCGTCGGAGGCCAGCACATAGCTGTCGGCCTGCATGAATTCAACCGGCCCCACGCGATCCTTGTAGTGATCTTTCAGCCGGCGCTTGTGGCGGCGAAGCTGCTTGTCCATCTTCTCGCGGCAGGCGTCGAAGGCGGCATAGATCTCGACCGCCTGGGCGCGCGCCTGGGCGGTCAGGCCGGTGGACAGATGCACCACCGCATCGCAGACGAAGTTATGGGCGTCGCGGGAAAACGTCACCGTGGCGTCGGTCGGACGCTGGGCGTATTTCTCGACGGTTTCGGTGAGCTGCTCCTTCACATGGCTGGCCAGAGCGTCGCCGACGTCGATGTTCTTCCCGCTGATTTGATAGCGCATGGTTTGCCCTTTCCTCATCGTTGGTGCGCAGGCTGCGCACAGGGCCATGAGACTGCCTGCCGCGTCGCCTGTCAACAAAGCCGAGGGACGCAGGGGCGCCGCACCCGCACAAATCGGATGAATTTCCCGCGCGCCGCGCTGCGGCATGGCGCCGCGCCGGCAAGTATGTGAGATCGCGTGGAAAATCAGTCCGGGTGCCGGAAGGGCCCGGCCGCTGCCGCCTCGGCCAGGGCCGCCTCCAGCCCGGCATTCTCGGCGGCCAGGTGGTGGGCGACCGCGCGGCGAAAGCCGGCATCGGCAATCCAGTGCAGCGAATGCGTGGCCACCGGCAGATAGCCGCGCGCCAGCTTGTGCTCACCCTGGGCGCCGGCCTCGACGCGGGTCAGCCCATGGGCCAGCGCCCAGTCGATCGCCCGGTGATAGCACAGCTCGAAATGCATCGAGGGAATGTCCTCGATGCAGCCCCAATAGCGGCCATAGACAGTATCGGGACCGAGGAAATTCAGTGCCCCGGCCACCGGCACCCCGTCGCGCTCGGCCAGGATCAGCAGGCAGTCGTCGCGCATGCCGTCATGCAGCGCCTCGAAGAAGGCCCGGGTCAGATAGGGCCGGCCCCATTTGCGGGCGCCGGTATCCTGATAGAAGGCCCAGACCGCATCCCAGTGCCGCGGCTGGATGGCCGCGCCGGTGAGGGCGCGGATCTCGCCGCCGAAGGCCTGCGCCTGCGCCCGCTCGCGCCGCAGCGCCTTGCGCTTGCGCGAGGACAGCGCGGCGAGGAAGTCGTCGTAGCTCCGCCAGGTCGGGTCGCGGGTCCAGTGGAACTGGTGGCTGGTGCGGCCCAGCCAGCCCCCGGCCTCGCCCTCGGCACGCTCCGCCTCGGTGCAGAAGGTGACATGGGCCGAGGAAAGGTCGTTCCTCTCCACCACCTGCCGCAGCGCGCCCAGCAGGGCGGCGCGGACCGCCGCATCGGCGGCGATCAGGCGCGGGCCGGTCGCCGGGGTGAAGGGCACCGCGCATTGCAGCTTTGGATAATAGGTGCCGCCCGCCCGCTCCCAGGCATCGGCCCAGCCATGGTCAAAGACATATTCGCCCTGGCTGTGGGTCTTGACGTAGTTCGGCGCCACCCCGATCACGCGGCCGCCGCGCCGCGCCACCAGATGCGCGGGGGTCCAGCCGGTGCCGGCGCCGACCGAGCCCGAATCCTCCAGCGCCGCCAGAAAGCGATGCGTGGTGAAGGGATTGGCGCCGGCGCCGGTGGCGTCCCAATCCGCCGCCGGGATGGAGGCGATGGCCGGGGTCAGCGTGATCGCGAGGGATTCCATGCGCCGCAGGATAGGCGCCGGCGCGCCGGCCGCAAGGGCGGCTCAGGCGGTGAAATCCCCCGGCTCGGCACCGGTGACGGCGCGCAGCTGCGCCGGCGCGATGGCAAAGACATGGCGCGGGGTGCCGGCGGCGGCCCAGACCTCGGTGAAATCATCGAGGCGCGCGTCCCAGAAGGTCCGCAGGGGCCGCAGATGCCCCAGCGGCGCGACGCCGCCGATGGCAAAGCCGGTCTCGGCCCGCACCAAGTCGGCATCGGCCTTGCCCAGCGGCTCGCCGGCCAGCGCGGCGGCCTTGGCCGGATCGACGCGATTGCCGCCGGCGGTCAGGAACAGCAGGCAATGGCCGCTCTCCTCGCCGCGGAAGATGATGGATTTGGCGATCTGGTCGATTTCGCAGCCGGCCGAGGCCGCCGCATCCGCCGCCGTGCGGCAGTCGCCCAGGTCGCGGATGCGGGCCTCGGCCCCGGCGGCGGCGAGGGCGGCTTCGACGCGTTTGACGGATCGGGACATGGCGGAATTCCGGCTGTGGTTACGAGTTGTTAGGGGTTGTGCCTTAAAGATCGGCGGAAAGGAACCGGGAGGATCGCGGGAATGCAGCTGATCGCAACCACCGATTCGGAGGGGCAGCGCATCGCCGTCGCCGAATCGCGCCTCGACGCCGCCGTGGCCACCGCGTTCAAGGATGCCATGCGCCGGGCCATGCAGGGGGGCGAGGGGCCGGTGACGCTGGACCTCGGGCAGGTGCTGTTCATGGACAGCTCCGGCCTCGGCGCGGTGATCGCGGTGCTGAAGGCGATGCCGCCGGGCCGGGCGCTGCGGCTGTGCGGGCTGACGCCGCATGTGGTGCGGGTGTTCCACCTGACCCGCATGGACAGCGTGTTCACCATCCTGGATGCCGCCCCGGCCGGGAAGGCGTGATGCGCGGTGCCGATCCCCCGGCCGCGGCGGAGGGGCCGCTGCTGTTCGCGCAGGTGTTCCGCGCCCGCCCGCCGGCGATCCGCGCCGTGCTGCTGGCGGTGGAGGGGCGGCTGGCGCCGATCAGCCCCGACCTCGCCAACCGGGTGGAGCTGGTGCTGGCCGAGCTGCTCAACAACATCCAGCGCCACGGCCACCGCAGCCGGCCGGCGCGGGTGGCGCTGCGGCTGTTCTGGCAGGTGCCGGGGCTGCGGGCCGAGCTGATCGACGACGGTGGCGCGATTCCGGCGGATTGCCTGACCGCGCCCCTGCCGCCGCCACCGCGCAGCCTGCCGGAAAACGGCTTCGGCTGGCCGCTGATCCACGGGCTGGTCAGCGACCTGCGCTATCGGCGCGGCGAGGGATACAACGTGCTCGGCTTCCGGGTGCCGTGGTGAGGGCGCGCGGGGCCGGCTCAGGTCAGTTCAGCAACCCGTGGATGGCATAGCGGCCGTCGTTGAACGGACCGAAGACCTCGGGCACCTCGGGATGCTCGACCGGCTCGCCGGAGGCGTCGGGCATCAGGTTCTGCTCGGAGACATAGGCGGTATAGAAGGTGGCCTCGGTCTCGGCGAACAGGTGGTAATAGGGCTGGTCGCGATCCGGGCGGCTGTCCTCGGGGATCGATTCGTACCATTCCTCGGTATTGGAAAACACCGGATCGACATCGAAAACCACCCCGCGGAACGGGTGCTTGCGGTGCCGGACCACCTGGCCGAGGCTGTATTTCGCGACTCTGGTCGTCATCTATCGTCCTTGAAAGCGACGCCGACACCTAGCCAAAACCGCGAAAGGAGTCCATCGGCACCGGTCGCCGTTCCGGCGGGCGGCAGGGCGGATGCGGGCCGGCCGGGCCGGCGCCGGAGGGGCGCAGGCGGGCGCCGGCGGCCACCCGCTCAGAGCTGGTCGATCAGCAGTTTCAGGGCCATGGCCGAGGAGGTGACCACCAGCAGCGGCCGGATCAGCCGGGCGCCGATGCGCGCCGCCGTGCGCGCGCCCAGCGTGGCGCCGGCAATCGCCGCCACCGCCAGCAGCAGCCCCAGCGCCCATTGCGGCTCGCCCACCAGCGCGAACCCGGCCAGCGAGCCGAGATTCGAGCCGGCATTCAGCAGCTTGCTGCCGGCGGTGGCCCGCAGCATGCCCTGGCCGGCCAGGGTGACCAGCCCGATGACATAGAAACTGCCCGCCCCCGGCCCGAACAGCCCGTCATAGAGCGCGACCAGCGGCGCGATGGTCAGCGCAAAGACCAGCGGCCGCATGCGCGCGGCGCGGTCGGTATCGTCCAGCCCCTTGCGCAGCAGGAAGAACAACGCCAGCCCGATCATCACCACCGGCAGCAGCTTGCGCAGCGCCTCGGTGGGGATGATGGTGACCAGACCGGCCCCGGCCAGCCCGAAGACAAAGCAGACCGCCACCGGCAGCAGCTGCCGGCGCGGCTCGATCAGCCCGAGGCGGGCATAGTTGGCGACGGCCGAGCAGACGCCGAACACCGCCTGCACCTTGTTGGTGGCCAGCGCCTGCGCCGGGGTCAGCCCGGCCAGCATCAGCGCCGGCACCACGATCAGCCCGCCGCCGCCGGCGATGGCATCGACGAAGCCGGCAACGAAGGTCGCCAGCATCAGCAGCATCAGCCCGTCGAGGGATAGCGGGATCAGGTCGCTCAGCATGGCGCCCCTGATGCGCCGTTTCCGGGGCGCCGGCAAGCCCGATATGGCCGGTGATCCGCCTCCGCGCGGGGGCGGCTACAGCCGCGCCAGGGTGGCGCCCAGTTGCGGCCAGCCGCCGGGGCGCCAGCCCAGCGATTCCAGCCGATTGCAGTCGAGGACCGAGACCGGGCCATCATCTGCCGCCGGTAGCGGCAGCGGCCGGCCGATGGCCTCGGCCCGGGCGGCGATGAGCTGGCGGCGGTCAAGCAGCAGGTCGGAGGCATGGAAGGCCCCGCGCACCCCCGCCTCGAGGATCAGCAGCGCGGCGCGGGCGGCATCGGCGGCATGAACCTCGGTGGCGCGGCGCGGCGCCGGCGCGGCGCCGGCCGCGGCCTGCGCAAACAGCGGCGCCCATTTCTCGCCTGCCCTGCCGGGACCATAGAGGCCTGTCGCGCGCAGCACGGCGCCACCCTGCGCCAGCAGCGCCGCCTCGGCCTCCGCCTTGACGCGGCCATAGAGCGAGGCGGGCGCGGGCGGGCGATCCTCGGCCAGCAGGGTGCCGGCGGGAAGCGCGTCGAACACCGCGCGCGAGCTGATGAACAGTCGGCGCGGCACCGCGCGGCTATCCGCCCACAATCGCAGGCTGCCGGTCAGGTTGGCGGCGGTGAAACCCTGCGGATCGTCGCCCTCGCCGCCGCGATAGCGGCCGGGCAGATGCGCGAAGGCGGCGTGGATCAGGGCATCGAAACCGGCCAGATCCACCGCCTGCCCCAGCCGCCACGGGATGTCGCCGCCCAGGGTGACGACCCGGTGGCCGCGGGCGCGCGCCGCCGCCAGCAGGAAGCCGCCGAAGATGCCGCTGGCGCCGGTCAGCGCGATGCGCATTCCGGGTCCGGCAACGTGGCGGGATCGGGCACCGGCCCGTCGCCGGCATAGGCGCGCCACAGGTCGATCAGCGGGCGCAGGCGCTCGGCCTTGGCATGGTCCTGCCAGGGTTTTTCATACTGGAAATGCAGGATGCGGATGTCGCGCCAGCGCCACAGGCCGGGCAGATTGAACCAGACATATTGCAGCATGTTGTCGAAAACCGGCAGCCCGTGCCAGTCGGGGAAGAACGCCTCCAGAAAGGTCTGGTCGGTGCGCCGCCAGAAGGCGCCGGGCCGGTCGAGCCGCTCCAGCATGGCGGCAAAGGTCGCGGGGTCGGGGCGGGCGGTGAACACGCCGCTGTTCAGGCGGTGAAAATCCGCCAGCGATTCATAGACATTCGGCGCCGCCGAGAATTCGGGATAGTCGAACAGCCGGTCGACATTGCGCAGCACCAGCGCGTCGGCGTCGATGAACACCACCCGCGCGTAGTCCAGCTGCCACAGCCGCAGCTTGGCGAAATTGTCCAGCGGCGTGTGGAAGGGCGGCTTCTCGCCCTTGGTGAAGGGCGCCGCGCCATGCAGGGCGGCGCGGGCATGGGCGGCGTTGAACGCGTCCGAGGTCGGCAGCAGTTCCACCTGCACCAGCCGGCAACCCAGGGCCGAAAGCGGCGCCAGATCCTGCGCCGCAACATCGGTATGCATCACCACCCGGTCCGCGCCGCTCCCGTTCAGCGCAATCGAGCGCATCAGCGCCCGCGCGCCCAGCGCGTAATCGGCATTCGTCACCAGCGTGACGAAGGCCCGATCCCCGCGCGCCGGGCGGTCGGCCTGCCAGTCCGGCATCAGGACACGGATTTCAGGCGCTTGCCCTCCGGGTCATGTTCGACCCGCTGGGCGAGGTCGCGCGTCCAGGCACTGACCGCCGCCACCCGCATCCGGTCGATGCGGTGGGCGTATTTGCGGGCCACGTCGATCACCTCCGACAGCAGGGCCTCGCGCAGGGTGATGGGCTTCAGGCCGAGGGCGATGAACTGCTCGTTGCGGACCACCAGGTCGTTCTCGTCGGCCTCCTTGCGGGGGTTGGGCAGCATCCGCACCTCGGCCCCGGTCATCTGGGCGACCAGCGCCGCCAGGTCGCGGACCCGGTGGGTCTCGGTCATCTGGTTGAAGATGCGCACCCTTTCGCCGGCCTTCGGGGCATCGCCCAGCGCCAGCGCGATGCAGCGCACCGAATCCTGGATATGGATGAAGGCGCGGGTCTGGCCGCCGGTGCCATGCACGGTCAGCGGATAGCCGATGGCCGCCTGGATCAGGAAGCGGTTCAGCACCGTGCCATAGTCGCCGTCATAGTCGAAGCGGTTGATCAGCTGCTCGTGCAGGCGGGTCTGGTCGGTATGGGTGCCCCAGACGATGCCCTGATGCAGGTCGGTGATGCGCAGCCCGTCATTCTGGGCATAGAACTGGAACAGGATCTGATCCAGCGACTTGGTCATGTGATAGACCGAGCCGGGCCGCGTCGGATAGAGGATCTGCTGCGCCTTCGGCCCGTCCGGGGTGTCGATGGACACGTCCAGATAACCCTCGGGGATCGGCGCGCCGACCGTCGAATAGCCATAGACGCCCATGGTGCCCAGATGCACCAGATGCGCGTCGATGCCGGTCTCGACCAGCGCCGCCAGCAGGTTATGCGTCGCATTGGTGTTGTTGTTGACGGTATAGACCTTGTGGCGGTCGGATTTCATCGAATAGGGCGCGGCGCGCTGTTCGGCGAAATGGATCACCGCATCGGGGCGGTATTCGGCCAGCCACTGTTTCAGCCGCTCGTATTCCTTGGCCAGGTCCAGCAGGTGAAAGCGGATGGCCCGCCCGGTTTCCTGTTTCCAGATCCGGCAGCGCTCCTGGATGGAATCCATCGGGGTCAGCGACTGCACGCCCAGCTCGGTGTCGATCCAGCGCCGCGAGAGGTTGTCGATGATATGGACCTCGTGCCCTTCGGCCGACAGATGCAGCGAGGTCGGCCAACCGACGAAACCGTCACCACCAAGAACCGCGATACGCATGAACACACCCTCCTTTGGCGCTGCGACATGTCGGATATAGGTGCGAATTCACGACAGGCGAATGACGGTTGCAAGGGGGTGGCGGGGCTTTGCCGATGCCGGGCCGCGAAATTCCTGCCCGCGCCGCCGCCGGGTGGGCCGGAGGAGAGGGTTTTCGCACCTCCCCCGCTACAGGGTCAGTTCGAAATGGCAGGCGTCCGGCAGCGGATTGGCGTTGTAATTGGCGATCGGGCGAAAGCCCGCGGCGCGATAGGCCGCCTGCGCCGGACCCATGCCGGCCAGGGTATCGAGGCGCATATGCGCATAGCCCGCCGCCCGCGCCGCGGCGACGATGGCCGCCACCAGCCGGTGCCCCAGCCCCTGCCCGCGCCCGGCCGGGTCGATATAGAGGCGCTTCATCTCGGCCATGCCGGGGGCCAGTTGCCACATCGCCACCACGCCCACCGCCCGCCCGGATTCGTCGCGCGCCAGCAGCACGGCGCCCAGCGGCGGGGCGTATTTGCCCGGCAGTTCGGCCAGTTCGGCCTCCACCCCCTGAAAGCCCAGGTCGATGCCCAGCTCGTCCAGATAGGCGCGAAACAGGGTCCGCACCGTCTCGGCATCGGCGGGGAACTCGGCAGGGGCGATGCGCATCTCAGATGTCCAGCTTGCCGACCAGCGGCATGTCGTCATGCGGCGAGACCGCGTGGCGCTCGATCATGCGGTGGACGCTGGGCGGCTCGCTGCCGCGATGCAGCTGGCGCAGCGCCCGCGTCACCTCGTTGTCGGATTTGGTGCGGCGTTCGTTATGGCGGACATATTCGTCCCAGGTGGCGATGTGATAGCTTTCCGACCACAGTTCCGGCTGCTCCAGATCGCGCAGCAGTGCCCATTGCCGGGCGCCGTCGCGGCGGCGGATCATCCGGCGCTTGCGCATCAGCCGCAGGAATTCCGGCACGTCCTCGTTGTCGATGCGGTAATCGACCATGACCATGATCGGCCCCGAGCGGCGGCGGATGTCCAGCGCCGGCACCGGGGCGCGGAACATCTCGGCCGGGTCGAGGTCGAGATTGGAGAATTCCGGCTGGCGCAGCCAGAAGCCGACGATGCCGCCCACCACCAGCACCCCGGCCGAAATCAGGAAGGCGGTGCGCCAGCCATAGACGGTGGCCGCCGTCCCCCAGGCCCAGCTGCCCGCCGCCATACCGCCGAACACCGCGGTCTGATAGAGCGCCAGCGCCCGCGCCACCACCCAGCGCGGGGTGGAGAGCTGCACGGTGACGTTGAACAGCGACAGCGCCAGCACCCAGGCCGCGCCGGCCGGCAGCAGGCCCAGCCCGATGACGAACAGGTTTTCCGTCTTCGCCAGCAGCAGCGCCGAGAAGGCGAAGGCGGCAAAGGACATGCGCACGATGTTCTCGTTGTCGAAGCGGTCGCGCACCCGCGGGTTCAGTGCCGCGCCGGCCAGGGCGCCGATGCCGAAGCAGCCCAGCAGGGTACCATAGAGCAGCGAGCCGGCCTCGCTGTGCTCCTTGGCGACCAGCGGCAGCAGCGACAGCACCGAGACCGCGGCAAAGCCGAACAGCGCGCCGCGCCCCAGCACCCGCAGCAGGTTCGGCGACAGCGCGACATAGCGCAGCCCGGCCAGCACCGCGGCCAGGAACGGCTCGCGCGGGACGGTGCGCGGCTGGCGCGGCGGCGGCTGCCAGCGCAGGAAGGCGCCGAGCAGCGGGATATAGGACAGCGCATTGAGCAGGAAGGCCACCGCGCCGCCCCAGGCGGCGACGATCAGCCCGCCGGCCGCCGGCCCGATGCCGCGCATCAGGTTGAAGCCGACCGAGTTCAGGGTCACCGCCGCCGGCAGGTCGCGCCGCGGCACCAGATCGCCCATGCTGGCCTGCCAGGGCGGGTTGTAGATCGCCGCGCCGACCCCGATGAGGAAGGTCATCGACAGCAGCACCCAGGGGGTCAGCAGGTCCAGCCAGGTCACCACCGCCAGCAGCACCGAGGCCAGGAACATCAGCCCCTGCGCCATCAGCATCAGCTTGCGCCGGTCGAACAGGTCGGCCAGCGCGCCCGAGGCCAGGGCGAACAGCATGATCGGCAGGGTGTTCGAGGCCTGCACCAGCGCGATCAGCGTCGGCGAACTGGTCAGCTGGGTCATCATCCAGGCGGCGGCGACGGCCTGGATCATGCCGCCGAAATTCGACACCACCGTGGCCGACCACAGGGTGCGGAATGCCGGGCTGGCAAAGGGAGCGAGGGCGCCGCTGCGCTCGGGGGCCGGGGTTTCGGTCTGCGGGGCGTTGGGCGGATTCGTCATGGACTCTCGGGCCTTGGCTTGGTTCCGACCCTATGGGCAGCGGCGGGAAGGTGCAACATGGCAGGGGCGCCGGATGCCTTCACGACATCCGGCGCCCCTTTCTTGCGGCGGGCGGTCCGGTGATGGGGCCGCGCTCAGGCCCGGTTCACCAGCCGGATCACCAGCAGCAAGATCACCGCACCGACGGTCGAGTAGACGATGGCGCCGAGGATCGAGCCCTCGGCCCCCAGTCGCAGGCCGACCGCCGGAAACAGCCAGGAGGCGATGACGGCACCGATGATGCCGACGACGATATTCAGGAACAGCCCCTGACCATGGCCCTTCACCAGCTCGCCGGCGATCCAGCCGGCGATGGCGCCGATGATGAGCGAGAGGACAAGTCCGGTAAGCATGGTCGATCTCCCCTTGTTCCGGTACGCGCGCGGCGCGGGCCGGGATTGTGCGGGTCAACGAACGCTGCACGGCTGCGGTTCCCGACCGCCGCCACCCGCCCGGCCGGAGGAAGGCGGCGGGCACCACCTCGCGGGCTCGTCGCCGGGCGCCCCGCCGCGCGATCTGCGACAGGATCAGCGCCGATCTCCGACCTACGGAATGGCAACGGCGGGCCGCCCCGACGCGCTACCAGAGTCGGTCCGCAGTGCCTCGCACTCCCTGCGGTGCCCGGCATATCCGGCTCCTCTCCCCCCGCGCCGCGCAGCATATCGGACCATGCAGAGGTCGATGACGGATCACCGCTCCCACAAGCTTGACAGCGAGGGTAGATCGGTGCGCAGTTCCACCTCCTCACCAGCGGGCGCCGCGGGGCGGCAGCCCCCAGGTGTTTCCGGCAGGCGCGCCGGAACACGCAGACGCCGACCACGCTCCAGTCCTTCCCACGGCCAGGCTGGCAGGCGCGCCTTTCGATACCCCCTCACAGGTAGCACTCAGTGGAACGGCAGCCCCAGAGCCTGCCATGCGGCCAGCAGGTACACCGGGCTACACGGACACCAGCCAGGATGGCCGCTCACTGGGTCCTCTTTGGCCGTCGCAGGAATCGCGGCTCTGATACCGGTGGAAAGCACCCGGTACGCCTCCCATCGTTGCCAGATTCCAGTCGCTTTCCTTCTCCGGCCACCGAGATCATGGCGCACCCGGCCGTGCTTTCGGGCCGCCTCTGCGGCAGGGCAACGATGCGATACGCACCCTGTTGCAGCGTCCTTCCGGTCACTCGCTCCGGCGGCGGCACCCGTTGGCGAGCGCCCGGCAACGCTTTCCGCCCCTCGCGCCGCTCCCTCTACCCCGACCGCGGCGCCATGGCTCATCCCTCGCGTTTTCCGCCCTCTTTCGCAGCGCAAATATGGCACCGCGCCGGCCCCGATGGCGCCCCTTCCAGCGGCGGGCTCGCGCCAAATATGCAACGCCGGCTATGCGAATCGTGGTTGCGGGGTTGACCTCCCCCCTGCCGGCGGCAAGGAATGGCCGGCATTGGTCGCGGGTCCCTTGGTGATCTGCCTCGCCGTTCCCGCGCCCCCTTCACGCTGCCACCGGGTGCCCGCCCCACCGGGCCGCACCCCAGTCCGAGGATGACAGTTCATGCGTATTGCCCCGCTGATGTTGGCGCTGGCGCTTGGTCTCAGCGCATGCGGGCCTTCGACCCCCGACCAGCCCGAGACCCCGCCGGTTCCGCCGGAATATCAGGCCATCGAGGTTCCCGGACCCGACGGCAACCCGATCACCATTCCCGCCGTCAAGGCCGAATACCTGGTCGAGCGCAACCGCCGCCAGCGCGTCGCCTATAACGGCCCGGAAAAGGCCGGCACCATCGTCGTCGATCCCTATGCCCGCTTCCTCTATCACGTGCTGCCCAATGGCGAGGCCATGCGCTTCGGCATCGCGGTCGGCCGGGCCGGGCTGGCCTTTACCGGCACCGGCACCATCCGCCGCAAGGAGGCCTGGCCCAGCTGGACCCCCACCCAGAACATGATCCGGCGCGAGCCCGACCTCTATGGTCCCGTCTCCGGCGGGCTGAGCGGCGGCCTCGACAACCCGCTGGGCGCGCGGGCGCTGTATCTGTATCGCGGCGGCCGCGACACCATGTACCGCATCCACGGCACCATGGAGCCGGCCAGCATCGGCAAGGCCACCTCGGCCGGCTGCATCCGCCTGTTCAACCAGGACATCCTGGACCTCTATGACGAGGTGCCGATGGGCACGACGGTCAAGGTGCGCACCCGCGAGGAAAGCCGCCGCTACGAGGGCCCGCTGGTCGAGACCCCGGACGGCTATGTGGTGCCGCCGGAACTGCTGGCGGAACAGCAGGCCACCGAGGCCGCGGCGAGTCCGGCCACCAACGGCTGAACGCCCGAGCAATCGCGAAAGGCCCCGGTCTCCGGGGCCTTTTTGCTGAGCGTGACGGGCGGCTTCGCGCCCGCCTTTGCGCCCGGTCGAAGCGCGGCCGGAACGCGAAGGCCCCGTTGCCCCGGGGTCCTTTTCTGGCGGTAAGGTGCGTGTTTCACACACACCGTCCCCGTTCGGCCAAGCCCGGCAGGAAGGCAAAGGCTCCGTTGCTCCGGGGCCCTTTTCTGGCGGTAGGGTGCGTGTTCACACACACCGTCGCCGTTCGGCCAAGCCCGGCAGCAGCGCGAAAAATCCCTTCGCCGGCGTCAGGACCAGATCGCCGGATCGGCCAGTTCGATGGAATTCCCCGCCGGGTCGCGGAAATAGATCGAGCGGGCGCCGTTCGGCCAGCGGAAATCCGCCTCGATCGCGATGCCCCGCGCGGTCAGATGCACGCGCCAGCCGTCCAGCGCCCCGGGCGCGACGGCGAGGCAGAAATGGCCGGGGCCGCGCGCGCCATGCGGCGGCACCGGCAGGCGGGCATCGGACTTGGGCGGCTGTTCGGTGGCCGCGGCGCGAAACACCAGCAGCACCTGCGGGTGCGGTTGGTCGGCGACGCGAAAGAACACATGCCGGCCCGGCACGGTCTGGAAGGCCCGCAGCCCCATCACCCCTTCCCAGAAGGTGGTCGCGGCCTCGAGGTCGTCGGCATAGAGCGCGCTTTCCAGCACGCCCAGAACGGGCGGGGCGTCGTCGGTCATGCCCCAGCCTGCCATGCGCGGCGGCGGCGGGCAACCGCACCGGCGCTTGCCCCGCCGGGCGGCCGTGCTATCACGGGGGCGAAACCACAGGCAGCCAGGCCGCCCGCATGAGCTTGACCCCCACGCATCGACAGGGCCTGCGCGCCGGGCTGGCGGCGCTGCTGCTGGCCTGCCCCGCGCCGCTGGCCGCGCAGGTCATGGCCCATGCCGCCACCGCGCCCGTCGAGGCCGTGGCGCCCGGTCCTGTCCCCGCCCCGGCACCGGCGCCGCCCCGGCCGGGCGCCGCCTTCCTGACCCCCGGCGCGGCGCTGCCGGTGCCGCATGAGTTGTCCAGCGCCCCGGCGGCACTGGCCGCGCTGGGCCGGGTCACCGATACCACGCCGCCGCCGCCGCGCCCCGCCGGCATCCTCGCCCGCGCCGCCGCCGGCGAGGTGCGTTGCACCGGCGACGGCCGCTTCTGCATCCGCGCCGCCCGCTATACCGAGGATGTCTGCGCCGCCATCGAGACCGCGGCCGGCCGCGCCGGCATCGACCCGCATTTCTTCACCCGCCTGCTCTGGCAGGAGAGCCGGTTCGAGCCCGCCGCCATCAGCCCGGTAGGCGCGCAGGGCATCGCACAGTTCATGCCTTCGACGGCGGCCATGGTCGGGCTGGACGATCCCTGGAACCCGGCCGCAGCCATCGACGCCTCGGCGCAATACCTGCGCCGGCTGCGCGACGGGTTCGGCAATATCGGGCTGGCCGCCATCGCCTATAACGGCGGCGAGTCGCGGGCAGCGAATTTCGTCGCCGGCATCGGCGGCCTGCCCTTCGAGACCCGCGCCTATGTGCAGATGATCACCGGTCATGACGCGCTGGCCTGGCGCGACGCCCCGCCCGAGGCCGTCGACCTGCGCCTGGCCGGGGACACCCCGTTCCGCGAGGCCTGCATCACCCTGGCCGCCGGGCGCGGCATCAAGTCCTTCTCGCCGCCGCCCGCGCGCGCCATGCCCTGGGGGGTAATCGTGGCCAGCCATCCGCATCAGGCGATGGCGCGCAGCTATGCCCAGCGGCTGGAGCGCAAGCTGGCGCCGCTGCTCGGCGGGCAGCCGGTGGTGGTGCAGCGCAAGCGGCTGACCGGCTCGGCGCGGGCGGTCTATACCGCGCAGGTCGGCTACGAGAGCCGGCAGGGCGCCGATGCCTTCTGCGCCCGCCTGAAACGCGCCGGCGGGCGCTGCATCGTGCTGCGCAACTGAAACGGCGCCCGCGAGGGGGCGCCGCCAGGCCCGGCGGGCGCGCGGTGCCGCGCGCGCCGGATCACTCCGCCCAGTAGACGCCGGTGAGGTCGTTGGCCTGGGTCGGGCCGTTCAGCCACAGGCCGCGCAGCCGGGCATCGGCCACCCCGGTCTTGGCCAGCTGGAACAGGTAGACGTTGACGTAATCGTCCGCGATCATCCGCTGCGCCTGCTGCAACAGTTCGCTGCGCTTCGCCGGGTCGATCTCGGCCTTCAGGCTGTCGATCAGCGCCACGAATTCCGGCCGGGCATAGTGGAAATAATAATCGGGCCGGGCATAGATATCGATGTCCATCGGCTCGGTATGGCTGATGATGGTCATGTCGAAATCACCGGCGCCGAACACCGATTCCAGCCATTGCGCCCATTCCATGTTGGTAACTTCGGTCTCGACGCCGACGGCCCGCAACTCCTCGGCGATGATCTCGCCGCCGCGGCGCGCATAGGGCGTCGGCGGCAGCGCCAGGCGCAGGGTCACGCGGTCGAGGCCGGCCTCGGCCAGCAGCTTGCGCGACAGCTCCGGGTCATAGGCCGATTGCGCGGTCAGGTCGACGTAATCGGGGTGATGCGGCGCGAAATGCGTGCCGATGGGGGTGCCATAGCCGAACATCGCCCCGTCGATCACCGCCTGGCGGTCGATGGCATGGGCCAGCGCCTCGCGCACCCGCACATCGTCCAGCGGCGGCTGGGTGTTGTTCAGCGCCAGGATGGTCTCGCCCTCGGTGGTGCCGATCAGGATCTGAAAGCGCGGATCGGCCTCCAGTTGGGCCAGCGTCTCCGGCGCGGGATATTGCGGGAAGGCGTCGAGGTCGCCCGACATCATCGCCGCATAGGCCGCCGTGGGGTCGCCGATGAAGCGGAAGGTGGCCTCGCGCAGCGCCGGCTTGTCGCCCCAATAGCCGTCATGGGCGGTCAGCACGACGCGGTCGCCCTGCCGCCATTCCGCGAACCGGAAGGGGCCGGTGCCGATCGGGTTGGTGGCGTTGGTATCGGCCGAGGCCGGATCGACCATGGCCGCGTCGCCCCAGGCCAGCTTGAAGGGCAGCCCGCCATCCGGCGCCTTCAGGGTGATGCGCACGGTCTGCGGGTCCACGGCCTCCACGCTCTCGATGCCGTCGAACAGCGCCTTCTGGGCATTGACCGAATCCGGCCCGCGCGCCCGGTCGAGGCTGAACACCACGTCCGAGGCGTCGAATTCGGCCCCGTCATGGAAGGTCACGCCGGGGACCAGGTGAAAGACATAGACCCGCCCCTCTTCCTCGATGTCCCAGGAGCTGGCCAGCCAGGGCAGGATCTCGCCATCCGGGCCGAAGCGGGTCAGCCCCTCGAACAGGTTGGCATAGGTCACCTCGTCGATGGCGGCGGCGGCACCGGCGGTCGGGTCGAGGTTCGGCGGCTCCAGCACCATGCCCAGCGAGATGGTATCCGGCGGCCCGGCCAGCGCCGGCACAGCCATCAGGGCGGCCAGCGAAGACGCGGCCAAAAGCTTGCGGATCATGGTCTTTCCCCCCTCCAGGAAACGCGGGCGCAGTCTTGCCGCAATGCAGAAAGAACGCAAGCGATTCGCGGAAGGGCCCTAGGCGCGGGCGGGGAAGACCTGCTGGAGCATGCCGGCGAACAGCAGCCAGAGCGAGCTGACCGCCAGCCCCCATTGCGCCCAGCCCTGCCCCGAGAAATCGCCATGCACGGCCAGGGAAGCGCAGACCACCCACAGCACCGCCAGCGGCAGCGACACCGCCCGCCAGCGCCGGGTGCGCACCGGGTGGATGAATTTCAGGTTGCTGAACATGGCCAGCGCCAGCACCACCACCACGGCCAGCGTGACCTCGTCGCCCAGGCGCAGCGCGAACAGCACCAGCACCACCATGTTCCAGCAACTCGGGAAGCCGGCGAAGGAATTGTCCTTGGTCTTCATCCGCTTGTCAGCGAAATACAGCACGCTGGAATAGGTGATGGCGATGATCGCCAGCCAGCCGGTCCAGCCGGGCAGCAGCCCCGACTTGAACAGCGCGAAGGCCGGGATGAACACATAGGTCAGATAGTCGATGATCAGGTCCATCAACACGCCGTCGTAATTCGGCCAGTTGCGGGGCACATCGAAGCGCCGCGCCAGCGGCCCGTCCACGCCGTCGACGACCAGCGCGGCCAGCAGCCACAGGAACATCCGCTCCCAGTCGCCGTCCACAGCGGCCAGCAGCGCCAGCATCGACAGCGCCGAGCCGGTGGCGGTCAGCAGATGCACCGAAAGGGCTTTGTATCGCAAATTCATCGGGTCAGTTAGTCAAAGCGCCCCCCGGCCCGCAAGGGCGTGGCCGGGAAAATGTGACGGAAATGCGACTTATTCTTCGTCGTCGCGGCGTCGCGCCGGCGGCGCCTCGGCGCCCAGGAACAGCCGCCCGACCTGGCGGGCCAGCCAGCCCGGCCCGGCCACCGCGCCCGCGCCCTGCCCCGGCAGATCCTCGGGCCGGTCCAGCACCTCGATGCCGTCCATGGCCATAGCGCGCAGCCATTCCATCGCCGCGCCGGCCGCCGAGGCCGGCACCAGGATCGGCACCGGTCCCAGCGCGGCCGAGGTATTGGGCAGGATCGAATCGAGGTGCCGACCGGGGGTCAGCACGGCAAAGCCCGCCCCCTCCAGCCCGGTCACCGCCAGCGTCAGCGCCAGCGTGTCATGGCCTTGGGCGATGCGCACGAACCGGGGCATGTCAGGGCCGCGCGAACTCGTCGGCGCCATAGCCCTGAAGATAGAGCAGCGCGGTCAGGTCGGCATGGTCGATGCGGATCGGCGCCTGCGCCGCCACCACCGGCTTGGCATGCAGGGCGACGCCGGCGCCGGCGGCCTCGATCATCGCCAGGTCGTTGGCGCCGTCGCCCACCGCCATCGCCTCCGAGGGCGTGATGCCCAGCCGGGCGCTGACCTCGTTCAGCGCCTCCAGCTTGGCCTCGCGGCCCAGCACCGGCAGGGCGACATGGCCGGTCAGCACCCCGTCCTCGGCCAGCAGGGTATTGGCGCGATTCTCGTGAAAGCCCAGCCGGCGGGCGATCTCGGCGGTGAAGGCGGTGAACCCGCCCGAGACCAGCACGGTATGGGCGCCCTGGGCGCGCATGGTGGCGATCAGCTCCGGACCGCCGGAGGCGAGGGTGATGCGCTCGGCCAGGACCTTGGCGATCACGGCCTCCTCCAGCCCGGCCAGCAGGCCCACCCGCTCGATCAGCGCCTCGTGAAAGTTCAGCTCGCCATTCATGGCGCGGGCGGTGATCGCGGCCACGCGCGGGCCGACCCCGGCCTCGGCGGCCAGCTCGTCGATGCATTCCTGGCCGATCATGGTGCTGTCCATGTCGGCCAGCAGCAGCGCCTTCCTGCGGCCCGCCGTGGGCTGGATGGCGATGTCGAAGCCCTGCCCGCGCAGCGCCTCGGCGCGGGCGTCGAAATCCGCCGGCCGCGCCGCGACGGGAAATTCGGCGGCGAGGTCCGGGGCCAGCCACAGCCGCCGGCCGCCCTGCCAGTCGCGGCGCAGCGGGTCGAGGACGGCCTCGGTCAGGTCGGCGCGGGCCGGGGCGGCAAGGACGGTGACGGTGAACATGCGGGGCTCCGTTGGCTTGGCCTCCGCCTAGCGCAAGACGCCGGCCGTTGCCAGCCTCACGCCGGCAGCACCAGCAGCTTGAACACGAGGCCATAGCCGGCGGCCCCGCACAGCGTGGCGCCGACGACCGAGCGCCGCCAGCCCCAGACCGCCAGCACCGCCGCCACGCCGATCCACAGCGGCACCTGCTCGCGCCACGGCCCGGCCGCACCGGGCAGGATCGAGGCCACGAACAGCGTGGCGATGGCGGCCGGCCCGGTCGCCGACAGGAACCGCGACAACGCGGTATCGGCGCGCATCTCGTTCAGGCGCAGCAGCATCGGCAGGAAGCGCAGCGCCCAGGTGGCGAGGCCCACCACCACGATCAACAGGACCACATCAGGCTGCATGACGCCCCCGCAGCCGCATCGTGCCGGCCAGCGCGCCGGCGACCATTCCCGCCAGGATGCCGGTGGTGGGCGTCGCCAGATGGGTGCCGAGGATCGTCGCCGCCCCCGCCACCACGATCAGCGGCACCTGCGGCCGCGACAGGATCGAGAGCAGCAGCGCCAGAAACAGCGCCGGCAGCATGAAGCCCAGCCCCGCCTCGATCGAGGGCCACGCCGCCAGCGCGCCGCCGCCCGCCACCGCGCCGACAAGGGTGCCGGCGACCCAGCTGCCATAGGCGCCCAGGCCCAGCCCGAACATCAGCGGCACCGAGAACCGCACCCGGCCGCGCGCGACCTCGCCCAGGGCGGCGCCGAACACCTCGTCGGTCAGGCCAAAGCCCCAGAAGGCGGCGGCCCGGGTGGTGGCATCCGGCCCCGCCGCCTTCAGCAGCGCCGGGCCATAGATCACATGCCGCAGCGCCATGGCGATCAGCGTGGTGGCGGCGACCGCCACCGGCACCCCGCCGGCGACCAGCGCGATGGCCAGGAACTGCCCGGCACCGGAATACATCACGGCCGAGAACAGCCCGGTCTCGGCGATGGAGAACCCCTTCTGCGTGGCGGCGACGCCGAAGGAAAAGGCGATGGGGAAATAGCCCAGGGCAATGGGCAGGGCGGCATAGAGCCCCTCGACGAAACCCGACCTCGGCATGCTGTCCCCCGTCCGTGAACGCCATCCGCGAACCCCGCCCTGACTGCCGCGCGCCCCTGCCGAAAGCAAGGCGATTTCGCGCGCCGATTTCCCTTGCCGAATCCGCGGCGCAGGCGTAATGGCGGCCTTGGGACACCCTTCCCCAACGAAGGGCTTTTAGCTGGAAGGCTACCATATGAGCGATCTGACGATCCCGGCGGCGCGCCCGGTCAATCCGCGCTTCTCCTCGGGCCCCTGTGCCAAGATCCCCCAATTCTCGCTGGACATGCTGGGCGACGCGCCGCTGGGCCGCTCGCACCGTTCGGCCGTCGGCAAGGCCAAGCTGGCCGAGGCGATCGAGCTGACCCGCGACATCCTGGGCGTGCCGGCCGATTACCGCATCGGCATCGTCCCGGCCTCGGATACCGGCGCGGTCGAGATGGCGCTGTGGTCGCTCCTCGGCCCGCGCAAGGTCGAGATGCTGGCCTGGGAAAGCTTTGGCGAGGGCTGGGTCACCGATGTCGTCAAGCAGCTGAAGCTGGACGCGGTGGTGCGCAAGGCACCCTATGGCCAGATCGTCGATCTTGCCGAGGTCGATTTCGACAATGACGTGGTGTTCACCTGGAACGGCACCACCTCGGGCGTGCGGCTGCCCAATGCCGATGCCATTCCCGCGACCCGCGCCGGCCTGACCATCTGCGATGCCACCTCGGCGGCGTTTGCGATGGACCTGGACTGGGCCAAGCTGGATGTGGTCACGTTCAGCTGGCAGAAGGTGCTGGGTGGCGAGGGCGCGCATGGCGTGCTGATCCTGTCCTCCCGCGCCGTCGAGCGGCTGGAAACCCATACCCCCGCCTGGCCGATGCCGAAGATCTTCCGCATGACCAAGGGCGGCAAGCTGATCGAGGGCATCTTCAAGGGCGAGACCATCAACACGCCCTCGATGCTGTGCGTCGAGGACTATCTGGTGGCGCTGAAATGGGCCGAGTCCATCGGCGGGCTGAAGGGTCTGATCGCGCGCAGCGAGGCCAATGCCGGGGTGCTGTGGGATTTCTGTGCCGCGAATGACTGGATCGCCAATCTGGCCGAGGACCCGGCGACGGCCTCGACCACCTCGGTCTGCCTGAAATTCACCGATCCGGCGATCAAGGACGGTGCGGCCTTCGCCAAGGCGGTCGCCAAGCGGCTGGAGGGTGAAGGCGTGGCGCTGGATGCCGGCGCCTATCGCGACGCGCCCCCCGGCCTGCGCATCTGGTGCGGCGCCACGGTCGAGACCGGCGACGTGCAGGCGCTGCTGCCCTGGATCACCTGGGCCTATCGCAGCGAGCTGGCCGCGCAGGCGTGAGCGTGACGGTGCGTGCAAGCACGCACCCTACCCCCCGTCGGGCAAGACGGCCCCCGATCAAAACACCCGTAGGGTGCGTGCCTACACGCACCTTCCCCTCATCCTCCGCCGGATGCGCGCCCGCATCCGCCCCGGTTCTTTCACAGGGAATCCATAGATATGGCACCCAAGGTCCTCGTCTCCGACAAGCTCTCCGAAACCGCCGTCCAGATCTTCCGCGACCGCGGGGTCGAGGTCGACTATCTGCCCGACCTCGGCAAGGACAAGGAAAAGCTGGCCGAGGTCATCGGCCAGTATGAGGGCCTCGCCATCCGCTCGGCCACCAAGGTCACCGAGAAGCTGCTGGAAAAGGCCACGCGGCTGAAGGTGGTCGGCCGCGCCGGCATCGGCGTCGACAATGTCGACATCCCCGCCGCTTCGAAACGCGGCGTGATCGTGATGAACACGCCCTTCGGCAACTCCGTCACCACCGCCGAACATGCCATCGCGCTGATGTTCGCCGTGGCGAGGCAATTGCCCGAGGCCAGCACCTCGACCCATGAGGGCAAGTGGGAAAAGAACCGCTTCATGGGCGTCGAGCTGTTCAACAAGACGCTGGGCCTGATCGGCGCCGGCAATATCGGGTCCATCGTCGCCAACCGGGCGCTGGGCCTGCACATGAAGGTAGTGGCCTATGACCCCTTCCTGACCGAGGAGCGCGCCCGCGACCTCGGCGTCACCAAGGTGGAGCTGGACGAGCTGCTGGCGCGGGCGGATTTCATCACGCTCCACGTGCCGCTGACCGACAAGACCCGCAACATCCTGTCGGCCGAGGCCATCGCCAAGACGAAGAAGGGCGTGCGCATCATCAACTGCGCCCGCGGCGGCCTGGTGGACGAGGCGGCGCTGGCGGCGGCGCTGAAATCCGGGCAGGTCGCCGGGGCGGCCTTCGACGTGTTCGAGGTCGAGCCGGCCACCGACAGCCCGCTCTTCGGCCTGCCCAATGTGGTAGTGACCCCGCATCTGGGCGCCTCGACCACCGAGGCGCAGGAGAATGTCGCCCTGCAGGTGGCCGAGCAGATGTCGGACTATCTGCTGACCGGCGCGGTGCAGAACGCGCTGAACATGCCCTCGGTCACCGCCGAGGAGGCCGCGGTCATGGGCCCCTGGCTCAAGCTGGCCGGGCATCTGGGCGCCTTCGTCGGCCAGATGACCAACGAGCCGATCCTGGCCATCAACGTGCTTTACGACGGCGTGGCGGCGAACATGAACCTGCGGGCGCTGAATGCCGCGGTGATCGCCGGGGTGATGCAGGCCACCAACCCGGACGTGAACATGGTCTCGGCCCCGGTCATCGCCAAGGAGCGCGGCGTCCAGGTCGCCACCACCAATCAGGACAAGTCCGGCATCTATGACGGCTTCATCAAGGTGACCATGGTGACCGAGGAGCGCGAGCGCTCGATCGCCGGCACGGTGTTCAGCGACGGCAAGCCGCGCTTCATCCAGATCCGCGGCATCAATGTCGATGCCGAGATCGGCGAGCACATGCTCTATACCCGCAACCGCGACGTGCCGGGGGTGATCGGCACCCTGGGCACGGTGCTGGCGCAGAACGGGGTGAACATGGCGAATTTCACGCTGGGCCGCACCAAGGTCGGCGGCGACGCCATCGCCATCACCTATCTGGACGCGCCGCTGCCGGAAGCGGTCGAGAAGGCGCTGGCCGAGACCGGCCTGTTCGAGCAGATCCGGCCGCTGCGCTTCGAGATCTGAACAGGGCCGGCGCAAGACCACACCCCCGGCCCGCCGCGGCCGGGGGTTTTTCGTGGCGGATGCCGGGGCGCCGTACCGGCGGCCCGACTTGCCCACCCCCTCCGATCCCTGCGGTCTGCGGGCGTGGACAAGTCTGCGTGGCCAGCACGGGCCGGCGTGGCTGTCCGCGGCTAGGGCTTTTGTCCCCTGCGCCGATCCCCCCGCGGACCTCTCGAGTTCGCGCCGGGTCCGGGCTGCCCTCGGTTACGGGCCGTGCGGGCTATCTTTCTCGTTCCCCGCGGTTTACGGCCCGGATGAGGAAGCAAGTACCCTCCGGCCTCCACCCGCGGCAGCACACTAATAGATCGGTATGCCGCTCTTCCTTTCCGGTTCCGGCGGGTTTGGGCCTGAACGGGGAACAAGGGATCTGGCGGCAAGCCATGCCTTATCGACGCCGGTCGGTGCAAACCACTCACCCTTCGGCCATGAATGTCGGGACAGAGGCTTGGGCAACTGGTCATGCGATTGCCTGGCGTCGTCCGCCCAGTTCTCCCTCTTCCGGTTCCGGCGGGTTGGGACCTGAACAAGAGCGAAGAATCTGGCGGCCATCATGCCTCCGGTGTGGTCCGCCCGGCTCTCATTTTCCGATTCCGGCAGCTTGGGATCTGAACGAGAGCGAAGGATCTGGCAGCAAGGATGGCGGGACCGGTGCCAACCGCCCACCCTTCGACATGAAGGCCGGTGTAGAAGCTTGGGCCACATGTCCTCCTCCGATGTGGTCTGCCCGGTTCTCCCTTTCCGGCCCGACGGGTGGGGTCTGAACGGGAGCCAGGGATCTGGCGGCAAGTCATGCCCTGTCGACGGCGGGGTGGCCGCACACCACTCACCCTTCGGCCATGAATGCCGGGACAGAGGCTGGGGCAACAGGTCATGCACTTGCCTGGCGGCTCTCGTCTTCCGGTTCTGGCTCCGCCTGCCGGGAAATCGGCAGGCGGAGTGAAACCGCCCTCTGCACGACACCGGCCCCGAGCACCAACCCGCCCCCCCGCCGGATCGGCCGTTTTTCCCGCCTATGAGCCGGATTTTCCGCCATCCCGCGGAATTTCGCCCACAACCTGCATTTGCATCGCCCGGCCATGGAACCGGCGCCGCCCGCGCACGTTCCTGTTCCCGAGCGCAACCGCGGCCGCGCCATGCGCCCGCATATGAGATGAGAGGACGAAAGCATGAGCGATCCGAACAACAACCCGCGTCCGGGATCGGGCAATCTCGTCTGGATCATCGTCGCCGTTGTGGTCGTGATCGGGGTGATCTGGTATGTCATGCGCGACACCACCCCCGCCGTGACGACCGAGCCGCCGGCGACCGAGTCCAGCCAGCCCGCCACCGAGACCCCGGCCCCGGCCACCGAGACCCCGGCGCCCGCGACGGAAACCCCGGCCCCGGCCGGTGGCACCACGCCGCCCGCCTCGAACTGATCCCGGCGGAGACGGCGTTCCTCTCCCGGCGCCGGACCTGCCGACAGGCGTCCCTTCCGATGGGAAGGGGCCCCTTCTTCATGTGCGGAGGGGCGCCGGCATCGCCCCGGCGGCGGAAGGCGTCCTCCCGAAGCCCCGCGGTCGCAGCGCGCGGCCGTGCCGGCGGCCGTGACGGGACGAGGAGGGCGCATCGTCCCACGCCAGGCGGGCACGGCCTTCCCTTGCCGATGACCGCCCTGCGGGTCGTCCGCCCCCCTTCTCCGCCCTTGCCAAGCCCCGGCCCTTGGCGCAAAAGAGGGGCCTCTTTCACTCTCCAAGGACAAGCGAGATGGCGCGCATCGACTATGCAGCCCTGGCCGCGCGCGTGGCGGCGCTGACCGATGGGATCGAGGACGAGATCGCCCGCATGGCCACCCTGGCCTGCGAGGTCCATCATGCCGACGACCGCTTCGACTGGACCGGATTCTACCGGGTCACCGCGCCCGGAATGCTGACCGTCGGCCCCTATCAGGGCGGGCATGGCTGCCTGTCGATCCCGTTCTCGCGCGGGGTCTGCGGGGCGGCGGCGCGGACCCGCTCGGTGCAGCTGGTGCCGGATGTGAATGCGGTGTCGGACCATATCGCCTGCTCTTCGACCACCCGGTCGGAGCTGGTGTTGCCGGTGCTGGACCGCGCAGGCGAGCTGATCGCGGTCTTCGACCTCGACAGCAACCGGCCCGACGCCTTCACCCGGGCCGATGCCGATGCGTTGCAGGCGATCCTGCACGATACCTTCGCGCGGTGATGCCATGATGCTGTGGGAGGTGATGGCGCAGATCCCGACCGCCAACCTGCTGGCCTTCCTGGCCGGGGCGCTGACCCTGAACCTGGCGCCGGGGCCGGATGTGCTGTTCGCCAGCGCCTGCGGCATGCAGGGCGGGCCGCGGGCCGGGGCGCTGGCCGGGATCGGCGTCGGCATCGGCTCGCTGGGGCATGTGGCGATGGCGGTGCTGGGGTTGGGGGCGCTGATCGCCGCCAATCCCGGCGTGCTGACCGCGATCCAGTGGGCGGGGGCGGGCTATCTGGTCTGGCTGGCCTGGAAAAGCTGGAACACCCGCCCGCACGGTCCCGGCACCCCGGCGGCGCGGCGGCCGCTGGCGATCCTTGGCCGCGGCATGCTGTCGAATCTGCTCAACCCCAAGCCGGTGCTGTTCTTCCTCGCCTTCCTGCCGCAATTCGTGGCGCCCGCCTTTGGTCCGGTCTGGCAGCAATTGCTGGGACTGGGGCTGATCTTCGTGTTCACCGGCACCCTGGTCACCGCCGCCTATGGCATGGCGGCAGGCTGGCTGGGGGCGCGTTTCGGCGCCCGGCTGGGGCTGATGAACCGCATCGCGGCGCTGATGTTTCTGGGGCTGGCGGCGCGGCTGGTCGTGAAATGAGCGATGCGGGTTCGGGCTTCGTCTATGCCCCGCCGCCCGACGCCCCGCGCATCCTGCACCACGACCACGAGATCCTGGTCGTCGACAAGCAGGCCGGGCTGCTGTCGGTGCCGGGCCGGGGCGAGGACCGCGCCGACTGCCTGATCGCCCGGCTGCGCGGCGCCTTTCCCACGGTGCTGCTGGTGCATCGGCTGGACCTGGACACCTCGGGGGTGATGGTGTTCGCGCTGACCCCGCATGCCCAGCGCCATCTGGGCCGCCAGTTC
This sequence comes from Paracoccus sp. (in: a-proteobacteria), assembly GCA_040392885.1. Taxonomy (GTDB): domain Bacteria; phylum Pseudomonadota; class Alphaproteobacteria; order Rhodobacterales; family Rhodobacteraceae; genus Paracoccus. The sequence continues at coordinate 28,091 of JBEBVF010000002.1, read as the reverse complement.
GAGGCGCGGCTGCCGCGCAAGATCTATCTGGCGCGGCTGGCCGGGCGGCTGGAGCCGCGCACCGGCACCGTCGACCAGCCGCTGATCGTCGACTGGCCGAACCGGCCGCGCCAGAAGATCGATCCCCGCCAGGGCCGGCCGGCCGTCACCGACTGGCGGGTGGTGCGCCATGGCGAGGGCGAGACCCGGGTGCGGCTGATGCCGCGGACCGGGCGCAGCCACCAGCTGCGGGTGCATATGGCGTATCTGGGCCATCCGATCCTCGGCGACCCGCTCTATGCCGCGGGGCCGGCCCGCGCCTATCCGCGGCTGATGCTGCATGCCGAGACGCTGCGCCTGCGCCACCCGGATGGCGGCGAATGGGTCAGCTTTTCAGCACCGGCGCCGTTCTGATCCAGACGGCGACCGGGCGCCCCCTGCCCGCCCGTCACAGGTCCCGCATTTGGCCGACCCCTGCCGGCCCAATCGCGGCGCGCGGCACCGGGGCGCCGCCCGGCCTCGACGGCCGGGAAAGCCCGGACCCCCTGCGCGCGGCCCGATTCCCGTTTGACCCCGGCCCCCCGCCGCGATTAGCGTCCCGGCCACCATGGCGCATTATCTGCTTCGACGGTCCCTCTCGCTGGTCATCAGCCTGCTCATCGCCGCGGCGGTGATCTTTGCCATCACCGATCTGGTGCCGGGCGATCCGGCGCGCTTCATGCTGGGCACCGGCGCCCGGCCCGAGACCGTCGCCGCCCTGACCCATCAGCTCGGCCTCGACCAGCCCTGGCCCACCCGGTTCCTGCGCTGGCTGGGCGGCGTCATCGGCGGCGATTTCGGCACCTCCTTCACCTATCGCGCCCCGGTGGCGCGGCTGATCGCCGACCGCATGGCGGTGTCGTTGCCGCTGGCGGTGATCGCGCTGGCGCTGGCGGTGGCGATCGCGCTGCCGGTGGGGATGCTCGCCGCCGCCCGGCGCGGCCGTGCCGCCGATACCGGGGTGATGGCCGCCACGCAACTGGGCATCGCGCTGCCGAATTTCTGGTTCGCCATGCTGCTGGTGATGCTGTTCGCCGTGCGGCTGCGCTGGCTGCCGGCGGGCGGCTTTCCGGGCTGGGCCGATCCCGGCGCCGCGCTGAAATCGCTGCTGCTGCCCGCCGTGGCGCTGGCGCTGCCGCAGGCGGCGATCCTGGCGCGCACCCTGCGCTCCTCCCTCGTCGAGGTGCTGGACCAGGACTATATCCGCACCGCCCGCGCCAAGGGGCTGACCCGCGGGCAGGCCCTGCGCCGCCACGCGCTGCGCAACGCGCTGATCCCGGTGCTGACCATCCTCGGGCTGCAATTCAGCTTTCTTCTGGCCGGGGCGATCATCATCGAGAACGTGTTCTTCCTGCCCGGCGTCGGCCGGCTGATCTTTCAGGCCATCAACCAGCGCGACCTGATCACCGTGCAGGGCGCGGTGCTGGTGCTGGTCGCAGCCGTCATTGCGGTGAATTTCCTGACCGATCTGGCCTATGCCGCCACCGATCCGAGGTTGCGCCGGTGAGGCGCGCCACCATCACCCTCGGTGCCGTGCTGAGCGGGCTGGCGCTGGCCGCCGCGCTGGTCTCGCTGGTCTGGACGCCCTTCGACCCGGCGGCGCAGTCGATCCCGAACCGCTTCCTGCCGCCCGGCGGCGCGCACCTTCTGGGCACCGACCAGTTCGGGCGCGACATGGCCTCGATGCTGATGGCCGGGGCGCGGACCTCGATCGCGGTGGCGCTGGTCGCGGTCGGCATCGGCATGGGGCTGGGGGTGCCGCTGGGCCTGATGGCCGCCGCCCGCCGGGGCGGGCTGGTAGACGAGGTGATCATGCGCGGCGCCGACCTGGTCTTTGCCTTTCCGGCGCTGGTCATCGCCATCATCATCACCGCCGTCTATGGCCAGTCGGCGGTCAATGCCATCATCGCCATCGGCATCTTCAACATCCCGGTCTTTGCCCGGGTGGCGCGCGGCGCGGCGCTGCCGGTCTGGACGCTGGACTATATCCGCGCCGCCGAGGTCGCCGGCAAATCCCCCGCCCGCATCAGCCTCGGCCATGTGCTGCCCAATATCGCCAATATCCTGATCGTGCAGGGCACCATCCAGTTCTCCCTGGGGATTCTGGCCGAGGCCGGGCTGTCCTATGTCGGCCTCGGTGCACCCCCGCCGACGCCAAGCTGGGGGCGGATGCTGGCCGATGCCCAGACCGTCGCCGCCATGGCGCCGCATGTCGCGGTGCTGCCGGGGCTGGCGATCCTGCTGACCGTGCTGGGGCTGAACCTGCTGGGCGACGGCTTGCGCGACGCGCTGGACCCCCGCCTGAAGGCGCAGGGCTGAGATGCTGGAGATCGACGCCCTCAACCTCGAGATCGCCGGCCAGCCGGTACTGCGCGATGTCTCCCTGACCCTTGCCAAAGGCGAGGTGCTGGGGCTGGTAGGCGAGAGCGGCTCGGGCAAGTCGATGACGGCGCTGGCGATCATGGGCCTGCTGCCGCATGGGGCGCGGGCCTCGGGCGCGGTGCGGCTGGGCGGCACCGACCTGCTGGCCCTGCCCGAGGCCCGGCTTTGCCGCATCCGGGGCCGCCGCATCGGCATGATCTTTCAGGAGCCGATGACGGCGCTGAACCCGGTGATGACCATCGGCGACCAGGTGGCCGAGGTGCTGCGCATCCACCACGCCCTGCCGCGCCGCGAAGCCCGCGCCCGCGCCCGGCAGGTGCTGGACCGGGTCGGCCTGCCCGGTCCCCGCTTTCCGCTGACCCGCTTTCCGCACCAGCTTTCCGGCGGCCAGCGCCAGCGCGTCGCCATCGCCATGGCCATTGCCGAGGCCCCCGAACTGCTGATCGCAGACGAGCCGACGACCGCGCTGGATGTCACCACGCAGGCCGGCATCCTCGACCTGCTGACCCGGCTGGTGCGCGAGGAAGGCATGGCCATGCTGCTGATCACCCATGACCTCGGCGTGGTCGCCGGGCGCACCGACCGGGTGGCGGTGATGAAGGATGGCCGGCTGGTCGAGGCCGCGCCCACCCCCGCGCTGTTCGCCCGGCCGCAGGCGGATTACACCCGTGCGCTGATCGCGGCCTCGGCGCATGTGCCGGCGGTGCCGCCGCCGGCGATCACCGATGCCGCGCCCCTGCTGGCGGTGCAGAAGGCGGTGCGCGAATTCCGGCTGCCGCGCCCCTCGCCCTTCACCGCCGCGCCGGTGCTGCGGGCGGTGGATGCGGTCAGCCTGACGCTGGCGCCGGGCGAAAGCCTTGGCATCGTGGGCGAATCCGGCTCGGGCAAGACCACGCTGACACGGGCGATCCTCGGCCTCGACGGGCTGCAATCCGGCAGCATCCGCCTGGCGGGCGAGGTGCTGCCCGCCGGCCGCGCCATGCCGCGGCACCTGCGCGCGCAGATGCAGGCGGTGTTCCAGGACCCGTTCGGCAGCTTCGACCCCCGCCAGCGGGTCGAGACGCTGGTGGCCGAGCCCTTCCACCTGACCGGCCGCCCCCCCGACTGGCGCGAGCGCGTGGCGGAGGCGCTGCGCGAGGTCGGCATCGACCCCGCGGCCGCGCGGCGCCATATCCACGCCTTTTCCGGCGGCCAACGCCAGCGCATCGCCATCGCCCGCGCCCTGATCGTGCGCCCGCGCCTGATCGTGCTGGACGAGGCGGTGAGCGCGCTGGACGTGCGGGTGCGGGCGCAGGTTCTGGACCTGCTGGCGCGGCTGCGCGCCGATCACGGGCTGGCCTATCTGTTCGTCAGCCATGACCTGAACGTGGTGCGCGCCGTCACCGACCGGGTGCTGGTCATGCAGGCCGGCCGGCTGGTCGAGGAAGGCCCGACCGCCCGCGTGCTGGCCGAGCCGCGGGCGGCCTATACGCGGGCGCTGATCGCGGCCTCGCCGCGGCTGCCGCAGCCGGGGCCGGCCCCATTGCCACCGGCGCCGTAAGCGCGCAGAAAGGGGCGGCCAGAAGGATGCGCGCATGACCAAGACCGACAATCCCGCCGATCCGTTCAAGAAGGCCCTGACCGAGGCCACCCGTGCGCTGGCCGCCGATGCCGAGCTGGAGGTGGCCTTCACCGCCGACCCCTCGGGCGTGTCGGGCGAGCGGATGCGGCTGCCGCAGATCAGCCGCCGCATGACCCGCGACGAGGTGCGGCTGGCGCGCGGCACCGCCGATGCGTTGGCGCTGCGCCTGCGCCACCATGACGACGCGGTGCATGCCCGCTATACCCCCGCCGGGCCGATGGCGCGCGAGCTGTACGAGGCGATGGAATCGGCCCGCTGCGAGGCGCTGGGCGCCCGCGACATGCCCGGCGCGCTGACCAATATCGACGCCAAGCTGTCGGCCGAGGCGCTGCGGCGCGGCTATGACCGTGTCAGCGAGACCGAGGCCTCGACGCTGCCGGCCGCCGCCGGGCTGGTGCTGCGGCAACTGGCCACCGGCCGCGCGCTGCCGCCGGAGGCCGGGCATCTGGCCGATCTGTGGCGCCCGCTGATCGAGGCGCAGGCCGGCGAGACGCTGGAAGGGCTGCGCGAGGCGCTGGCCGACCAGGCCGGCTTTGCCCGGCTGGCCCGCCAAGCCATCGCCGATCTGGGCTATGCCGACCAGCTGGGCGACGACCCCGACCAGCCCGACCCCGAGGACGAGCCCGACGAGAATTCGGAGGAGGACGAGGATTCCGCCGACAGCCAGTCCAGCGAATCGAGCGAGGACGAGAACGCCGAATCCACCCCCGAGCGCAGCCAGGAGCAGACCCAGGACGAGCGCCAGACGGCGGTGACCTCGGAGGACAGCTCGGACGAGTTGATGGATGCCGAGGAATCGGAGACCGACGCTCCGCCGGAAACCCCGCCCCCGGTCAGCGAGGCCAGCGCCGATTACAGGGTGTTCACCCAGGCCTTCGACGAGGAGGTCCATGCCGAGGACCTGGCCGAGCCGGCCGAGCTGGAGCGGCTGCGCGCCTATCTGGACAAGCAACTGGAGCCCCTGCGCGGTGCGGTGTCGCGCCTTGCCAACCGCCTTCAGCGCCGGTTGCAGGCCCAGCAGATCCGCAGCTGGGAATTCGACAAGGAGGAGGGCACGCTGGATGCGGGCCGGCTGGCCCGCGTCGTTGCCAACCCGACCACGCCGCTCTCCTTCAAGGTCGAGAAGGAGACCGAGTTCCGCGACACCGTGGTGACGCTGCTGCTGGACAATTCCGGCTCGATGCGCGGCCGGCCGATCTCGATCGCCGCGATCTGCGCCGATGTGCTGGCCCGCACGCTGGAGCGCAGCCAGGTCAAGGTCGAGATCCTCGGCTTCACCACCCGCGCCTGGAAGGGCGGCCAATCGCGCGAAGCCTGGCTGGCGGCCGGGCGGCCGACGCATCCCGGGCGGCTCAACGACCTGCGCCATATCATCTACAAGAGCGCCGATGCGCCCTGGCGGCGGGTGCGGCCCAATCTGGGCCTGATGATGAAGGAGGGTCTGCTGAAGGAGAACATCGACGGCGAGGCGCTGGAATGGTCGTATCGCCGGCTGATGCGCCGCCCCGAGGCACGGCGCATCCTGATGGTGATCTCCGACGGCGCCCCGGTCGATGACAGCACGCTTTCAGTGAACCCGGCGAATTTCCTGGAGCGCCACCTGCGCGACGTGATCGCCATGATCGAAAAGCGCAAACAGGTCGAGTTGCTGGCTATCGGCATCGGCCATGACGTGACCCGCTATTACGGGCGCGCGGTGACCATCACCGATGTGGACCAGCTGGCCGGCGCGATGACCGAGCAGCTGGCCGCCCTGTTCGAGGCCGATGCCCGCAAGCGCGCCCGCGTGCTGGGCCTGCGCCGCACCGGCTGACCCCCAGCAAGCAGACGAGGCAAGGATGAGCGAAACCGGCTGGCAGAGCTTCGACGCCAAGACCCGCCCCGAGGATGGACCGCCGCGGCTGGCGCGGCTGCGCGAGGAAATGGCGCGGCGCGACCTGCGCGGCTGGCTGGTGCCGCGCGCCGATGTGCATCAGGGCGAATACGTGACCGAGCGCGACGCCCGGCTGGCCTGGCTGACCGGCTTCACCGGCAGCGCCGGCTTTGCCATCATCACCCGCGACCGCGCCGGGGTGTTCATCGACGGCCGCTACCGCACCCAGGTCAAGGTGCAGACCGACCCCGCCGCCTTCACCCCGGTGCCCTGGCCCGAGACCCGCCCTTCGCTATGGCTGCGCGAGGCGCTGCCCGGCGGCGGCCGCGTCGGCTTCGACCCCTGGCTGCACACGCGACGCGAGATCGCGGCCCTGACCGAAGGCCTGGCCGGCAGCGGCATCGGCCTGCATGCGCTGGAGACCAACCTGGTGGATGTGGTGCGCGGGCCGGTGGCGCCGCCGCCGGTGGTGCCGGCGCGGGTGCATCCGGTGGAACTGTCCGGGGCCTCGGCCGCCGACCGCCGCGCCCGGATCGCCGAGGTGCTGCGCCAGGACGGCCAGGCCGCCACCGTGCTGACCCTGGCCGATTCGGTGGCCTGGATCACCAATCTGCGCGGCGCCGACCTGCCGAAGAACCCGGTGCTGCACGGCTTTGCCATCGTCGAGGCCGATGGCCGCATGGCGTTGTTCACCGACCCGGCCAAGATCACCCCGGAGGTGCGCGCTGCCCTGGGCAACGAGGTGGTGATCCTGCCCGAATCGGCGCTGGTCACCGGGCTGGAGGCGCTGACCGGCCCGGTCCGCCTCGACCCGGCCAGCGCGCCGGAGGCGATCTTCCGCCTCTTTGCCTCGCTGAAGGTGCCGGTGGCCGAGGCCCCCGACCCCACCGCCCTGCCCAAGGCCCGCAAGACCGGGGCCGAGCTGGAGGGGATGCGCGTCGCCCATCGGCGCGACGCGGTGGCGATGGCGCGCATCCTGCACTGGATCGACAGCCAGCCCGCCGACGGCTTCGACGAGATCGCGGTGGTCGAGACGCTGGAGGGCTTCCGGCGCGAGGCCGGGGCCTATGATCTCAGCTTCGACACCATCTGCGGCATCGGCGCCAATGCGGCGCTGCCGCATTACCGGGTCAGCCGCGAGACCAACACAAGCGCCCGCCCCGGCGCGCTGCTGCTGCTGGATTCCGGCGGCCAGTACCCGGAGGGCACCACCGACATCACCCGCACGGTGATCCTGGGCGGGCAGGCCACGCCCGAACAGCAGGAATGCTATACCCGCGTGCTGCGCGGCATGATCGCCATCGCCCGCACACCGTTCCCGCGCGGGCTGGCCGGGCGCGACCTCGACGCGCTGGCGCGGGCGCCGCTGTGGCGCGCCGGCCTCGACTATGACCACGGCACCGGCCATGGCGTCGGCGCCGCGCTCTGCGTGCATGAGGGGCCGCAGCGGATCTCGCGCATCTCCGAGGTGCCGCTGGAGCCGGGGATGATCCTGTCCGACGAGCCGGGCTATTACCGCGAGGGCGATTTCGGCATCCGGCTGGAGATCCTGCTGGCGCTGCGCGAGCGCGACCCGGCGGCCTCGCCCGATGGCCGCGCCATGCTGGAATGGGAGGTGCTGACCTGGGCGCCCCTCGACCGGCGGCTGATCGCGCTGGACATGCTCGACACCGCCGATCGCGCCTGGATCGACGCCTATCACGCCGAGGTCTGGCACCGCATTTCCCCCGAGCTGTCGCCCGAGGTCCGGGACTGGCTCCGGGCCGCCACCGCGCCCCTCGGATGAGAGGGCGCGGCGGTCCGGGCCGGCTCGGACGCCGGAGCGGACCGCCCATCAGCCAAAGGACACCCATCACCATGCCGCTTCCCCAACCCGTCCATGACGCACTCGCGGCGCTGCTCGGCCCTCGCTTCTCCACCGCGATGGCCGAGCGCGACCTGCACAACAATTCCGAGACCTTCCACCGCAGCCCGCCGCCCGATGCCGTGGCCTGGCCCGAGACCACCGAGGAGGTCAGCGCCGTCCTGCGCCTCTGCAACGAGCATGGCGTGCCGGTCATCGCCTGGGGCACCGGCACCTCGCTGGAGGGGCATTCGCTGGCCACCCAGGGCGGGCTGACCCTGGACCTGTCGCGGATGAACCGCATCCTGCATGTCGGTGCCGAGGACATGCTGGCCGTGGTCCAGCCCGGCGTCACCCGCGAGGCGCTGAATGTCGAGCTGCGCGCCACCGGCCTGTTCTTCCCGGTCGATCCCGGCGCCAATGCCAGCCTGGGCGGGATGGCGGCGACGCGGGCCTCGGGCACGACGGCGGTGCGCTATGGCACCATGCGCGGCAACGTGCTGGCGCTGGAGGTGGTGCTGGCCGACGGCAGCATCATCCGCACCGGCACCCGGGCGGCGAAATCCTCGAACGGCTACGACCTGACCGCGCTGATGGTCGGCTCCGAGGGCACGCTGGGCATCATCACCGAGCTGACCCTGCGCCTGCACGGCCAGCCCGAGGACCTCGCCGCCGCCGTCTGCGCCTTCCCCAGCCTGCATGACGCGGTGGCCTGCGTGGCGACCACCATGGCCGCCGGCGTGCCCATGGCCCGGATCGAGTTCATCGACGAGCGCGTGGTGCAGGTGTTCAACCAACAATCCGGCGCCGACTGGCCCGAGCAGCCGCATCTGATGCTGGAATTCCATGGCAGCCCGGAGCAGGTGAAGGCCGCGGCCGAGGCCTTCGGCGCCATCGCCGAGGATTTCGGCGGCGCCGGCTTCAACTGGGCCTCCTCGCCCGAGGCGCGCGCCAAGCTGTGGGAGATGCGGCACTCCTCCTACTGGACGGTGCTGAAGCTGCGGCCCGGCGCCACCGGCGTCGTCACCGACATCTGCGTGCCCATGTCGGAACTGGCCGATGCGGTCGAGGCGGCGGCGGCCGACCTGAAGGCGGTGGGGCTGATCGGCATGATCGTCGGCCATGTCGGCGACGGCAATTTCCACGCCACCATGCTGGTCGATCCCGAAAGCGCCGAGGAGGTCAAGGCCGCCAAGGACACCGCCCGCGCCATGGCGCGGCGCGCCATCGCCGTCCACGGCACCATCAGCGGCGAGCATGGCATCGGCATCGGCAAGCGCGACCTGATGGAGGCCCAGCACGGCGCCGCCGCCATCGCGGCGATGCGGGCGATCAAGGCGGCGCTGGACCCCAGGGGCATCCTCAATCCCGGCAAGATGCTGCCCTGACCCCCGCCGGCTGACGCATTCGTGAGCAGGCCCGCGCGGTGACTTTGCGCGCGGGTTCTGCCATAAGCACGGAAAACGCAAGAAGGGCGTGCAGGCGCCCATGGGGCTGGGGCGAGGGCTGGGAATGATCCGTCGAGTGCATCTGTTGGCCGCGCTGTTCCTGGCGCTGACGCTGGCCGCCTGCGGCGGCGGCGGCCGCGGGGTCACCGGGCCGGGCTATCACGGCGGCGCGGTGCCGCAGCTGGGCGACCGCAAGCCGCATACCTGGATCGGCGGCCATCCCTATGACCACCCGGTGCATGGCATCGACATCTCGCGCTGGCAGGGCGACATCGAATGGGGCCGGGTGCGCCGCTCCGGCGTCAGCTTCGCCTTTCTGAAGGCCACCGAGGGCGCCGACCATTCCGACCCGGAATTCCAGAAATACTGGCGCCAGGCCGGCAATGCCGGGCTGCCGCGCGGCGCCTATCACTATTACTATTTCTGCCGCAGCGGCGCCGAGCAGGCGGCCTGGTTCATCCGCAACGTCCCGCGCGAGCGCAATTCGCTGCCGCCGGTGCTCGACATCGAATGGACGCATTCGCGCACCTGCCCCACCCGTCCCGGCCCGGCCGAGATCCGCCGCGAGGCGATGAACTTCCTGTCGATCCTCCAGCAATATTACGGCCAGCGGCCGGTGATCTACACCACCGTCGACTTCTATCGCGAGAACGGCCTGTCCAGTTGGAACGAGGAATTCTGGCTGCGCAGCGTCGCCGGCCATCCGCGCACCGTCTATCCGGGCAAGCGCTGGACCTTCTGGCAATATACCGGCACCGGCACCGTGCCCGGCATCTCGGGCGACGTGGACCTGAACACCTTTGCCGGCTCGGTTCCGCAATGGCGGGCCTGGCTGGCGCGGCGGATGGTGCGCTGACGGCCATGCAGGCGGGCGGCCTCCTTGCGCTGCGTCCCGCCGCCGCCCCGGCCACGCGCCGCGGCCGCCGGCTGCGCTGGGCCGAGTTCGCGACGCTGTTCGTGGTGCTGCCGCTGGTCATCGCGGTGTTCCTGCCGCCGCGGATGATGTTTCCCGCGCTGTTCCTGTTCACGCTGGGCGGTCTGGGCCTGCTGCTGCTGACCGGCAGCTTCGACTGGCGCTTCCTGCGCCGGGGCTGGCGGCAGCTGCCCTGGGCCGAGGCCGGGCTGATCGTGCTGGCGGTGCTGGTCTCCGGCACGGTGATCCTGTGGCTGGGCGGCCGCGGCCAGCCCTTCTCGCTGCCGCGGCGGGCGCCGGACCTGATGCTGCTGATCCTGCTGCTCTATCCGCTGCTGTCGGCACTGCCGCAGGAGCTGATCTTCCGCGCCCTGTTCTTCCATCGCTACGGCGCGATGATGCCCTCGCAGCGGGTGGCGGTGGCGGTCAATGCCGCTGTCTTCGCCCATGCGCATCTGATGTATTGGAGCCCGGTAGTGCTGGTGTTCACCGCGGTGGGCGGCTGGCTGTTCGCCCGCGCCTACATGAGCCGTGGCTTTCCGGCGGCCTGGTTCCTGCATGCGGTGGCCGGCAACGCCATCTTCCTGGTCGGCATGGGCGCCTATTTCTATACCGGCGCGGTGCAGCGGCCGTTCTGATCCGCTTGACTTCACCCCATGCAGGTAGTTGATGCAGGGCCGGACAACACGCCGGAACAATCGGGGGACCGCCATGAACGCCTATCGCAGCCACACTTGCGGCGCATTGACCGCGGCCGATGCCGGCAATACCGTCCGGCTGTCGGGCTGGGTGCACCGGGTGCGCGACCATGGCGGCGTGCTGTTCGTGGACCTGCGCGACCATTACGGCATGACCCAGGTACTGGCCGACAGCGACAGCCCGGCCTTTGCCGCGATGGAGAAGCTGCGGGCGGAAACCGTGATCCGCATCGAGGGCCGGGTCAAGCTGCGCGATGCCGCGCTGGTCAACCCCAAGCTGCCCACCGGCGAGATCGAGGTCTATGCGACCGGACTCGACGTGCTCGGCCCGGCCGAAGAGCTGCCGCTGCCGGTCTTCGGCGACCAGGATTACCCGGAGGAAACCCGGCTGACCTATCGCTTCCTCGACCTGCGCCGCGAGAGCCTGCACAACAACATCATGCTGCGCTCGCGCGTGGTCAAATGGCTGCGGGACGCCATGTGGGAGGCCGGTTTCACCGAATTCCAGACCCCGATCATCACGGCGTCGTCGCCCGAGGGGGCGCGCGACTTCCTGGTGCCCTCGCGCCTGCATCCGGGCAAGTTCTATGCCCTGCCGCAGGCGCCGCAGCAGTTCAAGCAGCTGATCATGGTGGCGGGCTTTGACCGCTATTTCCAGATCGCCCCCTGCTTCCGCGACGAGGACCCGCGCGCCGACCGTTCGCCCACCGATTTCTACCAGCTCGATGTCGAGATGTCCTTCGTCGAGCAGGAGGACGTGTTCGCCACCATCCAGCCGGTGATTCAGGGCCTGTTCGAGACCTTCGGCGGCGGCCGCCGGGTGGACAGCGACTGGCCGCGCATCCCCTATGCCGAGGCGCTGCTGAAATACGGCTCGGACAAGCCCGACCTCAGGAACCCGATCGAGATGCAGGTGGTGTCCGAGCATTTCCGCGGCTCGGGCTTCGGCATCTTCGCCAAGCTGCTGGAGCAGGAGGGCACCGAGGTCCGCGCCATTCCGGCGCCGACCGGTGGCTCGCGCAAGTTCGCCGACCGCATGAACGCCTTTGCCCAGTCGCAGGGGCTGCCGGGCATGGGCTATATCTTCTGGCGCAAGGCCGAGGATGGCAGCACCGAGGCCGCCGGCCCCATCGCCAAGGCGCTGGGCTCGGAGAAGACCGAGGCAATCCGCGTCCAGCTCGGCCTGGGCGAGGGTGACGCCGCCTTCTTCCTCGGCGGCAAGCCGGAGGCGTTCGAGGCCGTGGCCGGCCGGGCCCGCAACGAGATCGGGCGCGAGCTGGGGCTGATCGACGAGAGCCAGTTCAAGTTCGCCTGGATCGTCGATTTCCCGATGTACGAAAAGGATGACGAGGGCCGGATCGACTTCAGCCACAACCCGTTCAGCATGCCGCAGGGCGGGCTGGAGGCGCTGGACGGCGATCCGCTGAAGGTGCTGGGTTATCAATACGACCTGGCCTGCAACGGCTATGAGTTGATTTCCGGCGCCATCCGCAACCATCAGCCGGAGATCATGTTCAAGGCCTTCGCGCTCGCCGGCTATCCGGCCTCCGAGGTCGAGGCCCGCTTCGGCGGCATGGTCAAGGCGTTCCGCTATGGCGCCCCGCCGCATGGCGGCTGCGCCGCCGGCATCGACCGCATCGTCATGCTGCTGGCCGACGAGCAGAACATCCGCGAGGTCATCATGTTCCCGATGAACCAGCGCGCCGAGGACCTGATGATGGGCGCGCCCTCGCTGCCCACCAACGAACAGCTGCGCGAGCTGTGCCTGCGGGTGCTGCCCAGGGACTGAGCCCGGCAGCGCGGCGCGAGGGTCGGGCCGGGGGCGCCGTCGCCGCGGCGCCCGGCCCGCGCCCCCTTGCGTCTGCCGCGCATCCGGGCATCCTGCGCGGCATCGGGCAGGAGGGAATCCCATGACCATATCCGGGGCGCGGCCGCTCGGCCGCAGCGTCGCGTTCACGCCGCCGCCGGCGCCACCGCGCGCGGCCATCTCCGCGCCGGGGGTGGTGCTGGAGCCGCTCGACCCCGCCCGCCATGCCCGGCCGATCTGGGAAAAGATCGCGGGGGCGGACTGGCTCTGGGACTATCTGGGCTATGGCCCCTTCCCCGACGCCGGAGCCTATGCCGAATGGCAGCGCCGCAATGCGCTCGGCGCCGATCCGGCCTTCTATGCCATCCTCGATCCCGACCGGCCGGCGGAAGGGGCGCTGGGTCTGGCCTCGTTCCTGCGCATAGAGCGCCAGCATGGCGTGATCGAGATCGGCCATATCCTGATGGTGCCGCAATTGCAGAAGACCCGCACCGCCTCGGCGGCGATCATGGCGATGATCGCCTGGGCCTTCGCCGCCGGCTATCGCCGGGTGGAGTGGAAATGCGACGACCTGAACGCCGCCTCGCGACGGGCGGCGCTGCGCTATGGCTTTGCCTATGAGGGCACCTTCCGCAACCACATGATCTACAAGGGCCGCAACCGCGACACCGCCTGGTTCGCCATCACCGCCGAGGACTGGCCGGCGATCAAGACGCGCCACGATGCCTGGCTGGCGCCGGAAAACTTCGACGCCGCCGGCCGGCAGAAGAACGCGCTGGCCAGCCGCTGAGGGCCGCGCCGCCGGGGGAACCACGCCGGGAAGCCGCCGCCACACGCCGGAAGACCGCGCCGCGATCCGACCCGCCACCATAGGGCCGCGGGGCGGTCGCACGCCGCCGCCATCTGTCGCGGGGCGCGCGGCCTACATCATCCGGCCTCCGTCCAGCCGCTGCTCCAGCCAGGCGCGCAGGCGGGGAATCGCGGCCTCGCCCTCCTCGTCCGCCAGTTCGGCGGCGGCGCGGCCCAGCACCGGCTCGCCGGCCACCCGGCCGAGCCCGTCGAGGAACTGCGCCGCATAGAGCCGCAGCCGCCGGTCCATGCCGGGCACCAGCAGCCCGGCCAGATAGGCCAGGTCGTCGCGCAGCGCCGCCGGGTCGGGCGCCATCGCCGCGCCGCTCACCGGCCAGGGCCGGCGCGGGCGCATCTCCGGGCGCATGGCGCCGAGGATTGCCTGCTGAAAGCCCGCCAGACTCTCCACCGGCTTGGTCAGGAACCCGTCCGCGCCGGCCGCCAGCGCCGCCTCGCGCCGGTCGGGATCGCCCGACACCCCCAGCACCACCGGCACCCGCGGCTGCATGGCGACGATGCGCGCGATCAGCGCCGCGCCGTCGCCATCCGGCAGGCCGATATCCACGATCACCACCCCCGGCCGATAGGTCCGCAGGTGCCGCAGGGCCGAGGCATGGCAATCCGCCCGCCGCAGCCGCGCCCCCGAATGCAGGCACAGGAGGCGCATCGCCTCGCTGGCGAGGCGCGAATCCTCGACCAGCAGCACCGTCAGCCCCATCAGCACCCGACCCAGCGGCGCGCCGGGCCAGGGCCGCATCGGCGGTAGAATTTCGGGCGCCAGCCGCCCCTCGTCTCCGGTCTGCATCACCGTTCCCCCGTTGCCTTCTCCCCGATTCCTACGACCGATTCCCTAACAGCCGGTAAATCCGCGCCGGCTTCCTTCCGTTTCCGGGCCGGAAGGCGTATGCCCGGCCGGACCACCCGAACCGAGCAGGGGAGCAGAGATGATCGGACGACTGAACCATGTGGCCATCGCCGTGCCCGACCTCGACGCGGCGGTGGCGCGCTATGCCGGCACGCTGGGCGCCAGCGTGGGCGCGCCGCAGGACGAGCCCGACCACGGCGTCACCGTGGTCTTCATCGACCTGCCCAACACCAAGATCGAGCTGCTCTACCCCCTGGGCGAGGACAGCCCCATCGCCGGCTTCCTCGCCAAGAATCCCGGCGGCGGCATCCACCACATCTGCTACGAGGTCGACGACATCCTCGCCGCCCGCGACCGGCTCCGGGCCGAGGGCGCCCGCATCCTCGGCAGTGGCGAGCCGAAGACCGGCGCCCATGGCAAGCCCGTCCTGTTCCTGCATCCCAGGGATTTCGACGGCTGCCTGATCGAACTGGAGCAAGCCTGATGCCCTGGTTCAGCGGTTTCGTCCTCTTCGCCTCGCTGTGGTTCCTGGTGCTGTTCCTGGTGCTGCCGATCGGCTTCCGCTCGCAGGAGGAGACGGGCGCGGTCGTGCCCGGCACCCCGCGCAGCGCCCCGCACCGCTCGCGCCTGGGGCGCAAGATGCTGCTGGCCACCGTCATCGCGGCGGTGGTCTGGCTGCTGGTCTACTGGGTCGTGGTGGGCGAGATCATCACCCGCGACGACGTGCGGCAATGGGACCAGCTGATTCGCTGAGCTAGAGCGGCGGCGCCCGGCCGCCGGCGGCGTCATGGGCGGCGATCAGCGCCTCGAAGCGCGTCAGGAACGCCGCCCGCACCACCGCGGGCGGGCGCAGCGCGATCGTCAGCCCGGCCAGCCCCGCCCCACCGCGCGGCAGCGGGAACAGTGCCGCGGCCTCGCTGCGGGAGAATCCGGCAATAGCCTCGGCCTCCAGCCGCGCCGAGACCCGGTCGGCGGCCTTGATCGCCGCCTTGACGGGGCGCGGCAGTACCGCCGGCAGGCCGAAGCGGCGGTGGACGGCCTCGGCCAGCCGCAGGTCCAGTTCGGCATAGCCCGGCCCCAACGCCGATTTCACCGGCGAGATCATGTCGCCGATCACATATTCCGGGGCATCGTGCAGCAGCGCCGCCAGCCGCCAGCCGGGCGCCGCCTGCGGGTTGTCGCGGGCGAAGATCTCCTCGACCAGCAGCGAATGCTCGGCCACGGAATAGGCCCAGTCGCCATGCGTCTGGCCGTTCCAGCGCGCCACGAAGGCGAGGCCATGGGCGATGTCGCCGATCTCGACATCCATCGGCGTCGGGTCGAGCAGGTTCAGCCGCCGCCCCGACAGCATCCGCTGCCAGGCCCGCGCCGGGCGGGCGGCGCGGGGCGCCTCGACGGGCGGCGGCATCGGTTCAGGACAGCGGCTGGTCGGCCGGGCGCTCGGCCTGGGCGCGACGCGCCAGCTCCTGCCGGTACAGCGCCACGAAGTCGATCGGGTCCATGTTGAAGGCCGCAAAGCCGCCGTCGCGGGTCACGTCCGAGATCACCCGGCGCACGAAGGGGAACAGCATGCGCGGGCATTCGATCATCAGGAACGGGTGCAGCTGGTCCTCCGGCACGCCCTCGATCAGGAAGATGCCGGCATAGTCCAGCTCGCACAGGAACAGGGTGGACTGGTCGGCCTTGTTGCGCGAGGTCACCTTGTACTTGCACACCACCTCGTACTGGTGGTCGACCGGGCGGCGGCGAGCGTCGAGGCTGACCTGCACCTGCATTTCGGGCGAGACCTCGGTCAGCTGCACGCCCTTCTGGGCGACGGCGTTCTCGAAGGACAGGTCGCGCACGAACTGGCCGAGGATCTGCAACCGCACCGGGCTCTGGGCCTGCGGCTGGGCGGCCTCGGGCGCGGCGGCGCCATCTTGGGTGGGCTTGGTCTCGTCAGTCATGCCGGGATTCCTTCGATCGCGGGGTTTGCCGGCTTTCTAGCCCGGCCCAACCGGCACGTCCACCCGAAGGGCCATCCGAAGAGCGCGCCCGCGCGTTCAGCGGGTCCAGCCCGAAGGCGGCCGCCGCGGTCCCTTGCCCGCGGGCGGGATCGCCGGCGGCTCGTCGACGACCACCTCGTATTCGGCGTCGATCACCCGGGCGCCGGGCCCCTGGCGGCGCTGGCTCCAGCCGGCATTGACCACGGTGACGTGGCGGCCTAGCCGCCGCATCAGCCAGTCGCGCAGCGGCGGCACCAGCAGCAGCGCGCCCAGCACATCGGTGACGAAGCCCGGCACGATTAGCAGCCCGCCGGCCAGCATGATCAGCGCGCCATGGGCGATGGGGCGGGCGGGGTCGCGCAATTCGGCAAAGCTGGCCTGCAGGTCGGCCAGCGCCGCCATGCCCTGCCGGCGCACGATGGCCATGCCGACCATCGCCGTCAGCAGGATGAGCAGGATGGTCCAGCCGGCACCGATGACCGAGCCGACCTCGATCATCACGAACAGTTCGACCAGCGGCAGGACGACGAAAATCCAGAAAAGCGGCATGTTCCCCCGCAATGTGATCGCAAAAACGCGGTTCCGGCCGATATGGGGGCCGGTTTTGCCGCGCGCAAGCCCGTGGCGTTCTGGACTTGTGGGGGCGGCGTTCCTACATAGGGTGGCATCCAGCCACAGGTGAACAAGGGCCGCCGACAGCATGTCCTCCAGTCAGACCATCCAGCTTGTCGTCCTCGCGGCGATCGCGATCTTCCTGATCCTGCGCCTGCGCGGCGTGCTGGGGACGCGCGACGGGTTCGAGCCCTCGGACCCGGTTGAGACCCCGGTGGCCCCGCGCCAGCTGAAGGTGGTCGAGTCCGAGCCGGAACCCGACGACATCGCCGAGCATGTCGATCCGCAGAGCCCGGCTGCCTCCGCCCTGCGCGCCATGAAGCAGATCGAGCCCTCCTTCGCCATCGGGCCGTTCCTCGGCGGCGCCCGCCAAGCCTATGAGATGATCCTGATGGCCTTCGAGCGCGGCGACCTCGGCGCCGTGCGCCCGTTCCTGTCGGATGCGGTGGCCGAGGCCTTCCAGTCGGTGATCGACCGGCGCAAGCAGAACGGCCAGACCGTCGAGGCCGAGTTCCTGGGCACGCGCGAGACCACGCTGGTCACCGCCGATTTCGACGCCGCCACCCGCGAGGCGGAGGTCACCATCCGCTTCGTGGGCGAACTGACCGCCGCCACCCGCGATGCCGATGGCAACGTGATCGAGGGCGACCCCCGCCGCCCGCGCAAGCAGCGCGACACCTGGACCTTCGGCCGCCAGATGGGCGACCCGGACCCGAACTGGCGGCTGGTCGCGACGGGCTGAGCGGTGGCGCGCAAGCCCCGCGGTCTGTCCGAGGACGAGGCGCGGCTGTGGAACCGCGTGGCCGCCAGCACCAACCGGCTGGCGGCGCGGCACCCGGCGCCGCCGTCTCTGCCGGCCGAGGCCGTGCCGAAAGCCCCCCCGAAAATCCCCGATCCGCAACCGGTGGCGCCACGCGCCTGGCTGATCGAGCCGTTCCAGGTCGGCGCCGACGCGGGGCCGGGCCGGGCACCGCGGCCGCTGCCGCTGCCGCCGCTGGCGCAGCAGCTGCACGAGGCGCCCTTGCGCATGGACCCGCACACCCATCGCCGGCTGCGCAAGGGCAAGCTGGTGCCGGAATCGCGCATCGACCTGCATGGCATGACGCTGGCGGTGGCGCAGCCGGCGCTGACGCTGTTCATCCTGCGCGCGCAGGCCTCGGGGCAGCGGCTGGTGCTGGTCATCACCGGCAAGGGCCGCGGCGGCCCCCTGGACCCGGGCCCGCTGCCCACCCGCCCTGGCGCGCTGCGCCACAATGTGCCGCACTGGCTGCACATGCCGCCGCTGTCGGCGGCGGTGGCACAGGTGCTGCCCGCCCATGACCGCCACGGCGGCGGCGGCGCCTATTACGTCTGGCTGCGCAAGGGGCGGTGATCCTCCGCCGCGGCGGATTTGGGGCGCGGGGAAAAGAGAGGCATTCGCTCCCGCCAAGAGCCGCCTTCTGCGGCCCTTGCGGAACGGCCAAGCCTTCTCCTGATCGGGGCAAAGGGGGAGGCATCATCGGCCCCGCCCCCAACGTTCCCGTCCCAGCAAAACGGCAGGGCCTGGTCCCCGACCTTGGAACCGAGCCCGGTCGCCAGGCTCAGCCCTTGTCCGGCTTCGGCCCCGCCACGAGCCAGGCGAGAAAGCCCAGCAGCGGCAGGATCGCCACAACCAGCACCCAGATGATCTTCTGCCGGCGCTCGGCCGTGGAATTGACGATCGAGATGATCGCCCAGACATCCAGCAGGAACGTGATGATGCCGAAAAGCGAGCGCATGGACCCCTCCCGCTGCGTTAGAATACCTGTGCCGCGAAGCCGCGCCGGCGCAACCGCCCCGCCGCCTTACAGCACATAGCGCGACAGGTCGGCCGAGCGCGCCAACTCGCCGATATTGGTCTCGACGAAGGCCGCATCGATCCGTACCGCCTCGCCCGAGCGGTCGGGGGCGGCAAAGCTGAGATCCTCGAACACCCGCTCGATCACCGTATAGAGGCGGCGGGCGCCGATATTCTCGACACTGGCATTGACCTCGGCGGCGATGCGGGCGATCGCGGCGATGCCGTCCTCGGTGAACTCGACCCGCACGCCCTCGGTGCCCAGCATGGCGGTATATTGCCGGGTCAGCGCATTGTCGGTCTCGGTCAGGATGCGGACGAAATCGCCCTCGGTCAGCGGCTTCAGCTCGACCCGGATCGGCAGCCGGCCCTGCAGTTCCGGCAGCAGGTCCGAAGGCTTGGCGACATGGAAGGCGCCCGAGGCGATGAACAGGATATGGTCGGTGCGCACCGGCCCGTATTTGGTCGAGACGGTAGTGCCCTCGATCAGCGGCAGCAGGTCCCGCTGCACCCCCTCGCGCGAGACCTCGCCGCCGCGGGCCTCGGTGCGCGAGGCAATCTTGTCGACCTCGTCCAGAAACACGATGCCGTCGTTCTGCACCGATTCCAGGGCGGCCAGCTTGACCTGCTCGTCATCGAGCAGCTTGTCGGCCTCCTCGGCGATCAGCAGGTCATAGCTGTCAGCGACGGTGACGCGGCGCCGGATCTTGCGGCCGCCAAAGGCCTTCATCAGCCCCGACAGGTCCATCATGCCGCCCATCTGCCCGCCCGGCATCTCCATCATGCCGAAGGGATTGGAGGTGTCGCTGACCTCGACCTCGATCATGGTATTGTCCAGCTCGCCCCGCTTGAGCTTGTCGCGGAACATCTGCCGGGTGGAATCGCGGGCACCCTCGCCGGCGAGAATGGCGATCACCCGCTCCTCGGCGGCGTGATGGGCGCGGGCCTTGACCGCCTCGCGCATGCGGTCGCGGGTATCGACGATGGCGGTGTCCATCAGGTCGCGGATGATCTGCTCGACATCGCGGCCGACATAGCCGACCTCGGTGAACTTGGTGGCCTCGACCTTGACGAAAGGCGCCTGCGCCAGCCGGGCGAGGCGGCGGCTGATCTCGGTCTTGCCGACGCCGGTGGGTCCGATCATCAGGATGTTCTTGGGGTAAACCTCGTCGCGCAGGTCGTCGGGCAACTGGCGGCGGCGCCAGCGGTTGCGCAGGGCGACGGCCACTGCGCGCTTGGCGTCCTTCTGGCCGATGATGAAGCGATCCAGTTCGCTGACGATCTCGCGGGGGGTCAGGTCGGTCATGTCTGCTGCCTTCATGTCGCTTCCCCCGCCAGATAAGCGGTCGGCGGGGTGATTTGAAGGGCGGTTCCCTCCACGAAGCCGCGCGGCCGGGGGGCCGCCGGAACGGCGCGCCCCTTACCCTTCCAGCACCTCGACCGTCAGGTTGCCATTGGTATAGACGCAGATGTCGGCGGCGATCTTCATCGCCTTGCGGGCCACGGTCTCGGCATCCAGATCGGTGTCCATCAGCCCGCGCGCCGCCGCCAGCGCATAGTTGCCGCCCGAACCGATGGCGGCCACGTCATGCTCGGGCTCCAGCACGTCGCCGGCGCCGGTCACCACATAGATCTCGCGCCCGTCGGTGACGATCAGCATCGCCTCCAGGTTGCGCAGATACTTGTCCATGCGCCAGTCCTTGGCCAGGTCGACGCAGGCGCGCTGCAACTGGCCGGGCGCGGCCTCCAGCTTCTTCTCCAGCCGCTCCAGCAGGGTGAAGGCATCCGCGGTCGAGCCGGCAAAGCCCACCACCACGTCGCGCCCGCCAGGGCTGAGCCGGCGCACCTTGCGCGCCGTGCCCTTCATCACCGTCTGGCCGACGCTGACCTGGCCGTCGCCGGCCACCACCACGCGCCCGCCGCGGCGCACCGCCAGAATCGTGGTGCCGTGCCAGCCGGGGAAACGATCGTCGGACATGGGGGGCCTCCATCATGGGTCCGCCATCAGATAGGCGCGCGGGGGCTGGGCTGCAAGCGCGCCGGCCTCTAGAGTTCCGCCATGCCGCGCCCGATGCTGACCACCATCCATCTCGACCCGCCGATGCTGGCCAGCGCCCGCGCCGGGCAGTTCAATTTCCTGATCCGGCTGGCCCGCGCCATCGAGGCCGGCGGCGGCAAGGCGCGCTTTCGCCCGCTGGAGGCGCCGAGGGGGCCGCGCAGCCTGTGGCACATGCAGGCGCCGGCGGATGCCGAGGGGGCGCTGATCTTTCGCCGCACCTATCACTATCCGTTCTGGCATATCGAGGCCGACCCGGTGCGCTGGCACTGGCCGGTGGCGCAGGCCGCCTTCACCCCCGGCGACCCGGCGCAGGCGCAGGATTTCGCCACCCGGCTGCGGCGCCGGACCTGGCCGGAGGCGCGGCCGACCCGCGGCGCGGAACTGCTGGTGCCGCTGCAGGGCCGCATCCGGCAATGCCGCTCGTTCCAGACCATGAGCCCGGTCGAGATGCTGGCGGCGATCGGCGCCAGCGGGCTGCCCGCCGCCGTCACCCTGCACCCGCGCGAGGCCTATGACCCCGAGGACCGCGCCGCCCTGCAGGCGGTGCTGGCGCGGCACCCGACCCTGCGGCTGGCCGAGGACAGCCGCGCCCTGCTGCCGCATTGCCTGGGCGTGGCGACGATGAACAGCGCGGTGGCCTTCGACGGCTATATCCTCGGCAAGCCGGCGGTGCTGTTCGCGCAGATCGACTTTCACCACATCGCCCTGAACGTCGCCGATCTGGGCGCCGGCGCGGCGCTGGCGGCGCTGCCCCGGCATGCGCCGGACTGCGCCGCCTATCTGCACTGGTTCCTCGGCCAGGCCATCGACGCCATGGCCGCCGATGCCGAGGCGCAGATCGCCCGCGCCCTCGCCTGCCACGGCTGGGCCTGATGCTGCCTTGCGGCGGCCCGCCGCCGATCAATTGGGCACAATGCCGCACACGCAAAACGAAAGGGACAGATTATTTCAATTTTTGCCGCGACAGGGTTGCATCGTTACCAAGAGAATCGTAGGAAGGCGCAGCGACGCTTCTGCAATGCAGCAACGGAACCAGGACATGGCCCTCGATTCGCCCTCGCCTATCGCGCCCTATGACGCCCCCGTGAAAGACCTCTACGAGATCGGCGAGATGCCGCCCCTCGGCCATGTGCCCCGGCAGATGCATGCCTGGGCCATCCGCCGCGAGCGGCATGGCGAGCCGGACAAGAGCTTTCAGCTGGAAGTGGTGGACACGCCCGAGATCGACAGCCAGGAAGTGCTGGTCCTGGTGATGGCCGCCGGCGTCAACTACAACGGCATCTGGGCGGGCCTCGGCCAGCCGATCAGCCCCTTCGACGGCCATGGCCAGCCCTATCACATCGCCGGCTCGGACGCCGCCGGGATCGTCTGGAAGGTCGGCGACAAGGTCAAGCGCTGGAAGGTCGGCGACGAGGTCGTGATCCACTGCAACCAGGACGACGGCGACGACGAGGAATGCAACGGCGGCGACCCGATGTATTCGCCGACCCAGCGCATCTGGGGCTACGAGACCCCGGATGGCAGCTTTGCCCAGTTCACCCGCGTCCAGTCCCAGCAGTTGATGCCGCGCCCCCGGCACCTGACCTGGGAGGAATCGGCCTGCTACACGCTGACGCTGGCCACCGCCTACCGGATGCTGTTCGGCCACGAGCCGCATGAGCTGAAGCCGGGCATGAACGTGCTGGTCTGGGGCGCCTCGGGCGGGCTGGGGTCCTTCGCGATCCAGCTGATCAACGCCGCCGGCGCCAATGCCGTGGGCGTCATCAGCGACGAGGACAAGCGGGACTTCGTCATGGGGCTGGGCGCCAAGGGCGTCATCAACCGCAAGGACTTCAAGTGCTGGGGGCAGCTGCCCAGGGTCGGCAGCCCCGAATACAAGGAATGGTTCAACGAGGTCCGCAAGTTCGGCAAGGCGATTTGGGACATCACCGGCAAGGGCAACAATGTCGATATCGTCTTCGAGCATCCGGGCGAGGCGACCTTCCCGGTCTCGACCTTCGTGTGCAAGAAGGGCGGCATGGTGGTGATCTGCGCCGGCACCACCGGCTTCAACTGCACCTTCGACGTGCGCTACATGTGGATGCACCAGAAGCGCCTGCAGGGCAGCCATTTCGCGCATCTGAAACAGGCCAGCGCCGCCAACAAGCTGATGCTGGAGCGGCGGCTGGACCCCGGCATGTCCGAGGTCTTCCCCTGGGCCGAGATTCCGCAGGCCCATATGAAAATGCTGCGCAACCAGCACAAACCGGGTAACATGGCGGTGCTGGTCCAGTCGCCGCGCACGGGGCTGCGCACCTTCGAGGACGCACTGGAGGCCTCGCGCGAGGGCTGAACCGGACAGCACCCCTGGGGAGGGGAAGGGCGGCGCTCCGGGGAGGGGGCGCCGCCCGTTTCGTCTCCGGGGCCGGGACGGGGGCCGAGGCGCCAGCGGCGTGAGCCAGGGGCAGCCGGTGCCATCCCGCGCGCGGCATGGGGCACAGGTTCCGGCTTTACCCCGTACCCAGATCCGGCCTAACTGCGGCCATGACCGCACCCGCTTCCGCCGCCCCGCCCGCCCCCGTCCTGTCGCCCGACCAGGCCGAGGCTTGGGATGCGCTGGCGGACCTGCTGGCCAATGCCGGCATCGACCTGACCGACGAGACCACCATGCCGCCGCGCACCGGCCGGGCGCAGGCGGCGGCTATCATCGGCAAGGCCGGCTCGGGCAAGACGCTGATCCTGTCGGAGCTGACCCGCGCCCTGACCGCCGCCGGGGTCGAGATCATCAGCGGCGATTACGAGGGCAAGCGACGCAAGGACCGCCGCACCGTCGCCATCCTCGCCCCCACCAACAAGGCGGCCTTCGTGCTGCGCCAGCGCGGCGTGCCGGCGACCACCATCCACCGCATCCTCTATACCCCGGTCTACGACCCGGAATACGAGCGGCTGGCGGACTGGCTGACCGGCGTCGGCGAACGCCCGCAGATCGAGGGGCTGACCGAGGCGGCGCTGGACCGCGCCCTGCATTTCTATCAGCTGCACATGTCGATTCCCGGCGCGCTGGCCGCGGCCGGCCTGCGCGGCTCGGATTTCATCCGCGGCTGGAAGCGGCGCGAGGACGGGCTGGACATCGGACTGGTCGACGAGGCCTCGATGCTGGACGAGCGCCAGTTCGACGACCTGCGCGAGATCTTCCCGACGCTGGTGCTGTTCGGCGACCCGGCGCAGCTGGCGCCGGTGGGCCAGTCGGGCGACATGGTGTTCGACCGGCTGCCCGCCGCGCAGCGCCATTACCTGCACCGCATCCACCGTCAGGAGGCCGACAGCCCGATCCTCGACCTCGCCCATGCGCTCTCCGACGAGAACCTCGATTTCGCCGGGTTCGAGCGGCTGGTGCGCGAGGCCGCCGTCCGCGACCCGCGGGTGATCTGGGCCGAGCGGGTGGAATCCGGGCTGATGGCGCGCAGCCCGGTTCTGGTCTGGCGCAATGCCACCCGCATCCGGCTGATCCACGCCTTCCGCGCCGCCCATGGCGCGCCGGCAGATGCGCTGCTGGAGGGCGAGCCGCTGATCTGCGACGGCATCGAACTGCCGGTCAAGCATCGCAAGAAGCGCATCGACCTGGAGGCGCGCGGCCTGATCAAGGGCGCGCAGGTGGTCTATCTGGGGCCGGGCCGCAAGCCCGGCTTCGCCCGGCTGCACGTCATCGGCGCCGAAGACCCGCGCCTGTCGGCGGCCAGCATCATCAAGATCGAGACGCCGGACGAGGAGGAGCCGCTGATCGCCTCCGCCGCGCGCATGGGGGCGGTGTTCCTGCATGGCGCGGCGGTGACCATCCACAAGGCGCAGGGCAGCCAGTGGCCGGATGTGCAGGTCTTTGCCCCCGACATTTCGGCGGCGGCCTGGTCGGGGCGGTCCGAGGCCGGGATTCCGCTGTGGAAGCGGCTGGCCTATGTGGCGATCACCCGCGCGCAGGAGCGCCTGCACTGGATCACCCGGCCGCGGCTGTCGCGCCCGGAGGCGCCGCTGTCGGTGGCCGATCTGGAGGTCGCGGCGCCGGTGCTGGCGCTGGATGCCGAGACCGCCGAACTCTAGCCGCGCGCCAGGCCCTTGCGGCTGTCCTCGATGGCCAGGCGCAGGGCCTCGGTCAGCGCCTCGCGCGGCAGGCCGGTCTCCTCGGCCAGACGCATCAGCCCGAAATGCACCCGGGCAAGCTGCTGGTAATACGAGGCGAAGGCATAGTTGATCGCGCCGCCGGCCACGGCGCCCAGCACCGGCACCGATTGCGCCACCAGCTTGGGCCCCAGCGAGGCCGCCAGCCGCGGCGCCACCCGCGCCACCAGCGCGGAGAGCGACTGACCAGTGATCGACAGCCGCGCCGCCAGCAGCCCCAGATCGGTGGCGTCGTCATCGGTCATCGGCCCGGCCACGGCAAAGATCCGCAGGCATTCGCGGCGCACCAGATCGCTGTCGGCATCCAGCCCATGCTCGGCCGCGACGCCCAGCATGGCGCGCATCAGCATCGCGACGGTGGCCGGCAGCTCGACCATGGCGCCGACGATGCCGAACATGCCGCCCGCCGCGCCCGAGGCCGTGGCCATGGCGCGGTCAAAGCCCTCACCGCGATCGCGCAGCACCCGGCGCGAGGCCGAGGCCAAGCCCACCGCCTGCTCCAGCCCGGTGCGGGTCAGCCGGTCGATGCGGGCGCGATACCGCTCCGGCACCTTATCGATGGCCTTCTCGGCGCCGCCGCCGACGATATGCAGGATCTGCATGCCGATGCCGCCGGCCTGCTCGTGCAGGCGGGCGAGGCGGGCAATCTCGCGATGCACGGTGGGGTCGGTGATCGGCGGCAGGATCTCGGCCGCGCGGGCGGGGATGTCGGCTTCGGTCATCGTGGCACCTCATCAGGGCGGTCGGAAAGGGAAACCGGCGCGGCGGCGCAAGGTTCCGGGCGCAGGGGCCCGGGCCTGCCCTGGCGGGCGGCAGGCACCCGCCGGATATGGGAGGCCGGCCGGGAAAAGCGACCGCCGGCCACAAATTCGTGACCGGCTGCGGCGGCGCGCCTCACGCCCTCAATCGACGGCGCGGCGCACGGGGCCGGCAATGCCTTCCCAGGCGCCGGGAATCAGATCGCGGCCAAGGATGCGGTCGGGGTTGGTGGGCGGCGGCATCTCCACCCCCTCCAGCTTGCGAAAGCCGAAGCGCCGGTAATAGGGCAGGTCGCCGACCAGCATCACCCGCCCCCAGCCGAGGGCGGCGGCGCGCTCCAGGCTCTCGCGCATCAGCCAGCCGCCCAGGCCCTCGCCCTGCGCGGTCGGATGCACGGCCAGCGGCCCCAGCAGCAGGGTGGCCGCATCGCCGACCCGCACCGGCCAATAGCGGATGACGGCACGCACGCCGCCCTCGCCGCCGCGCAGGATCAGGCAGAGCGGCGCCACCGGCGCCACCCCGTCACGCAGCCGGTAGGAGGACAGCGCCGTCCGCCCCGGCGCAAAGCAGAGGTCGTAGAGGGCCTCGACCTCCGGGCCATCCGCGGGGGTTTCGGTGCAAAGCTGGTACAAGGGCGGTCCCTTTCGGGCAGGGCTTTGCCATCGGGCGCGGCAGTGGAGGGGACGCGGGGCGCGCGCGCGGTGAAAATAGGCCGCGAATGCGTGGAGATTCAAGGCGCCGCAATGGCGGAACCGGGGCGCGCGAACCGGCGCGGCACGGCCGGTAATTTCCGGCTTTCCGCGCCGCAGGCGGCTGGCGTCAACCTTTTCTTCACCGCGCCATGGCCAGATGGGCAGCGGGGGACGTGATTCGCAACCGCAGCCACAGGGAGGGTTTCAGATCGGGGAGGAATGTCAGCACGGATCCGGGTGGCGGCGGCCGCAGGCTTGCCGGCACCCGGCAGGGCGCGCCGCGATGCGGGTTGCCGCGACGGCGCGCCGCCGGCCGCCTTCCGCGAGGGGGCCGCACATGCTAAGTCTGCGGCATCACCAGCCGGAGGAGGGAAGGTCATGCCGCATCTGTGGGTCCGCCACGAAAGCCGCGCCAACGAGGATCGCGTCGGCATAACCCCCGACGGCGTGCGCCAGCTGATCGCCCGCGGCTTTCGGGTCACGGTCGAGGACAGCCCGAACCGCATCATCCCGATCGCCGGCTACCGGGAGGCCGGGGCGACCATCATGCCCGCGGAAAGCTGGCGGGAGGCGCCGGCCGATGCCATCGTCTTCGGGCTGAAGGAACTGCCCGAGGACGGCACCCTGCTGACCCACCGCCACATCCTGTTCGGCCATGCCTTCAAGGGCCAGCCGGCCGGGCAGGTGCTGCTGAACCGCTTCCGCGAGGGCGGCGGCACGCTCTATGACCTGGAATATCTGGTGGATGACGACGGCCGCCGGCTGGCCGCCTTCGGCTACTGGGCCGGCTATGCCGGGGCGGCGGTGTCGCTGTTCGCCTGGATCGCCCAGACCCGCGGCGGGCTGTGCGGCCCGGTCTCGACCTGGCCCGACAAGGCGGCGATGACCGACCTGCTGCGGGCCGAGCTGGACGCCACCGGCCTGCCGCGCCCCGACGCCATGGTGATCGGGGCCAAGGGCCGCGTCGGCACCGGGGTCGCCGACCTCTGCACGCAAATGGGCATCGGCGTGACCCGCTGGGACATGGAGGAGACCGCCCATGGCGGCCCGTTCCCGGAAATCCTCGACCATGTGCTGTTCTTCAACTGCATCCTCGCCCGCCCGGGCACCCCGGTCTTCGTGCCGGCCGAGGCGGTGGCGCCCGGCCGCCGGCTGCGGGTGATCGGCGACATTGCCTGCGACCCGGATTCGGAATTCTCGCCGATCAAGGTCTATGACCGCGCCACCGACTGGGCGCATCCCGCCCGCCGGGTAGCCGACAACCCGCCGCTGGACGTGATGGCCATCGACAACCTGCCCTCGCTGCTGCCGCTGGAAAGCTCGCTGGACTATTCGGCGCAGCTACTGCCGGTGCTGGCGCAGCTGGACGACCTGGAGGGCGGCGTCTGGGGCCGCGCCGGCGCGCTCTACCACCAGCATCTGGCGGCGCTTTAGCGGTCGGGCCTGCCGCCGCCGGAGCGGCGGCAGGCCTTCTACTACCAAGGTGAGCCGGAGTGATCCTTCGGGCCGCCGCCGTGCAAGCTGGTCAGAGATGAGCGCGGGCAGGAAGCGGTTTCATCAACGGTCCCTCCGTCGCCCCCTGCCCCAAAGGTGCCATGAAAGGCGGCGGCCTCGCCCCATCCCGTCGCCTCACAGGTACGCCCCGACCGGATTGCTCGCACCCGCTCCGGGAGTGCAGGCCACCCCCATGCCGGTCGTT
>JBEBVF010000001.1:0-95869 GCA_040392885.1 Paracoccus sp. (in: a-proteobacteria) | reverse complement strand
CCTCCCGGGCCTCCTTCATGCCCGCGCCATCGGAAAGCCCACGGATCAACTGACCAAGCCGTCATAGAAGCCGTGGAATGGCTCCATCCGCGAAGGAGAGGCTGGACCGCCATCCGACTCGTGCAACAGAAGCTCAGGTCAGCCAACGCATCCCTGCGCAGCCCGCTGCGACAGGTCGCCGTCAATTCCATTTCCGCCGAAGCTACCGCCGCCACTATGGCTGCCCGGCCGGCCTCAACTCCCAGCTACCAGCCATTCGCTGATCGGGCGGGTCTGTGTCAGCAGGAAGGGCCGGGTTTCCGGCTGCACCAGCGGCAGCAGTTTCGCCCTCACCCGGTCGTGATAGGCGTCGATGGTTTCGCATTCGGCCGAGGTCAGGGCGTCCAGTTGCGCCATGGTCAGGTCGATCGGGGCCAGCGTCAGCGATTCGAACCGGCAGAACCCGGGACGGTCGAGGACGGTCTCGACCTGGTTCTCGATGCGCATGCCGAACCGGCCGGCGGCGTAGAAGCCCGGCTCGATGGTCATGATCACGCCGGGCTCCAGCCCGAAGGGCTTGGAATCCTTTCCGAAACGGTGAGGATATTCATGGATCAGCAGGTTGTGACCGACACCGTGGCCGGTGCCGTGATCGTAATCGAGGCCCAGATCCCATAGCGGCCGGCGCGCCAGCGCATCGAGCTGCTGCCCCTTGGTCCCGGTCGGAAAGCGCGCGGTCAGCAGCGAAAGAAAGCCCTTCAGCACCGCCGTATAGGCGGCGACCATCGCCGGCTCGGGCCGGCCCAGCATCAGGGTCCGGGTGACATCCGTGGTGCCGTTCACATATTGCCCGCCGGAATCGATCAGATAGGGCCGCGCGGTGCCGATGGGTGCGCCGCCGGTGGCGGGGGCCGCGTAATGGCACATCGCGGCATTGGCGGCCGAGGCCGAAATGGTGCGGAAGCTGTCCTCCAGAAAACCCTGCCGCTCGGCCCGGAAGGCATGCAGGCGGGCTTCGGCCTCCAACTCGGTCACCGGATCGGGGCCGTGCTCGCGCCGGGGGGCCTCGGTGGCCAGCCAGGCGAGGAAATCCGTCAGGGCGGCGCCGTCCTCGACATGGCAGGCGCGGAATCCGGCCAGCTCCGCGGGGGTCTTGACGGCCTTGGCCAGCGTGATCGGATCGGGCCGCCCGGCCACCTGCCCCCCGGCGGCAAGAATTGCTGCGCGCAGGGCGGCAGGCGAGAAGTCCGGGTCTATCAGCGCCACCTTGCCTGAAGATGCCGCCGCCGCGCGGGCGAGGAAATCGCCGGGCGGGTGCAGGGTCACGCCCTCGGGCACCAGCGCGCCGGGGTCGTTGCCCAGCTTGCGGCGGTCGATGAACCATTCCGCGCGCCCGTCACGATACAGGATCAGAAAGGAATGCGGCACCGGATGCATCGGCACATCGGAGCCCCGCACGTTCAGCAGCCAGGCGATGTTGTCGGGCAGGGTCTCGACCAGAAGGTCCGCGCCGGCCTCGGCGATGCGGGCGGCGATGCGGGCGCGTTTGGCCGCCGCATCCTCGCCCGAGAGTGCGACCGGCATGGCCCGCAACTCGCCCAGCGGCTTCTCGGGCCGGTCGGGCCAGATGGTGTCGAAGGGGTCGGCGGCCAGCGCCACCAGCTCGGCGCCCGCCGCCTTGCAACCCTCGGCCAGCGCATCGAAGGCGGCGCAACTGGTCCGCGTGGCATCAATGCCCACGCGCCAGCCGGAACGCGCGCCGGTCCGCAGCCAGACCGCCGGCGGCTCGTCATGCAGGTGGTGGACCTGCCACGCCCCCAGATCCACCTCCTCGCGCACCTGCACCTGGTAGCGGCCATCGACAAAGATCAGCGCCCGGTCCGCCAGCACCAGCGCCATCCCCGCCGAGCCTGAAAACCCGGTCAGATAATGCAGGCAGTCATCATGCGGGGCGGTGACCTCGCTTTGATGGATGTCGGTGCGCGGTACGGCCAGCACGGCAAGGCCTTGCGCGGCCATGACGGCGCGCAGGCGCGATAGCGCCGCGGGATCGGGGGTAATCATCGGGCGGGGCTCCTTCAGCCTCTGGGAATGGCGGGTAGCGCGCCGCCACGGGCGGCCAGCATCTTTTGCAACCGGCGGAAGACGCCGGCCGACTGGCGCAGCCCGTCATGCTCGAATTCGTTGGTGATCCAGTAATCCAGATTGCCGACCATAGAGGCCGTGCGCCGCGACAGGCCCTCGTCCACGAACATGTCGTCGTGCCAGATCGCCGCCACCACCGGCACCTCATTGGCCGCCAGCCGTGCCGGATCGTAGAGCGGCGGGAAATCCTCGCGCGCGGCTAGGGCCTCGGCACCGGCGCGGAACGGGCGCAGCGAGGCGATCTCCTCGAACATCCACGGATAGATCATCTCGCCGGTGAACAGCAGCGGCCGGGCATCGGGGGCGAAGGCGGGAAACTCGGCCCGGATGCGCTCGGCCGACCAGTTGGTGGCGCCCGAGCCCTGCCCGTAGATCGATTCGTGGATTGCGGCGAAAAGCGGGTTCGAGTGATAGGAGGTCAGCGCCATCACCTGCGCCAGGAAATGGTCGCCCACCCGGCCGTCGCCGTCGAAGGCCTCGTCCAGCAGCCAGTGCAGGTTCTCGGCCCCCGGCGCCATGCCGAGGTCGATGCCCAGCGTCTGGAGCCGCCGCACCGTCAGCCGGTCGCCATCGGGCAGGCGGATATCCTCGGCCTCCAGCCGGTCGGCCAGCGCCGCCAGCCGCGCGATGTCGGCGGGATAGCGGCGCTGGAAGGCGGCATTCTTGGCGGCGACGCGCGGATAGGTGTGGCGATAGACCTCGTCGGCCGACGGAGGGATGGCGGGAATGCCGCCGGTGACCAGACAGGCCGCCAGCCCTTCGGGCGCGAGGCTGAGCCAGCTCAGCGTCAGGAACCCGCCATAGCTTTGTCCCAGTGTCGTCCAGCGCCTTCCGCCATAGAGGCTGCGCCGCACATGCTCGAAATCCCGCACGATGGAATCGGCCCGGAAATGCGCCAGATGCTCGCCCGCGGCGCGGCCATCGCCAAAGCGTGCCATGGTGGCGGCACTCACCGGCGTCGAGCGCCCGGTGCCGCGCTGGTCGGGCAGCACGACGCGATGGGCCTTCAGCGCCTCGGCCAGCCAGGCCGGGCCGTTCTGCATGGGGCGCGGCGACTTGCCGCCCGGCCCGCCTTGCAGATAGCACAGCAGCGGCAGGTCGTCGTTCCGGCGCGCGGGATCGACCACCTCGCGCACGAAGACGCTGATGCTGTCGCCCTCCGGCCGCGCCCAGTCCAGCGGCACGGGGACCGAGCGATCGCGGATCAGCATTCCGGGGATGGTGTATTCGGTGACGGACATGGCAGGCCCTCAGCGCACGCGGGGATCGAGGATGACGTAAAGCAGATCGACAATGATATTGGCGGCGACGATGAACACCCCGCCCAGCAGCACCACGCCGATGATGATCGGGCGGTCCTGATTGGCCACCGCCTGCACGGCCAACTGGCCGACGCCCTGCAGGCCGAACACCTGCTCGATGACGATGACCCCGCCCAGCAGCATGGCGATATCGGCGCCGAGCTGGGTGACCAGCGGCGTCAGGGCCGCGCGCATGCCGTGCTTCCAGATCACGCGCCGCTCGCTCAGCCCCTTGGCGCGGGCGGTGCGGATGTAATCCTCGCCCAGCACCTCCAGCATCTGGCCGCGCGTCAGCCGCGCATAGAGCGCCGCCATCACCAGCGCCAGCGTCACCCAGGGCAGCGCCAGATGCCAGGCCCAGT
This sequence comes from Paracoccus sp. (in: a-proteobacteria), assembly GCA_040392885.1. GTDB lineage: Bacteria > Pseudomonadota > Alphaproteobacteria > Rhodobacterales > Rhodobacteraceae > Paracoccus. Next base: position 92,082 of record JBEBVF010000001.1, on the reverse strand, counting down.
CCAGGACGCCCCCGGTCAGCGGCTTGTAGCCGCCGGGGGGAAACAGGGTGAAGCCGGCCTGCCGGGGCAGGAAGTAAAGCGTGTAAAGCGCCATCATTCCCAGCACGAAGGTGGGAAATGACAGCCCGACCAGGATGAAGCCCTGACCCAGCCGGTCGCGCAGGCTGCCCGGTGCCCGCGCCGACATCAGGCCGATGGGGATGCCGATGGAAAGCCACAGCACGACCGCGCCGGCCACCAGCGACACCGTGGCCGGCACCCGGCGCAGGATGATCTCGGTCACCGGCTGGCGGTTGCGGTAGGAATAGCCCAGATCGCCCTGCACCGCCCGCGAAAGGAAGCTGCCATATTGCTCGATCATCGGGCGATCGACGCCCAGGTTGGTGCGGATCTGTTCCAGTTGCTGTTCGGTCGCCTTGTCGCCGGCGATGACCCGCGCCGGGTCGCCCGGCGCCACGAAGAACAGGAAGAACACGAAGGACGACAGCGTCAGCAGCACGAGGGCGCCAAAGCCCAGGCGCTGCGCCAGAAAGCGGATCATGGCCGCGTCTCCTTGCGGGACTTGCGGGATTTGCGCGGGGCCCGGCGCCGGCTCTTGGGGTCCAGCGCATCGCGCAGGCTGTCGCCGAGGATGTTGAAGGCCAGCGTGGTCAGCAGCAGCGCCAGACCCGGAAAGAACACCAGCCACCAGGCCACCAGATAGAGCGAGTTCGATGAGGCATCGGCCAGCATGCCGCCCCAGCTGGGCGTCGGCGGCACGATCCCCATGCCGAGGAAGGACAGCGTGGCCTCGAACACGATCGCATTGGGGATCAGCATGGTAGTATAGACGATGATCGGCACCGCCAGATTGGGCAGGATGTCGACCGCCATGATCGACAGTGGCCCCGCCCCCAGCGAACGGCTGGCCTGCACGAACTCCATCCGCGAGAGCGAGATGACCTGCGCGCGGATCACCCGCCCCATCGCCGCCCAGGAAAAGAACACGATGACCAGCACACTCAGCATCAGGCTGGGCCCCAGGACCGAGACCAGTGCCAGCGCGCAAAGCAGGAAGGGCACGCTCATCACCAGGTCGATGAGCCGGCTGAGCAGCGTGTCCACCCAGCCGCCCAGATAACCCGCGGTGACGCCGACGATGACCGCGATGCAGGAGGCCAGCAGCGCCGCCGCCACCCCTGCCAGCAGCGAGATCCGCGCGCCATAGGCCAGCCGCACCAGCACGTCGCGGCCCAACTGGTCGGCACCCAGCCAGAATTCGCCGTTCGGGCCGACCGGCAGGCCGGTCGGGCTCATGCCGGTTTCGCGGAACTGCTCGATGGCGGAATGGCCGGTCAGCGCGGCGATCTGCGGCGCCAGCACCGCCAGGGCGATGACACCGAGGATGACCAGCACCGCCGCCACCGCCGCCGGGTCGCGCCGCAACCGGCGCAGCGTCAGGTCGAGGGAATCGCGGGCGACGACGCCGGAGGCCGGTTCTTCGGTCTCGCGGTCCGGGCTCGTGTCGGTCATGGGCTTGCCTCCCATTGGGCGACGGGCACGCGCGGCGCGGTCTCCAGGATCGCCGGCGGCGATTTCGAGGCGGCCAGCAGCGTGCGGGTATAGGGGTGCTGCGGGGCGGCAAACAGCGCCTCGGTCGTGGCCAGTTCGACGATCTGCCCGCCCTGCATCACCGCGATGCGGTCGCAGACATGGCGCACCACCGAAAGGTCGTGGCTGATGAACAGATAGGTCAGTTGCAGGTCGCGTTGCAGCCGGCGCAGCAGGTTCAGGACCTGCGCCTGGATCGACACGTCCAGCGCCGAGACCGGCTCGTCGCAGATGATCATGGCCGGGTTCAGCGCCAAGGCGCGCGCAATGCCGATGCGCTGGCGCTGTCCGCCCGAGAACTCGGAGGGGAAGCGGTTGTAATGCTCGGGGTTGAGGCCCACCAGCTCCATCAGCTCGCGCACCTTCTCGCGCCGGGCGGCGCCGCGGGCGATACCGTGCAGGCGGAACGGGTCGCCGATGATCGCACCGACCCGCCGCCGCGGATTGAGCGAGCCGAACGGGTCCTGGAACACCACCTGCACCTGGCGGCGCATCGTCCGCCACTCGGCCCGCGACAGCCTGGCCATGTCCCGTCCCATCAGCGTGACCGAGCCGCCGCTGGGCGCGACCAGCCCGGCCAGCACCCGCGCCGTGGTGGATTTGCCGCAGCCGCTTTCACCGACCAGACCCACGGTCTCGCCCTTGCGGATGGTCAGGTTGATGCCTTTCAGCACCTCATGCGTGCGGGCCTTGCCCATGAAGCTGCGCAGCCGATAGGTCAGGCGCAGGTCCCGCAACTCGGCCATCGGCACAGAGTCGCCGGCCGGCTCTGCTGCCGGGGCGGCGGCGGCAGGCGCCGGGGCGGCGGCCGGGGTCCGGGGCGGGCGGGTGCCGCCGGCCAGCCAGCACAGCGATTGCGTGCCGTCCTCATAGATGTTCAGCGGTGGCGGGTTTGTGGCACATCGGGGCAGCGCCTCGGCGCAGCGGGGTGCAAAGACGCAGCCCCGGGGGCGCAGCAGCAGGCTGGGCGGCCGGCCCGGGATCGGGCGCAGATCGGCGCCGGGGCTGTAATTCGCCGGCGAGGAGCGCAGCAGCCCCGCCGTATAGGGATGCGCGGGGGCGCGGAACAGGCGCGCCGCGCGGGCATATTCCATGCGGTGCCCGGCATAGAGGATCATCACCTCGTCGGCGGCGGATGACAGCAGGCCGAGATCATGGGTGATCATGATGACGGTGGTGCCCATTTCTCGCCGCATCTCGTCGATCAGGGCGATGATCTGGCTTTGTACCGTGACATCCAGCGCGGTGGTCGGCTCGTCCGCGATCAGCAGCGTGGGCTGCATGATCAGCGCCATGGCGATCATCACCCGCTGGCGCATGCCGCCGGAAAACTGGTGGGGGTAGTCGTCGTAACGGTCCGCGGGCGACGGGATGCCGACCTTGCCCAGCATCTCGATCACCCGGGCGCGGGCCTCCTCGGCGCCGATGCGCTGATGGATGTGCAGCACCTCGGCGATCTGCGCGCCGATGGTGTAATAGGGATGCAGGCTGGACAGCGGGTCCTGGAAGATCATGCCGATCTGGCTGCCGCGCAGCCGGCGCAGCGCCTCGCCGGGCAGGCCGATCAGGTTGCGGCCGCCGAAATTGACCTCGCCGCTGATCTCCGCGCCAGGCAGCAGCCCGAGGATCGCCTGGGTCAGCACGCTCTTGCCCGAGCCGGATTCGCCGGCGATGCCGAACAGCCGCCCCGGCTCGATCGAGAAGGACACGTCATGCACGGCATGCACGACCCCGTCCTCGGTGGGAATGTCGACCGTCAGGTTCTTCACGTCGAGAACAGTCAAACCGGACCTCGTCTCGTTGGTGTGACCGGGCGCCCCGTCGAAAGTCAGTGGGAAGACGGGCCACGCCAGAGGCGCGGCCCGTCAGCGACCCTCAGCGGTCGATCCAGATATTCGTCCAGTCGCCTTCCACGCCAAGCGCGAAGATCTGGTAGTTCTGCACCGCCGCGCCATGATAGCGCGGGTTCTTGTTGGCGATCAGCGGCACGACCGGAACATCGGCCATGACCAGCTCGTCGACCTGGGCCCAGAGGCGCGCGGTGTCCTCGGGCGTGGTGGCGTTGATGGCCTCGGTGGCGATCCGGTTGGCCTCGTCGTTGTTGTAGTCGGTGTAATTGTAGGTCTGGTGCGTGCCGTCGAAGGTGAATTGCGGCTGGAAGACCGAGCGCGCGGCCCCGCCCACCCAGTCCGGCGTCCAGCCGACCGGCGCGATGTCCCAGACCCCGTCGCGGGTATTGGCCTGGTTGGTCATGAACTTGGAATAGTAATCCGCCGCGGTGACCGGGATCAGCTCGACCGTGATGCCGGCGCGGGCCAGGCTGGCCTGGAGCGTCTGCGCCGTCGCCACCTCCAGATCCTTGTTGCGATAGGGCATCTTCAGGGTGATGCCGTCGGGAAAACCGGCCTCGGCCAGCAGCGCCTTGGCCTTTTCCGGGTCGCCCTTGGAATCAGGGCTGGGATAGGGGTCGAAGTCGTGATGCCCCAGGACCCCGAGGCCGAAGATGCCGCCCACCGGCTCGGCCACGGCCGGGCCGCCCCATTGCTGGACGATGGCGGCCTTGTCCACCGCATAGGCCAGGGCCTGACGCACGCGCAGGTCCTTCAGCGCGCCGTTGTTGTTGTCCGAGACCGTGTTGATGAACAGGAAGTTGGTGTTGCCGGCCGAGATCGGGACCAGCTTTTCGTCGCCGGTGGCCTGCAGCATGGCGAGGATCGCGGTCGGGATGTTGATGTCATAGGCCAGATCGGCATCGCCCGACTGCAACTGTTGCATGATCGCATCGGCCTGAAGGCCCATGGTGATCTCGATCTCGTCGACATAGGCCTTGCGGACCGGGTCGGATTCGGGGGCCCAGGCGGGGTTGCGCACCAGCCGGATGACGGTATCAGGCACATATTCCCCGATGGTATAGGGACCACTGGAAATATAGTTGGCGCGGTATTCCGGGCTGTCGGGCATGTAGTCCAGCGCCTCGACCGGCTCGGGCGAGGAATTGACCAGCGACAGCATGTAGATGAAGTCGCCGGCCCGCTCCTTGAGCTGGAAGGTCACGGTGGCATCGTCGGGCTGGGTGATGCCGGGGATGTCGTTCTCCTCGATATAGGCCTTGATCGCGCCGGCATCGGCATCGACCTTGGCAAAGCCGTCGCAGAACTCTGCCATGCCCTCGATCAGCGAGGTGAAATAGGTCTGCATGGGCGAGCCGAGCACCGGGTTGCACATGCGCTTGATGCCGCGCTCGACATCGGTCGAGGTGATCTGGCGCGGCCCCGAGGGCGCATTCCACATCGCCCCCTGCCGCAGGGTGAAGGTATAGCTCAGCCCGTCCGCCGAAGGCTGGGGCACCTCCGTCGCGAGGTCGCCGACGGGGGCCAGCGCCACCTCGGCATCGTTCGAGGCCGCATAGCTGACCAGCTGGCGCGACACCGCCCGCATGTAGTTGTTGGTGTTGACCATGCCCGCGCTGGTCGGGTCCATGTGGTCGGGCTCGCCCGTGGCGAGGATGCGCAGCACCCCGCCCGTCTGCGGCTCCTGGGCGCTGGCGGCACCGGCCAGCGTCAGCGCCGCCGCCAGGGCGGCCGTCACGAGGGCAACGTCTCTGGGAAGCTTCATCGGAATCTCCATGTTGATGGGCGATCCTTCTTGCGGGATCTTGTCTCGTTGAATGCGCAACCAGCAGCCTATGCGGGGGAATGGGCATCCCGCAATCTGCCATCCGTCCAGAATACTATTTGTATGCAAAACGGCCATCAACGAGTCAAGCAAAGCCTGAGCCCGGCGTAAAGGATGTCCCGCCTCCGCGTCAGAAGGACATGATGCGGAAGAGAAAATTTCTTCAGTGCTGCGGATGGGGCGGCTGCGGATCATTCCCGCGATCAATTCTGCCTTTGTAATGCCGTCAATTACTTGGCAATCCGCTCCGGGGTGTTTCTTGACGGCGAGTGGTCATCACCGCCCTGCCCGGGAGATTCGTGACCCGCAGGATCACCGTGCCATGCCGGCCGGTTGCCGGGCGGGGCTCGCCTCTCCTGTTTCCTGGGGCGGCACCAGCACTGTCTTGTCTGTCACGACTCGCAATGCGTCCTCGATGCGCCTCGATCAGGTGGCGGAAATCGCAGGCCCGACCGGTTTTGGTGAGACCATCGGTGAGAACCGCGGGACCTCACCCGGTCGAGCCCTTCCGCCTCACGAAATCGAGGCGCATGACCTCGCGCGCAGGACGGGCTCCCACCCACCAACGAGACAGTGTGAGGGAGTCTCGAGGCGGGTTACCGGCGGACCATATAGGTGCGGCGGCTTCCGTTTCATCTTGGGTCGGAGCCCATTGAAGCAGGGTTATCTGTCCGGGACGCTCCCGAAGGTTCCCGTGCCCCCCGAAGGCATGGCCGGCCGGGCTTTCACCGGGCGAGGGGGTTGGCTACCCTCGGCCGGGCATCACCCACCGGCGGAGGACAAGCATGTGACCTTCTCGATGAATTCCCGCTCTGCCCGAGCCGCCGATCATTCAGGCGCCGATGACCGGGACCGTGCCTGCCGATCCTATGGCGGTCCCGGAGGCAGGCGGTCCCGTCCGCTGACCGAAAGGTGCCCCGATGAGCAGGGTTGACGGCCCGCCCCGCCCGCAGGGTGCCTGGATCGTCCTTGCCGTCCTGATCCTGCTGGCGCTGTTCGGCGGGCCGGTGCTGGCGCTGCTGCCCGATGGCGCCCGGTGGTGGGACATGGTGCGCAACACCGCGGTGACGATGGCGCTGTTCACGGCGGCGCATCTGATCCACGGGCTGGTCAGCGCCCGGCTGAACCGTCGCCGCAAGGGCCAGCGACCGGTACCAAAGGTGGCGCTGGACCTCTTGCGCGTGGGCCTTTTCGTCATCGCCACGCTGGCCGGCCTGTCGCTGTTCTTCCGGCAGGACCTCTCGGGTATCCTGACCGGCTCCGGGCTGGTGCTGGCGGTGCTGGGCTTTGCCATCCGCAATGTCGTGGCCGATACGTTTTCGGGTCTGGCGCTGGGGATCGAGGCCCCGTTCCGCATCGGCGACTGGGTGCGGATCGAGGGGCTGGCGCAGGGCCGCGTGCAGGAGATCGGCTGGCGCACCACGCGGCTGGTCACGCGCGACAGCACCTATGTGATCCTGCCCAACAGCCAGATCTCGCGCCAGCGGATCACCAATTACAGCGCCCCCCGGCAGGAGTATCGCGACCATGCCGAGCTGACGCTGCCGGTGCGGCTGTCGGTGATCGAGGCGCGGGTGCTGATCCGCGAGGCGCTGACCGGCGCCGAAACGATCGTGCAGGGCCGGGGCCCCGAGGTCCAGGTGGTGCAATACGGGCCCGAAGGCATCCGCTATCAGGTGAAATACTGGGTGCCGAAATACGATCACGAGATGGCCTGCCGCAACGAGGTGTTCAGCCGCATCGACGCGACCCTGCGCGAGCATGGCATCGACCTGACCCCGCCATTCCTGCACTCCGAGCCGCCGCAGGCTGCGGGTCTCTGAGCACGCCCGGCGCAACGGCAGGAGGCGCCTGCCGGTCGCGCCGATGTTTTGGGCCGCTCATTTTCAGGCCGGAGACCGGAAAGCGCCGGCCCTCGCGCAGCACCCTGCCTGCGGTCAGGGCCGGGAGGGAGGCCGGTGTCGTCGCTGGTGATGATGCTGGACACCTGGCAAAAACGCAAAATCCCGCCGGGGCCTGTGCAGCACGGCGGATCGGTTGGATGCAGCGCAAGATCAGAGCTTGCCGAGGCTCCAGAACAGCGTCTTGCCGGAACTGTCGTCCACGCCGTCATTGTCGTTGATCACCCAAGGCATTGGGCGACCATCCCTTGCCATGCCCTGGCGCCAGCGCAATCCCCGGCGTCAGGATCTCGGCCAGTCAGGGCGCCAGTCGATCGAGGTGGGTAAGGCTTGCGCCGCGCTTTCGCAGGCCTGCGTTTTTTGTGCAGGACGAGCGCGCGGTACCTGGTCGGGATTATTTCCCCAAGTGGCCCACATGACGTCTGATAGTTTCCTGCAACGCTGCGAGATCGCCGTTTTTCAAGGCCTCGACCATGCTGAAATGATCGTTTGCCGCCCGCTCCATCTGCGCGACGGAGGGCCAGGGGGTGACGACGCGCGCGACGGCGCGATGGTGCATCTCCATCAGAAGATCAAAGAGCGTCCGATTCCGCCCGACCTCGTATAGTCGCTGATGGAAGGCGAAGTTCGCGGTGACCTGATCGGCCAGGGTGCCGGTCTGTGTTGCTTGTCGAAAGGCCTCTGCCAAGGTGGCCAACTCGTCGACATCGGCTGGTGTCACGCACTCCATGACACTGGCCGCGGCATGACATTCCAGCACGACCCGGATCTCGCGCAATTCGTTGCGGTTGTCATCCGACAGGATCGCGACCCGATAGCCTCGGTTTGGCTCATGCTGTACATAGTCGCGCACGGTCAGGTCATCGAGGACCCGGCGCACCAAGGCACGAGAAACTCCATATCGCCTCTCGAGGTCAGCCTGCTTGAGCCAGCTGCCGCCCGGCAGCGAGCCGGAGAAGATGTCCCGTATCAGGTTCTCGCGCAGCTGTTCGAGGCCAATCTTCTCCATCGCCTTCCCATGTCGTCTCTCTTGCACGTTTGCCGGCTTCTGCGCCGGTCGTCCGCGCCAACTTGGGGCAGGCAGGTCGGTTTGGGAAGCGCAAAAATAACTGATGCGTATTTTGGCGCCAATATTATTGACTATTGACACACCAATTTTGAGGCCTAAGCTCAGGGGACATGAAGAGCATGACACAGGGAGAGCACATGCCCCGGGATGATCTGGCCAGTCGCGGACACGCACTTTACGACCGCGGTGATACTGTTGCCTATGCGTGCAAGGCGGATCCGCGCTTCAGCTATGTGCTCTATGTGCCGGAGCATCTGGGCGAGGCAGGGGAAGAGCCGCCCGAACTGATCGTGGCTATGCACGGGACTGGACGCGAGAACGCCCGTTATCGTGACATGTTCAGCGAATTCGGCCGCTACAACAACTGCGTGGTACTTGCCCCGCTGTTCCCGGTCGGGGTGCTGGGAGACGAGAACCGAAACGGTTACAAATACATCCAGGAGCAGGATATCCGCTATGACCTGGTCCTTCTTGCCATGGTGCGAGAGGTCGAGGCTCGGCTGTCCGTACCCTTCCCGCGCTTCATGATGTTCGGCTTTTCGGGAGGCGGGCACTTCGTCCATCGCTTCGCTCTCCTGCATCCCGAGCGGGTTTCGGCGGTATGTGTGGGGGCTCCCGGTTCGGTGACGCTTCTGGACGATGGCCGTGACTGGTGGGTCGGCATCCGTGATGCAAAGGAACGTTTCGGCCGCGCGGTCGACCTCGAGGCGTTGCGCAACGTCAGGGTGCTGGCGGTCGTCGGCGCCGCGGATGTGGAGACCTGGGAAATCACCCACCGCCCCGGTTCGCCGCACTGGCTGGAGGGAGCAAATGATGCCGGCAGCACGCGGATCGAACGGGCGACGACACTCGTCGCTTCGCTGCGTGAGCATGGTGTGGATGCCGAACTCTGCGTTGTTCCCAACGTGTCGCACAGCGTGACGGGCGTCATTCCGGCGGTGAGGGAGTTCTTCCGTGAGCATCTGCGGAAGATCCGAGGAGGGGCGCGCTGATGTCGACGTCTCCCCCGCCACTGATCGAAATCGAAGGCCCTCCCGCCGATCGTGGAGCGGCCTATGGGCGTGCGGCGGACACACGCATAAAGGGCGGCGCGGCATTCTATCAACGGCTGCTGGAGTCGCGGGGTCTGACCTGGGGCATGGTCGTGGATACCGGGCGCGTATTGTTGCGGCAATTGGCCGAAACCTGCCCCGATCAGTATGCCGAAATTGGAGCCATCGCCGCCGGGGCCGGGCTTGATCCCGCGGAAGTGCTGGTCATCAATGGCCGCAGTGAAATCCTGAACGCCGGCACCATCCCCACCTCCCCCGAGGATCGCGAGGATCTGGATGATGGCTGTACGGCCGCTGCCGTCCTGCCCGAGCGGACACGGGACGGTCGTCTTCTGCACGGGCAGAACTGGGATTGGCGCCAGGAATGTGCGGATTTCACAGTCGTCCTCGTGGTGCGGCGCGAGGATGGCCCCGATGTCATGACCTATGTCGAAGCGGGTGGGCTGGCGCGCGCCGGCATGAACTCGGCCGGCATCGCAATCACCGGCAACAACCTGTCGACGATGGACGAATCCTGGAGCAAACCCGGCGTTCCTCTCTCGATCGTGCGCCGCCTTGCGCTGGAAGCGAATGACTTCGGCAGCGCCTTGAACGCGGTCGCGCAGACCCCGCGTTCGATCTCGAACAACATGACCCTGAGCTCAGCCGAAGCCGAGGGCGAAGTGATCAATCTGGAGACGACTCCGGGGGAAATCTTCTGGCAGGTGCCCGAAGCCGGGATCCTCACCCATGCCAATCACTTCGTGACATTGGCAGCGCGGAGCAAGGTCCGGGATCGGGGTCTCGTCGAGGGAATGAATACCCTCTACCGGGATCGGCGTGTGCGTCGGGTGCTGGAGGCAGACGGGAACGCCATCACCGACGCGACGTTCCGCAAGGCATTTGCGGACCGTTTCGGGGCGCCGCGCGCCGTGCTGCGTGATCCGTCCGGCGGGGCCCACCAGATCTCGGCAACCGTTGCATCAATCATCATGGATGCCGCCGCCGGTCGGATGTGGGTGCGGCAACGACCCTATCTGCCGGGCGATTATGCCGAATTCAGGCTTTGAGCCGATCGGGTCTAGAAGAAAAAACCAGAACACCAACCGCAGGGAATTGAAATGTCTAAATCGAGACTCAAGGCCTTCGTCAGCAGTGCCCTTGCCCTGGGCGTGGCGCTCGCTGCGTCCCCCGCCCTGGCCGAGAAAGTGCTGAATGTCAGCTTTTCGCAGGACATCCGTGGCACCCAGCCGGGCGTCGACCGTGACGGGCCGACAGATTCGGTGATGATGCATGTCGTCGAGGGATTGGTGGGATATGCCGAGGATTTCAGCGTGCGGCCGGTTCTGGCCAAGAGCGTCGAGATCAGTGAAGACGGTCTGACCTATACCTTTGCGCTGCGTGATAACGTACGGTTCCACAACGGCGAGATCATGACTGCGGAACATGTGAAGTGGTCCTGGGACCGCTATATGGACCCGGCAACCGGGTGGCGGTGCCGTACCTCCTTCAACGGCGAAGAGGGACCGGCGGTCACGGCGATGGAGGTCGTGGATTCGAGCACCGTGCGCTTTACCTTGGCGGGTCCGAGCGCAACCTTTCTCGGCAATCTGGCACGATTCGATTGTGGTGCGACCGCGGTCCTCCACCCCGATTCGGTCGGGCCGGATGGTTCCTGGATCAAACCCGTCGCCACGGGCCCCTTCATCTATGGCGATATCCGCCCGGCGCAATATATCGACCTGCTGAAGTTTCCAGACTATGTCTCTCCCGAGGGACCTTCGTCCGGCTACACGGGGCAGAAAGCAGCGCTTGTCGATCGGGTGCGTTATCACATCCTCCCCGAAACCGCGGTCAAGAAGACCGCCTTCATGGCGGGAGATCTCGACATCGCAACAATCGAAGCGGGCGATATCGCCGAGATCGAGGGTGCGGGCGGGGCGACTGTCCTGACGGTCCCGACCGCAGTTTGGGATGCATTCCTGATAAATGTGCGAGACCCGCTGCTGTCCAATCCGGCCCTGCGCGAGGCGATCGCCTACGCCCTCGACCGCGACACCATCGTGGAGGTCACCACCGAAGGGCGCGGCAAGGCCAGCATGTCCGTCATTCCGCCGATGTCCGCCTTCTATTCGGATGCCGTCGCGACCGGTCCCGGCTACGACCCCGCCCGAACCGCCGAGTTGCTGGCCGAGGCGGGATATCAGGGCGAGAAGATCAGCATGATCACCAGCAAGCGGTCTGGCGGCTATTTCGAACGTGCATTGATTGCCCAATCCATGCTGGCCGCCGCCGGCATCAATGTGGAGCTGGAGACGATCGAGTGGGGAACGCAGATCGACCTCTATAATTCCGGAAAATACCAGCTGATGTCCTTCGCCTATTCCGCCCGCCTGGATCCCGCGCTGAGCTTCGAGATGATTTCAGGAGCGCAGGACCGGAAGGTATTGCGGACCGAGCGCGCCCAGGAGTTGATCGACGAAGCGATGGTGATCACCGACCCGACCAAACGGCAGGCATTGATCGACGAGTTGCAGGCCGAGTTCAACGCCGAAATTCCCGCTTACAGCGTTGGTCATCGCGCCAGCTTCCTGGCCGTGCGCGACGGGGTTTCGGGTTTTGTCGGTTCCGGAACGGGGAACGAGATCTACTGGAACGTCGATATTGATCGTTGAGCATTGTCGATCCGGGCTCCGCAAGGGGCCCGGTCTTTGCTGTCAGCCGGGAAGCTCTCATGTGGACTTATCTTGTCAAGCGGTGCCTCATGGCGCTTCCAACGATACTGATTGTGGCGGTTTCAGTATTTGCACTGATCCGCCTGATCCCCGGCGATCCGGCGCAATTGATGCTCGCCGACCAGGCCACACCGCAGGCGCTGGCCGAATTGCGGGCCCGGATGGGGCTCGACAAGCCTCTGCCGGTTCAGTTCTTCGCTTGGGCCGGAAATATCCTTTCGGGTGACCTTGGCGTATCCATCCGCACGGGTGAGCCAGTTCTGACGACGATCTTCCAGCGGTTTTCGGTCACGGCCACCGTGGTGATCCTGGCGGTTCTGGCGGCGGCACTGGTGGCGGTTCCCGCCGGGTTGATTGCCGCGCGGTTCCAGAATCGCAAGCCGGACCTGGGAATCAGCCTGTTCGCCATAGTGACGCTGTCGATGCCGAGCTTCTGGGTCGGGCTGATGTTGCTGCTGCTGTTCGGGGTCAAGCTCCACTGGCTGCCCACCATCGGCTATGTCGCGATCCAGGACGATTTCGGCCGTGGCATTCTCTATCTGATCATGCCGGTCATGGCTCTCATGGTAACCGAGATCGGTGTGCTGACGCGGATGATGCGCTCAAGCTCGCTCGAGGTCCTTCGCCTCGAATATGTCACCCATGCCCGCGCCAAGGGGTTGAGCGAGGCCGCGGTCCTGCTGCGGCATGTACTGAAGAACGCCGCCGGACCGACATTCACCTTGCTGGGTCTCATCCTGGCATCGCTGCTTGGCGGCGCGACGGTGACCGAAACGGTTTTCAGCCTGCCGGGCATAGGGAAGCTGATCGTCGACAGCATCTATGCGCGGGATTACCCGGTCCTGCAGGGGGCGCTGTTGCTGGTGGCCTTTGTCTATGTCGCCGTGAACCTGCTGGTCGACATCCTTTATTCCGTCATCGACCCGAGGGTGCGCCTGCAATGAAAATTCTCCGTGCCCTGACCTCACATTTCAATGGCCAGCTGGGACTGGCGCTCTGTGCCGTCGCGTTGCTCGCAGCGCTCGTCGGCCTGGTCTGGACGCCCTATGATCCGCTGCTGCCCGATTTCGGCCGCCGCCTCGTGCCGCCCTCATGGGAGCACCCCTTCGGTACCGACACCTTCGGCCGCGATCAGTTCTCGCGCGTTCTCGCGGGTGCCAGCGTCTCCATCGTCATCTGCTTCATGACTGCGGTGATGGCGGTGGTCGGTGGCGTCGTTCTCGGCGCGATCGCCGGTTATCGCGGTGGATTGGCGGATCGGCTGATCATGATGGTCATCGAGGCCCTGATGGCCTTCCCGGGCCTTCTGCTCGCGCTGGCGCTGATGGTTGTCATCGGCCCTTCGAAATGGGGAGTCATCCTGGCGCTGGGGCTGGCCTATCTGCCTTCCGTCACGCGGCTGGTGCGCGGCACCGTGCTTTCGGTGCGCGAGAAGGAATATGTCGAGGCTTCCGTCGCGCTCGGCAACAGCGGGCTCTATACACTGTGGCGCCATGTCCTTCCGAACTGCCTTGCGCCGTTGATTGTGCTGGCGACCACCATGCTGGGTTGGGTGCTGCTGGCGGAAAGCTCGCTCAGCTTTCTGGGCCTCGGGGTGCCGCCACCCGCGCCGACCTGGGGCAACATGCTTGCCGAAGCCAGGGGCGAGCTGTCGCGCCAGCCCTGGCTGGGTGTTCTGCCCGGAATCTGCATCTCCGTCACCCTGGTTGGTATCAACCTGCTGGGCGACGCCCTGCGCGATGCTCTCGACCCCCGGAACACAGGGTAGCCAACACGATGAAAGACATTCCCCAAGACCAGGCGGCCCCCTTGCTCTCGTTGCGCGGGCTCGATGTGATCTTCCATGCCAAACCCGACCCGCTGCGTGTGGTGCGCAATGTCGACCTGAGTATTCGTCCCGGCGAGATTCACGCCCTTGTGGGCGAATCCGGGTCCGGCAAGACCATGATTGCGCGTGCCATCATCGGTCTGTTGCCCCCCGGCCTGTCTGTTGCAGCCGGCACCATTCATTTCGACGGTCAGGACCTGACGGGCCTTGATGAGGCCGGGCGCCGCCGTCTGCGCGGTGCCCAGATCGGGATGATCTTTCAGGAGCCATTGGTGTCCCTGAACCCGTCGATGAAGATCGGTGCCCAGATGGCTGAAGCCATGCGGCTCCATACCGGCAAATCGGATGCTGAAATCCGGCAAATCGCGCTGGACATGCTGCGCGCGGTGAAGATCGTAGATCCCGAGACCTGTCTGGATCGCTATCCGCATGAATTTTCGGGAGGCATGCGACAGCGCATCATGATCGCATCAGTCATGATGCTGCGCCCGAAACTCCTCCTTGCGGATGAACCGACTACGGCACTCGACGCCATCGTCCAGCGCGAGGTGCTGGACATCATGCGCGACCTGGTGCGCCGCCTGGACGTTTCGGTCCTCCTGGTCACACACGATCTGGGCGTGGTCGCGGAATACGCCGATCGGGTATCTGTCATGTGCCGAGGCGAGATGGTCGAAAGCGGGCCCGTCGCCGACATCCTTGCCGCACCGACACGCGACTACACCCGCAAGTTGCTGGAGGCACTGCCGCGTCCCCCGGCCGAACGTTCCGAGACCGTGCCCTCGATGGACGTGCCGTTGATCGAGACGCGTGAGTTGAGCGTCGCCTATGAAAAGCCCTCCCGCCTGCCTTTCCTGGCTCGTCGCAGGGTAACAGTCGTGCATCGGCTTTCCCTTGCGATCAACCCCGGCGAAATGGTCGGCCTGGTTGGCGAGTCCGGCTCCGGTAAAAGCACCTATGGCCGGGCCATGATCCGCCTGAAGGATTCGTCGGGCGGGCAGATATTGTGGCGCGGGCAGGACATCACGGCGATGTCCGGCAGTGCGTTGCGCCGGTTGCGGCCAAAGATGCAGATCGTCTTCCAGGACCCCTTTTCGTCGCTCAGCCCGCGAATGCGCATCGGCCAGATCATCGCCGAAGGTCTGCGTGCCCTGGACAGTCCGGCCCCGGCTGGCAGCGTCAGCGCCAGCGTCGGCGAGATGCTGGAGGCTGTGGGTCTCGATCGTGGCTTTGCCGACCGCTTTCCCCATCAGCTCTCGGGTGGGCAGCGCCAGCGCGTCGCCATTGCCCGTGCCCTCGTTTCGCGCCCCGAGCTGGTCGTGGCGGATGAGCCCGTCTCGGCGCTCGATGTGACCGTGCAGGCCCAGATCCTCGACTTGCTGCGCAATCTGCAAGCGCAATTCGGCTTTGCCTGCCTCTTTATCAGCCATGATCTGGCGGTGGTCGAAAGCATCTGCGATCGGGTCGTCGTCATGTATCGCGGACGGGTCATGGAATTGGGCACCGCGCAACAGCTGTTCGAGGATCCTCGTCATCCCTATACGCGCCGGCTGCTTTCGGCAGTGCCTCACCTGGTTCCGGTCGGGACAGGTCAGTATACTTTGCAGAGATTTGACGAAAGCACGCTGCCGCCGCCGGATCCTGCCTGTTTCTGGGGTGGGTCCGGCGAGAAGGATCCGGATTATCAATTGATCAGCGATGATCGGGGGCATGCCCTGGCGGTCGTGGCAGGGTCCTGACACAATACCGGAATATCTGCTTCCACTTCCATCTGTGGCCGGCAGTGGGCTACGAGCGGTTCCCTGAAACACTCGCGAGGTTGATCTGCGGATAGCAAGAGAGGTGATCCATTCTTCGAGGAAAACCCTCCGACCCCGCGGATTTCTGGATTGAAGGGTGGAAGTCCGTTATCAGCTGTTGGTGTTGTCAGCGCGGTCTTGCCTTTTCGGGTACGGAAGACCCAAGCGGCGAGAAGGAACGGGCCCACGGCGAAATGATCTGAACCAAGGGTCCAACAACCAGCGACAGAAGTAATGGCGGGTACGATCCTGACGCGGCGCCGATTCTGCATCGCCCCCTCAGAGGCCGGAGCGGTCGCGCAGCTTGTTCCAGGGGCCGCGGCCGGGCCAGCCGGGCTTCGGCATCGAGGGTATTCCCGATCAGATCCCGCCCCTTGACCTGCGCCAGGATCGAGCGCGGATCGTCTAGCCAGCGGTTCACGTCCAGAATCAGCCGGCTGACGGTGCCCAACACTACCGGCACATCCAGCCGCGCCGCCAAGGCCCGGGCCAGCCCGTCCACGCCCAGATCGGTGAGGTGATGCACGCCCAGCCATTCGGCGGCTCGATCCGGGGGCACCAGGGCCTCGGGCCGGCCTGATCGACGACGGTCAGGCCGGCCAGGGCGCCTTCGGGATTGAGGATGATCGGCTCGATGCGTTCCAGCCGCTTGCGGGCCGCCGCGCGGTCATGGCCCAGCACCGCCGCCACCGTCTCGATCTGCGCCGTCGCCACGATGCGCAAGCGGCCCCCCCACATCGCCAGGGCCGTCGAGTGGCCGGCAGGTGCGTCATCAAGGCGCGGATGTCGGCGTGTTGGAACATTGACAAGCCATAACGGGCGGGAGACTGGAAAGTCGGAGCGAGCCATCGTCGGGCTTCATCCATCGGTTTCCGGAACTGATGGCTGGATCATCCTGAAGCCGGCAAAGGCATCGTAACGCATTGTCAGGGCAAGCGAGGCAGGAATGACCGGATCGAGGCTGCGTGCAGGGAAGCTGCGCTCGAAGCTGATGAGTGCGGAGGATGCGGCGTCCCTGATCGAGCCGGGCTCGGCGGTCGGAATGAGCGGTTTCACCGGCTCCGGCTATCCCAAGGCGGTACCGCTGGCGCTCGCGGCCCGCATCGAGGCCGAACATGCGGCCGGCAATCCGTTTCACCTCCGCGTCTGGACGGGCGCCTCGACCGGCCCCGAACTCGATGGTGCCCTCGCCAAGGCCGATGGCATCGAGTTCCGGCTGCCCTACAATTCCGATCCGATCGCGCGCGAGAAGATCAACCGCGGCCAGATGGAATATTTCGACATGCATCTGAGCCAGGTGGCGCCGATGGCCTGGCAGGGGTTCCTCGGTCCGCTGGACACGGCGATCATCGAGATTTCCGGCATCCTCCCGGACGGCTCGCTCGTCCCTTCCTCCTCGGTCGGCAACAACAAGACCTGGCTCGACCGGGCCGACAAGGTGATCCTCGAACTCAACTCCTGGCAGAGCGCCGCCCTCGAGGGCATGCATGACATCTATTATGGCACGGCGCTGCCGCCGCATCGCGTGCCGATTCCGCTGTCGCGGGCCGATGACCGTATCGGCGACAGATTCTTCCGCTGCGACCCGGACAAGATCGTCGCCATCGTCGAGACCGCGGCGCCCGACCGCAACCTGCCCTTTTCGTCGCCTGACGACGTGGCCCACACCATTGCCGGCCATCTGCTGGAGTTCTTCAGCTACGAGATTGCCAGGGGGCGACTGCCGAAATCCCTGCTGCCGATCCAGTCGGGCGTCGGCAATATCGCGAATGCGGTGCTCACGGGTCTGATCGACAGCCCCTTCGAGACCATGACCGCCTTCACCGAAGTCATCCAGGACGGAATGCTGGATCTGCTGGATGCGGGCAAGCTGCGCATGGCCTCGGCAACCGCCTTCTCGCTCAGCCCCGAGGCGGCGGCCCGGCTGAACGCCAACATGGCGCATTATCGCGACCGGATGATCCTGCGCCCGCAGGAGATCAGCAACCACCCCGAGCTGATCCGCCGGCTGGGCTGCGTGGCCATGAACGGGCTGATCGAGGCCGACATCTACGGTAATGTGAACTCCACCCATGTCATGGGCTCGCGCATCCAGAACGGCATCGGCGGCTCGGGCGACTTTGCCCGCAACGCCTATCTCTCGATCTTCATGACGCCGTCCACCGCCAAGGGCGGCAGGATCTCTGCCATCGTTCCGCAGGCGAGCCATGTCGATCACATCAACCAGGACGTCCAGATCATCGTGACCGAGCAGGGGCTGGCCGATCTGCGGGGGCTGTCACCCAAGCAGAAGGCGCGGGTGATCATCGACAATTGTGCCCACCCGGCCTATCGGCCGGGGCTCGACGACTATTTCCGGCATGCGCTGAAGGCATCCTACGGCTTGCAGACGCCCTCGCTGCCCGGCGAGGCCCTGTCCTGGCACCAGCGTTTCATGGAGACCGGCAGCATGATGGCCGAAAGCTAGGACCGATCGATTTTCCGGTTCCGGCATCCCGACGGGATCGAGGTGGGCATGAGGCTGATGGGGTGGCTTTCATCCGATGCGGCTTGGTCCGGCGGTAAGGTGCCAGCAGCTTTCCGGATCATCGTGACGATAGCGCGATCCGGGTTCGCGCTTGCTTCTAGCCGGAAGCGCCGGCAATCGGGGTCGGGGGGGGGCGCCACGCGCTGCGCTGTATCTCTCCCTTGCTTTCGGGGGTTCGGATATCATCCCGAGGTTCATGGCTCCTGGAAAAGATCCAGATGCGGCGGGGCCGTAGTGGTGGAGTCGGCCTTTTCCGCTGACAGGGGCCCGCGGCCCAGGATGGCGTCGCGATGGGGATGGCGGCCGAAGCGGGCGATGATGTCGCGCACCTTGCGGGCCTGCTGAACCAGGGTCTGGTAGATCGGTTGCAGCGGCAACGGCGCGGAGGCGGCGACGGTCTCGCGCAGGGCGATCAGCCGGTCGATGCGGGCGAGATGGTCGGGCCCCTCGGCGTGGCCCAGCGGCTGGGTGAAGGTGATCCTGTGCCAGGGCGTCGGCATGGCGTCATAGGCGCCGTTCGCCAGCCCCTCCAGCGCCAGCGCCAGTGCGGCCTTGTCCTGCGCAAAGGCGCGGGGCGTATCGCGCCAGAGCGAGCGCGAGAACTGGTCGAGAAGGATGATGAGCGCCAGCCTCCCCGCCGCGCATCCTGCCCAATGGTCGAGCTGGCCTGTCGCGGCCCTCTCGGTCACATCGGCGAAACGCCCGATGATTTCGGCATCGGCGCCGCCATGCAGACGCCAGCGCCAATATGCGCGGTGGCGGTCCGGGGCGATGTTCAGGTCGTGTCCTTCGGGGAACCAGAACGTCAGCACGTCGTTCCAGGGTCTGTCGATGCCACCGCTCATCTCGGCCTCCGTTGGTCGCAGATGCAAGGTAATCGCTCCTGCCGCCATCGGCGATGCGACATGAGCAATCGGCCGTCAGATTTTCGGCCGGTGCGAGACTTGACGCCAGGTCTTCGCGTTCGGGTGCGGCCACGAGGTCCAGCAGAGGCCCGGACGTTGCGCCGGAGGGCCTCTTGCCGGAAAGACAGGGAGCTTTCTGGCAGGTCTCAATGTGGGCATGGCGCGCCCGCTGGTCGCCTGCGACGCCGGCCTCCGGGGCAGGGCCGCTGCCGTTATCCGTTTGGATGGCTGGGCCTGTTCGGGCGTATTGACCATGCCCGCCCGGAATCCGGGCATCCGGCGCCTATCCCTTCATGGAGAAATGCGAGGATGGCACATGTGTGAACCAATGTTCGTCGTGACCGGCGGTCCCGGTTCCGGCAAAAGCAGCGTGATCGACGCCATGGCCCGGCGCGGCTTTCGCACGATGCCCGAGGCCGGGCGGGCGATCATCCGGGATCAGGTCAGGATCGGCGGCCCGGCCCGGCCCTGGGCGGATCGGGCCATGTTCGCCGAGTTGATGCTGGGCTGGGAACTGCGGTCCTGGCACGAGGCCCGGGCCAGTGGCGCGCCGGTCCTGATGGATCGCGGCATTCCCGACGTGGTCGGCTATCTCACGCTTTGCGGCCTGCCCGTTCCGGCCCATGTCGAGGCGGCGGCGAGGCTTTGCCGCTACAACAGGCGGGTCTTCCTCGCCCCCTATTGGGACGCCATCTTCACGCAGGATGCCGAGCGCAGGCAGGATCGGCACGAGGCCGAGGCGACCGGCAAGGTCATGGCCGAGACCTATGCCCGGCTCGGCTACCAGATTATCGAACTGCCGCTGGCGGGGATCGAGGCGCGCGCCGACTTCATGGCCGAGAGCCTGCGGGCCCCGTAGGCGCGGCGTCCATCGGGCGGCCTCTCTGGCCGTACTCGGGAGAGTGGGTGAGACGACCGGAGCACGGTGGCCATCTTTGCGGCTCCGGAAGCCCTCGGCCCCGCTCCGAATATCGGGTTGGGCTGACGATGATAAAGGTCCCCCCGAAGCCCCTTGTTGAACTCCCCGGGTGGCGGCGGTGAACAGGCAAGAACGCCCGCGCCGCGCCGGGGCCGCAACCCTTCATCGCCGGATCAAGGGGCCGGGAAACAAATCAACCGGCGCACGGGCCGTCCCCCCCGGTCCCCACGGCATCGGCGCCGCCCGCGCGCCGGGCGGGGAGCAGGCTGCGTTGCAGCCGTTGCAGCAACCCCGGATTGTCGATGCGGACCGAGCGGGTCTCGCGAATCCCGTTCGAGAACCTGCGCAGATAGTCGCGATAGCCCCAGAACTCATAGACCGGAACGCCCTCCTCCTGCGCGGCGCACAGGCTGGTATAGATCACCGACTTGCCGGGGCCGAGATGGTCGTCGGCCTCGACCTGGGCGTTGTGGAAGGCGTGGCGATGGCGGTGGCGGTCCTCGAATTCCATCAGATAGGCGATGGGCCGCGCCTCGACCTCGACCAGCCACAGGCGCAGCATGCCGGCCTCGGCCATCGACAGCGCCACGGAATGCAGCATGGTCCAGCCGCGGCGGGCCATCTCGGCGCTGCCCTTCCAGCTTTGCATGACGATGCCCTGCATCGCCTCCAGCGCCCCGCCGACCGCATCGCCCGAACGGACCAGCCGGAAACCGCCGATTCCGGCCAGCCGCCGCAGGTGCCGTTCGCATTCGCGGCGCTGCCGGCCCGGCAGGGCGGCCTTGAACTGTGCCACGCTGCCGGCATTGCGGACCAGGTAGTAACCCGGCCCGGCAGCCCGCTCCACGGCATGGCCCCGGCCGGCGAACCAGTCCGCCCAGCCCGCGCCGAGGCGCGAGCCGGCCACATCCGCGCGGATGTCCTGCCCGATCCATGAATGGCGCCGGACCTCGGCGCCCAGCGCGGCGATGGCGGCTGTCTCGTCCACCCCGGCCAGCAGCAGGTCGAAAGGCGGTGACGAGCCATAGCGCGGCGGCCCCAGCACGCGCCCCAGCAGCGCATGCCGGTCGCGGCGGGCGAAGAACGGCAGGAAACCGCACAGCGTGGTGCCGGAATAGAGGGCCAGGCAGTCCGGACGCTGGCCATTGGCGATGGCCGCGCGGCTCCAGGGCAGGAAAAAGGCCGGATGGCTGAAGACCAGCGCATCCGCCGCCCCGGCCAGCTCGGCCAGGGGCGCCGCCAGGGCGTCGAGATCCGCGATGGCGGTGATCCGTTCGATCCGCAGCGGGCGCGGGCGGGGTGGCGGGGTCATCGGCTGCCCTCCTGTCCCGGCGCGGGGCCGGAGATGTCCGGGGTGCGCACCCAGGCGGGGAACGCGCGGGGGCGCCGCCGCGCCGCCCGGCGCTGCAAGGCGGCAAGGAGCGGCTGCGGCACGGCGCCGGCCAGCGCCGCCCCGGCGGCGATCAGCGCGCGGTCGCTGCGCCCCAGCGCGGCGGCGCGGCTGGCCGCGCTGGCAAAGCTGCTATTGGCCGCGAAATCCGGCCGCCTCCCGGCCAGCGGCGCCAGCCCCAGCACTCTCAGCAGCGGCGCCAGTGCCGCATCCGGGTCGCGTGCCAGCGCCGCATAGCCCACGGCATGCACCCGGTCCGCCCCGATCCGCACCGGCAGGCCGGCCATGAAGCGCTGGTGGAACGCGTTCGACAGGCAGGCGCGCAGGATCACCCTCGCCCGCCCCGGATAGCGCGGCGGCTGCCGCCCATAGGCCCAGAGCCGCGAGCGGGTGAAATCCGCCGTCTCGCGGGCGATGCACAGGAAATGCGCATCGGGCAGCATATCCGCGATCTCGTCGGCCAGCAGCGTGTGATGGGGGGATTTCTCGATCCAGACCCGGCGGCCGCCCTGCTGCGCCAGGGTGTCCATCACCTGCCGGAACGCCGCGCCGGGCGTTTGCGCCGCCTGCATCGCCGCGCCGGTGGCCGCGGCATCCAGCCCGGTCAGGCGAAAATAGTCGCTGTCGAGGAACGCCGCCACCGCCGCGGCCCGTGCCCCGGCCTCCGACCAGTCCCCGAACAGCCGCGCGAAATGCGAGAAGAACACGCTTTCATGCACGCCGCGATGGCGGGCATGGGCCACGGCGGCGATCTGTGGATGCGCGGCCAGCAGATTGGCGGCAAAGGTGGTGCCGGAGCGTTGCAGGCCGAGGATGAACAGCGGGACCGGGCGGCTCATGGCTGCGGCCTCCGCCCGGCCTTCCAGCCGCGATAGTGCTGGCGCAGGCCGAACAGCAGGTCATGGGCAGGCTGGCGCAGCCCCAGCGCCATCATCGGCACCAGCTCGACATGGGCTGGAGCGAAGGCGGTCTTGAACTGCTGGCGGTTCATCTGGCCCCGGTCGGGGCCGGCCGGGTCGGCATCGCGCCGGCTGGGCGCGCCGGCCATGTCGAACCAGCGCAGGCCCTGCGCCTGCGCGGCCAGCAGCGCCTGCCAGATCAGCGCATAGTCATGCGGCAGGTCGTGCAGGCCCTCGGCGCTGGCGAGGGACAGCCAGGTGGCGCGCGGGCCATCGGCCAGCATGCCATGGCCGCAGACCGGCCGCCCCCGGTAATAGCCCAGCAGCAAGGCGCCGCGATCCCGGGTCAGTGCCCATTGCTGCGCCGGCGGCGGAATCGCCTCGGTGCCCAGACCGCGCCGGCGGTGGAAATCGCGAAACACCGGCTCGAAGGCCAACACCTCGTCGAGGCTGGCGGCCGGGCGCACCTCCAGCCCGAGCGCGGCCGCGCGGTTGATCTGGCGCCGGCAGCGCGGCTTGAGGCGCGCGGTCAGCGCCTCGGGCGTGCCCGACAGGTCGACCAGCAGCGTGGCGCGGTGCATGGACTGGCCGGCGCGCGGCAGCTCCTGCGCGCTGAGCCCGGCCAGCAGGGCGGTGGCGGCCTCGGCCTCGGCCTCCTGCCAGCGCGGATTCACGACCAGCGAGCAGACGCCCTCCCCGCGCAGCGCCTGCGCCATGGCCGGCACCACCCGCGCCAGGTCGGCCACCGCATGCGTGACCGGGCCGCGGCGCAGGACGGCCAGGTGAAAGCCCGGCGCCAGCCGGCCGAGCCGCGCCAGCGCCAACCCGACCAGTGCCCCGCCCGCCCGCGCCCGCAGCACCAGATAGCGGTGCCGCGGCGCCGGATCGAGATAGTCCGGCCAGTCCGGGCGCTGCAGGTGGCTGGCGGCGGGGCTGGCCTCCAGGAAGGCGGCGGCCTCCCCGGCCTCGGCAGCGGACAGGGACCGGCTGATGTCGACGCGGATCTCGCCCCCGCTCACGCCTCCGCCTCCAGCATGTTGACATCGGCCCGCCGCACCCCCTTGCGGCGGCCGAAACGGCGGTGGCCGGCGATGGCGCGCAGCCGCGCCTCGGCAGCGCCGAGCAGATGCGCAGCGCCCCGCCGCGGCATGGCCCGCGCCGCCAGCAGGGCATAGCCTTCGTCGCCCATCTCGCCGGTGAAATGCGTGCGCCGCACCAGATCCTGCACCGCCCGGTCGTCGCGCCGGTCCAGAACGCAGCAGATCAGCTCCCATACCACCAGCCGGCCGGGCGACAGCTCGGCCACCGTCTCGTCGAATTCCGTCCAGATCATGTAATCCGTCATGCCGTAGCGGATCGAGGCGGCAAAGGCCCGGTCCACCCCGTCGATGCTGAGGATCATGGCATCCGGCGCCAGCCGGGTGCTGATCTCGGCCAGGAAGCGCGCATTGCCGGGATCGGCGGCAAGGCTGGTGCCGGCCGCGCTTTTCCACGAGCGCGCCGAGATCGCCTCGATGCGCGCCATCATGGCGGGGTCGAGGTGGCGCACCTCCTCGAAACGGCCACCCGATGCCTCCAGCCGCCGCTGCGCCTTGCGCAGCCCCTTGCGGAACCCGGCCTTGCGGCCTGCCAGATGCTCGGCGCTGGTGCGGCGGGCCGGGATGGTGACGCTGCGGAAACGCGGCGCCTGGGTGACGGTGCGGCCGCATTCGCCCAGCACGGTCAGGATCTGGTCGGTGGCCGCGCCCGCCTTCAGCGGGTCGAGCGCGATGACCCGGCCGGCGGCCACATCATGGACCGCCTCGGCCAGGCGGGCGCGCAGGGTGTCGGTCTCCGCCAGCATCTCGACAAAGCCGGAATATTTGCAGGCCATCAGCCGCAGGACCGGCGGGCGATAGAACGGCGCCAGCTTGGACAGCCGTTCCGGCCGGGCCACCATCGGCGCCGCCGCCACCATGCGCCCGCCCTGCCAGAGGGTGACGAAGGCCATGGCGCCGGGCAGGCCGAAGGCAGCCTGCATCGCCGCCAGCCAGTGATGCGAGGAATAGAGGGCGCCGCCCGCGCGCGCATGCAGCGCGGCCCAGTCGCCCGCCACCGCCTCGAAGGCCGGCCAGTCGGTCAGCACCCGCGTCTCCGGCAGCCGGCTCATGGCGCGTCCTCCCGCACCGGCACCCAGCGGCTGGAGCGCACGCCGAGGCCCGCCCGGATGATGCCCCAGGCCATGGCAACATGGCCCAGCACGAAGAACGCCGCCTGTCCCGCCCCCGGCAGGCGCCGCGCGCCCGGCAGCAGGATCGCCGCCGCCGCCAGCAGATAGACCGCGACCTGAAGCGCCAGCGTGGCGGCCGGGAACCAGCCTTCCGCCGCCACCAGCATATTGACCGCCAGCAGCAGCGGCAGCAGGAACGCCACCAGCCGCCGCAGCAGCTTGTGGCAGATCAGTTGCAGCGCATAGAGCCCGTGCCGGAACGGGTTCATCAGGCCCCGCATCGCCCAGAGTGCGCGCCAGCCCCGCTCGGTCGAGCGCACGCGGCGCATGAACTCGTCGCCGGTGCGGGCGGTGACGGCCTCGATGGCGACGGCCTGCGGCGCCAGAACCAGCCGCCGGCCGGCCACCGGTGCCTGCGCAGAGATGTAGAAATCATCGGCCATGGCGTCGGGGATGACCGCCGGCACCAGCGCGCGGCGCATCGCGTAAAGCGTGCCCTGCGCCGACACCGCCCCGCCCAGCGCGCTTTCGGCCGCCTTCAGGCCGCTGTCATAGCGCCAGAACAGCGCCTCGACGCGGGCGATCCAGCCGCCGCGCGCGGCCTGCGGCTGCGGCTGGCCACAGGTGCCGCCGACCTGCGCGCGAGCAAAGGGGCGCAGCAGATGGCGCAGCGCCCCCGGCACCAGCAGGCTGTTGGCATCGGAAAACACCACCACATCGGCGGTGATGCGCGCCAGCCCCGCCGTGAGTGCCCGCGCCTTGCCACCATGGGTCGCGGTCTGGAAGGCGGCGACCTCCGGCGCGCCCAGCGACAGCGCCTGGGCGAGGGTGTCGTCCTCGGACCCGTCCGAGATCACCAGGATGTCCAGGCGATGCGGCCCGGTATCCTGCGCCAGCACGGTTTCCAGCTTGTGGCGGATGATCGCGGCCTCGTTGCGCGCGGCGATCAGCATGGTCACGCGCAGCGGGGTCTCGGGCAGGGGGGCCTCCCTGCGGCCGAACAGCCGCGCCAGCCCCATCCAGACCAGCCCATAGCCGAAAAGCGACCACAGGACGAGGAAAAGCAGCAGCCAGAACAGCAAGAGGCTCATCCCGCCCTCCGCAAGCCGGGGGCGCGATGGGCCTCGAACAGCACCAGTTGCCGGGCGGCGTTGCGGCGCAGGTCGAACCCGGCCTCGACATGGCGCCGCCCGGCGCAGGCCATGGCCCAGGCGGCGGCGGGGTCGGCATGGACCGCCGCGAGGGCCGCGCGCAGCGCCTCGACCGAACCGGGCGCCACCAGCCGCCCGGTCACCCCGTCGATGATCAGTTCCGGGATGCCGGAAACGGTGGTGGAGATCGCCGGGCGCCGGAAGGCCAGCGCCTCGATCATCACATTGGGGATGCCCTCGGTCCGCCCCTTCGGCCCGATCACCGAGGGCGCGACGATCACGCTGGCCTCGCGATAGAGCCCGGCGACGTGCTCGAAGCCCTGCCTGCCGAGGAAACGCACCCGCTGCGCCAGGCCGAGGCCGGCGGCCAGCGCCTCCAGCCGGGTGCGTTCCGGCCCGTCGCCGGCCACTGTGCAATGCCAGTCGGGAATGGCCAGCCCGGCCAGCGCCCGCAGCAGCACGTCTACGCCCTTCCTGACCTGCAGGGCCCCGACATAGAGGATGTGGAACGGCGCCTGCGGCGGCGGGTCCTCCAGCGGAATATGGGCGATGTCGAGGCTGGAATGGATCACCTCGACCTTGGCGGGATCGAGGCCGGGCACGCGCTCCAGCAGGAAGGCGCGGGCATAGTCGCTGACCGTGCGCACCACGGCGGCATCGCCCAGCTTCTGCTCCAGCAGCCGCTGGGTGCGGAAGATGTCATGGGCGCGGCAGCTGACGCTGTAGGGAATGCCGGTCAGGTGATGGACGATCCAGGCCGCCGTCGCCGGATGGCCGGCGAATTCGGCATGGACGTGATCGGCGCCCCAGTCGCGCAGCTCGGCGGCAATGGCGCTGGCCTGCGGCAGCAAAGCCAGCGATTTCGCCATCAGCAGCGGCTCGGCCGCCTGCTCGCGGATGATCCGGGCGGCGCGGGCCGCCGTCGGGCCGGGGCGGCGCGCCGCGGCGCCGATACCGCGCCAGCCGGCCAGCCCGACATGCCGTGCCAGCCCCCGGGTCGGGGCAGCGAAGTCGTGCAGGATCTCGGTCCGGCGATAGGGGGTCAGGTGATAGAGGCGCAGGTCGGTCCCGGCGGCCAGAAAGGTCATCACGTCGCGCAGGATGAAGGTCTCGGTGGTCTTGGGATATTCGGTGACGATGATCGCCAGGCGCATCTCAGCCCCCTTCCGTTTCCGGGCGCGCCAGCCGCCAGGCGGCCAGGCACAGGCCGGGCAGGAGCCACATGAACTTGGTGTCCTCGTTGGGCATGAAGACCGAGGCCAGCAGGAAGCCTGCAAAGGCATAGGCCAGCGCCTCGGCCAGCGGCGCCACCGGGCCGGCGCCGCGCCGCGCCACCTGCGCGGCCTTGCGCAGGCAGGCCAGCATGACGCCCAGGAACAGGCCCAGCCCGACCAGCCCGGTCTCGGTCAGCAGCTCCATATAGGTGTTGTGCAGCTGCCGGGGCATCGGCTCGCGCCCGGGGAACCAGCGGAAATCCGGCCCGGCGTAATATTGCGGGAAATTGCCCGGGCCGATGCCCAGGACCGGGTGCTGCACCCACAGCTCGAAGCCGATGATGTTGTAGGACACCCGCCGCAGCAGCGTCCGGTCGAGGCCGAAATCCAGCAGCGTCAGCATCCGCGCCCAGAACAGCGGCGGCACGAAGAACAGCCCCGCGCCCAGCGCGATCAGGCCGAGGATGAGCAGGAACGGAAACAGCCGGTGCCGGCGCTGGCGCCAGACGAAGACCAGCGCCACCACGGCGAAGGCGATGGCGGCGCTGCGGGCAAAGGTGAAGACCAGCGCCGGCACGCCGAGGGCGAAGGCCAGCCCGCTCAGCGCCCGCCAGCGGGGATGGCGCACCAGCAGCACCCCGGCGATGATCGTGGTCGCCATCAGCATATGCGCGGCCGTGGTGGGGTTGTAGTCGGACCCGCCCGCCGAACGGGCCTGGCCGTTGAACTGCGCCGTCGCCGCCGCCGCCGAGGTCGAGACCAGCCGCACACCGAGAAAGGTGTCGAGCAGCACCAGCACCGAGGAGACTAGCCCGGTTAGCACCAGCGCCCAGACCAGCACCTCCAGCCGGCGCGGCGAATCGACCAGGACCGAGATCAGGAAGAACAGCAGGATCACGCTGTAGAACCCGATCAGCCGCCCCATGGCCGCGCCCTTGTATTCGCAAAGCAGGAAGGACAGCGCCATGGCCAGCGCGAACAGCACCGTGACCTGCATCTCGCGCGAGCGTTCGCCCAGCCGCAGGGGGCGCGGGCCAGCCACCGCCATCAGCCCGAACCCGCCCAGCACCGCCAGCGTCAGCAGCTTGTAGAGCGAGATCGGCAGTGCCTGCGAGACGATGTTGGCCACCGCGTCGAGCTGGGCAAAGACCACCAGCAGCACCAGCCCGGCAAATGGCTGGCAGGCAATGGCGGCGCCGATGACCAGGCCGGGCACCAGCGCCGCCGACAGCATCAGCGAGGCCGAACCCATCGCCACGATGATCAGCGACAGCAGCAGGAAACCCGCGGCCAGCCCGGAAAGACGCAGGCCCAGCCCGATCATGCGCCACCTCCCGCCACCCGCAGGGCGGTGACCGCCCGCCGCAGCAGCGACAGCGCCAGCACCGGGAAATACCAGTAGTGATTGCCGCGAAAGCCGAGGATGGTGGCGCGCAGGAACAGGTCGTCCGCCGCCGGCCAGCGGAACCCGGCCACCCGCTCGCCGACATGGACGCGCGAAAGGATGGCGGGGTCCTCGTCGGCGCGGTTGGTGCCATGCCCGGCGGTGGTCGCCAGATAGCCGGTCTCGGCGGCGATGGCGCGGCCGGCATCGCTGGCGCGGTTCTGCGGCCAGCAGAAGATGTTCGGCGCCCGGCCGAGCCGGGTCAGGAAGGCCTGCCGGCAGGCCAGTAGGTCGCGCAACAGGCGGGCGCTATAGGCGGCCTCGTCCTCGCCGCCGCCCGGGCTCCAGGCCGGGGCGGCCAGCGCCGGGGCGCTTTCATGGACGGGGGTGCCATGGCCCCGCGCCGGCGGCGCGTCGGAGACATACCAGTCGTGCTTGTCGCCGGGCATCGCCGCCCATTGCACCCAGGCCAGCCGCCGCCAGTTGCCGGGGTCGACGTGATCCACCACCCTCGGCCCGACGGGCACGCGGCCATGATCGACGCCATGGGGCTCGATCCCGAATGCCCCGCCAAAGGCGCCGCCATCCAGGGCCCGCAGCTCGTCCCAGGACAGATAGCCGTCCCAGCGCAGCACCGCGCCGGGGTCGAGGATCGTCGCCGGCACCGGTCGCGGCGGTGCGATGAAATCCAGCGAGACGAACAGGCTGGCCCGCATGTCATGCCGCGCCAGCAGCGGGGCGGCGGCCACCCAGTTGTCCAGATAGCCGTCGTCGAAATGCAGGATCACCGTCTCGGGCGGCACGGTCGCGCCGGCCATGCGGCGGCGGACGAATTCCACGCTGTCCATGCTCTGGCAGCCCATCCGGCGCAGCAGGGCCAGTTGCCGGTCCAGCGTCTCGGGCGTGACCGAGGTCGCCTCGGCCCAGGGCAGCCAGCCGGCATCGCGGCTGACGCTGTGCCAGGTCAGGACGGGAATGCCGCCGGTGGTGCGCATGAACCGGTCCTGCAAGAGCCGCCATGCCGCCAGCCCGGCCAGTACCCCGCCCCCCGCCAGTCCGCCCGGCGCCCCGGTGGCCCGGGCGGCAACCCCTGCGGCCAGGATCGCCAGCACCCCCGCCGACCAGATCGCCACCGCCCGCCGGCGCAGGGCGATGCGGTCGCGCGCGGCCCGGACGGTGCCCTGCGACAGAGGGACAGCGCACGGGGGGAGGGCTCCGTCCGGCATGGGTCACGCCTTCAACAACATGCCGAAGACCGCCGGAACGCCGCGCTGCCGCCATTCCTCAGCCACGCGCTGCAATTCGGCCTCCGTGATGCGGCCGGGGCGCATCACGATCACCAGCCAGGACGGCATGGACAGGCCGGCCAACGAAAAGCTCTCGGCGGCGCCGCCGAGACTGACCATGCCCGGCACCGCTTTGGCGGCGGCCTCGGGCCTGGTGGCGGCGCCGGGGGGATCGGCCAGCGATTCGGCGCCGACGGCCACCCGCGTCCGTCCCGGTGCCAGCGCGTCGCGGCGCCGGCTGTCCAGAAACAGCACCGACCGCGCGGCCCCGGCACCCTGCCGCGACGGGCTCAGCCCCGGCCAGAGCGCGCGTTCGAGCAGCGCCGCGGCCAGGTCGGCGTCGCGGTCGCCTTCCAGCGACAGCACGGCGCCGGGGGTGCCGTTCACATCGGCATGCAGGCGCAGGAGGCGCGCGGCCCCGGCGGCGCGGCGCAGGTCGTGCGGCCGGCTGGTCGGCAGCGCGAGCCCGCCCAGAAGCCGGGCCAGATCGCCGCGGGTCGTCACCTTTCCCGAGAAAGTGTCGATGCTGACCAGCGCAAAGATCGACAGCACAAGGGCCGCGGCGATGGCGATCAGCACGTTGATGACCACCTTGGGAAAGCTGGGATAGACCGGCACGCTGGCCCGGTCGACCACCCGCAGCACGTTGAACCCCGTCGCCCGCGCCAGCCGCAGTGCCTCGATCTGGCTGCTGATCTCGGGCGAGATGCCGGTATTGCGCTCCAGCTGCGCGGTCAGTTCCTGCTCCAGTTGCAATGCGGCGTCTCGGGCCTGTTCGCGGGCGCGCTCGACATAGACATCGGCCAGCATGTTGGCGGCGGCCGCGGCCACTTCGGGGGAATCCCAGGTCACCGACAATTCGAGGATATAGGTGCCCTCGACCATTTCGGCGTCGATGGAATCCTGCATGCTCAGCACGGCATCGGTATAGGCGTCGATCGGTACGTGCTTGCCCGAATTCAGGAGGTTGTAGACGCGGCGCAGCGTATTCTTGAACAGGCGGAAGCCGTCGCCCAGCACGGCACGGAAACCGCTGCGCACCACCGGCTCCGGGGTGCCGTATTCGGCGATCAGCCGGTCGACGGTGCGCTGCGCGGTCTCGCGGCTGAGCAGGTATTCGATATGGGTCTCGCTCATCAGATTGGCGGGGTTGAGCGAGCCGCCCCGTGAAAACGCATCGCTATAGGCCAGTTCCGACTGGGTGGGCAGCAGGCTGACCGTCGTGGTCGCGGTATAAAGCGGCATGACGAACAGAAAGAAGGTGCTGACCAATCCCACGCCGCCGACAATGCCGAAAAATATCGTCGCCACCAGCCTGCGGTAATGGCGCAAAAGCTCGGCATATTGCTGGATCATCTGGCCACTCCGTTTCCGGGGAATGCGTCGATTGCAGCCTTAGGACGGAACCACGGCCGAACGCAGGAAATAGCGCTCGATCATGTATCGGGAATAGTCCGAATTGACGCGATAGGCGGCGTAATGGGCGACCCCCGGCTGTCCTACTCCGACCGGGGTGACGATTTGCAGATTTATCGTCACCGGAACCCGTGCAATTCGATGCCGTCGTCGCTGGCGAACCAATTCGGCGGAATAACGCCGGGGCGCCAGCCGCCGCGGCGAGACGAATTGCACGATCTCGTCGGAAATGCCGCTCAGCACCGCGACCCGGGTCTCGTTGTCGGTGATGATCTCGATGCGGCTGGCGGAGGGGCGGCTGAACCCCGAGCGCAGCCATTTGTGCCCGTGGATCGGCGAGGCCAGATCGCCCAGCGCATCGCCGATCGCGGTCAGCGTGCGCCACAGGACGCAAAGCCCGATCCAGGTGATGAACACGGTCTGCCGGGGATAGTTGACCGGCGCCCGGCAGCACATCGCGGTCAGCCGGGCGCGCGCGGCCTTTGGTGTCTCGTGCGTCAGCCGCGCCTGCGCCAGCCCGATCAGCCCCGGCCGCACCACAAAGCGTAGCGCATAGCTCGGCGCGGCCGACATGTAGTGGTCCTCGACCTCGGGGCGAATCGGGCGCGGGCCGTAGAACACCATCTCGCCGCGCAGGATGTTCAGCAGCTGCGGCAGCTCGTCGAGGCGCGACTTGCGCAGATAGGTGCCGAGCGGGGTCTCGCAGAGGTTGTGGCGCGGCAGCGTCCGGTCGCGGGTGAGGCGGGCGGCCTCTGTCGCCAGCGTGCGGAACTTCAGCATGTGGAAGACCTTCCGGCCCCGCCCCAGCCGCGCGCCGCGGTAAAGGACCGGGCCGGGCGTGGTCAGCTTCATCAGGACGCATATGACCAGAAAGATTGGCGAAATCATTATCAGCAGCATGGCTGCCAGCGTCCGGTTGTAGATTGCATCCAGCGCCTCATTCTCGACCAGATAGCCGGCGCGCAATTCCGCCCCCGACAGCAGGCCGCGGGGACGGGGCAGGGGTCGCGATGCTGCAAATGCGAATTCCCCCAGAGTTGCACAACTATTGGGAGAAATGGTTGGGGCGGAAACGACTTGGAAATGATTCTCGCGGGGGTTGTCGGTTTGGAGCATCATACACTCCCGAATAAGGACCCTTACTGGGTCCAGAGGTATTGTGTTACACTAATACCGGCGAGTCGCACAGAAGAATTAACAGCGTTTCATGAATGCATTAAGAATAGGCCACGCCGAGGGAGGTTGGAGCCGCGCATCATGCACCATCGGGTCCGAAAACCGGCGAGGCTCGTCCTCCGGCCATGCCGCCGGCCGGGGACATGCGGCAGCGCCACGGGGCGCGCATGACGGCCGCGCCGCACCCGGCCGGTCCCGATACCGGCCGCGGTGCGCCCCGGACCATGCTGAGCATCGTCAGCGTCACGCTGTTGAAGGGGCTGGGTTCGGTCCTCGGGCTGCTGATTGCCATGGGCATCGCCACCCTTTACGGGGCCTCGGCGGCGACGGATGCCTATTTCCTCGGCCGGCGGGTGACCTCCAACCTCGCCATGGGGCTGGAGCGGGCCTTTCACCTGCTGCAGGTACCGCCGCTGGTCCGGGTCGCCCGCAACGAGGGGATGGAGGTCTTGCGCCTCCGGCTTTCCGTCAGCGCCCGGCGGCTGCTGCTGGTCAGCCTGGCGGCAACCGCCCTCGGCTTGCTGCTGGCCGAGCCGATCGTGCGGCTGCTGGCGCCGGGCTTTGATGCCGACCGGGTGGACAGGGCGGTGCTGTATTTCCGCATCCTGCTGCTGGGCATGCCGATCTCGGCGGTCACGGCGCTGTCCGGGGCCACGCTGAACGCGCTGCAACTCTATTCGCTGCCGGTGCTTGCGCGGCTGGCGCCGCGGCTGGCGATTCTCCTCGCCCTGCTGCTGGTGCCGGTGGCGGGGTTCGGCCTTGGCGGGCTGGCGGTCGCGACCCTGCTGGGCACGGTCGTGATGGGCGTCGCCTTCGGCCTGGCCGGGCGGCGGGTATTCGCGCGCGACCACCCCCCGGTCGTGCCCGCCCCGGCGCAGCCGCCGCCCGAGCTGGGCCGCCATCGCATCGTCGCCATGCTGGTGGCGCAGTTCCACATCATCGGCGCCGGCTGGATCGACATCGCCTTCGCCTCGACCACCGGCGAGGGCATGGTCGCCGCCTACGACTTTGCGCAGCGCATGGTGAACATGACGCCGGGGCTGGTCACCAACAGCGTGGTTCTGGTCTATTACACGCATTTCGCCATCGCCTCGGCCGAGCGCGACGGCGCCGCCTTTCGCGTGCTGGTGCGCGATTCCATCCGCACCTCGCTGTTCTTCATCCTGCCGCTGGCGGTCAGCCTGGTGCTGCTGGGCGGGCCGTTCATCCATGTCGTCCTCCAGCATGGCCGCTTCACCGCCGAGGATGCGCGCATCACCGCCGCGGTATTCGCCATCCTGGCCCTGCTGATGCCGATCAATGCCGTGCTGGGGTCGCTGGTCTCGGCGATCTTTGCCGATGGAAGGCTGCCGCAACTGGCGATGATCGCCGGATCGACGGCGCTGGGGCTGGCCCTGCGCATCGGTTTCGACCTGGCTTTCGTGCCGCGGCTGGGCCTCGTCGCGGTGCCGGTCGGCGCGCTGCTGTCGATGGCCGGCATCCTCGTGATGCTGTGGATCTGGCTGTCGCGTCACAGCGGCGCGCCGGTCCGCGTGGGCGAGCTGCGGCCCTTCGTCAGCCTGGCGCTGGCCTCGGCGCTGGCCGGCATCGCCATCTGGCTGACGCGCGAGGCGGTGCTGCCGGCGGGCGATGCCGGCCGGCTGCGGATGCTGGCGGCGCTTGGCCTGTCCGGTGCCGCGGGCGGGCTGACCTTTCTGCTGAGCGCCGCGCTGACCGGCCTCCCCGAGGTCCGGGCGCTGACACGGCGGCTGGCACGCCGGCTCGGCCGCGGGGGCACGCCGTGACCCGTATCATCGCCAAATCCCCGGCGCCCGGCCCCTTCGGCCGCAGCCCGGTGCCATTTCCCTTCGGCGATGCCCGCACGCATCTGACCGCCAATGGCCGCACCGCGATCTGGGCCGGGCTGCGTGCGCTCGGGTTGCGGGGTGGCGCGCGGGTGCTGGTGCCGGCATGGCATTGCGGCTCCGAGGTTGATGCCATCCTGGCCGCCGGCGGCCGGCCGGTGCCCTATCGGCTGGGGCGCGACCTGAGCGCCGATCTCGACGATGTGGCGCGGCTGCTGCGCGCGGGTGGCGGCGCCATCCATGTCATCCATTATTTCGGCCGGGAACAGCCGCTGGCAGCTTTGGCCGATCTGGCCGGCGCGGCCGGTGCGCTGCTGGTCGAGGATCTGGCGCTGGGCCTGTATTCGCGGGGCGCGGATGGGGCGCCGCTGGGACGCGCCGGCGACATGGCGGTGTTCTCGCTGGTCAAGACGCTGGGGGTGCCGGATGGTGGCGCGCTGTGGATGCGCCGGGACGCGGTGCTGCCCGCGCTGGGCCGTCCGCCCTTGCGGCACACGCTGGCGGCACTGAAATCGCTTTCGGCCAATGCCTTGCGCCGCCGGGTCCGCAGCGGGCCGCGGGATCGGGGCGGCGCGGATCTCGACCGCTGGGATGCCGTCGCCGGTTTCGGTGACGAGGCGCGGCGCGATCACGCCTCGCGCATTACCCGCTTCATGCTCGGGCATGTCGATCACGAGCGGGTGGCCGCCGTGCGACGGCGGAACTATCGCGCGCTGGCCGCCCGGCTTCCGGCCATGCCCGCGTTGCGGCCGCTGATCGAGGTCCTGCCCGCGGGCGCCTGCCCGGCCTATTTCCCCCTCTGGACCGCCGAGCCGGACCGGGTGTTTGCCGCTCTTGCCCGCGCCGGGATCGAGCCGGTGCGCTTCTGGCGGCGCTTTCACCCGGCCATCGACCTGTCGGGCTTCCCCGAGGCCGCGGCGCTGAAACGCCACGTCCTGCGCCTGCCGATCCATGAAGGGGTGACCGAACCCGCCATCGCGCGCATGGTCCGGGCCTGCACCTCGGCCTGAGGGCCTATCGGGCGCAGATGCTCACATCGTCCAGATACAGGCTCTGCCGGGTGGTGTTGGAATTCGCCGTCAGCCCGATCTGGAAGCGGTCGGCCTGCTCGCGCACCTTGATCGGGGCGAACTGCTTGACGACCGCCTGGCTCAGCAGCGTCGTGCCCTGGGCGTCCAGGACCTGCCTGCCGTCGACGAACACCCGGCTGCGCCCGGCGGCGCCGATGCCCAGCGTGACCTCCCACCTGATCTCATGCCAGCCGCCGGTCTTCAGGGCCAGCGGCACGCCGGGCAGGAACGGCTCCTCGATGCCGATCTTGGAGCGATCCACCCGCAACAGGCCGTCGCGCAGATAGAGGCGGATGCCGGGATTGGTATCGAGCCCGCAGGAGGCGCATTCCAGGTCCATCAGAATCAGGCTGTCCAGCCGCGACTCGGCCGGAAACAGGAACCGCCCGCCCATCTCGATGGTGCGGCCGGCGCCGACGGGCGAGAAGGCGAGGATCAGGTCGGACTTGCCCACCTCGCCGCCGCGCTTGCGCTCGGCACTCATGAAGGCGGCCCGGTTGCCGCCGTCCACCGGGTCGGCGGTCAGGGTGATCTCGCCGCGCTGCAACTGGGTTCTGGAGAAACCCTCGGCGGGATCGCTGCCGGTCTCGAACCCCGAGAGCTGCGGCGTCGCGCAGGCCGGCAGGGCCGCCGCCGCCACGCCATTGGTGGCCAGCGACAGCAGCGCCACCGCCGCCAGCGCGGAAACCCGCGAGAGGTTCAGGCTGCCTCGCACCATCCCGACCACATGATCAGAAAATCTCTGCATAGTATCCGTCCTTTTCTGCCGCGGCGCATGGCCAAATGGCCAATCTCACGCCTTGTTGCGCGAAGGGGCCGCTTGTTGCAGAATGAGGTGAACGATGTGTTGATACAGAGTTCGCCGTTTCCATGCGCAAGACTCGTATTGCCTTCCTGTTGCCGCATCTGAAAACCGGCGGGATCGAGCATGTGGTGTTGCGCCTGCTCGTCGGCCTCGATCGCGAGCGTTTCACGCCGCTGCTTTTCCTCAGGAAAGCCGAAGGCGCCCTGCTGGACGGCCTCCCTGCCGACATTCCGGTCCATGATGCCGGCGGGCGGCGGGCGCTGTTGCTGGGGCCGGTGCTGGCGCGCTGGCTGGCGCAACAGCGGGTCGATCTGGTCTATTCCGGCACCAATGCGATGAACATCGCCGTGCTGCTTGCCACCCTGCCCTGGCGCGGCGCCCGGCGTCCGCGCATCATCGTCAGCGAACATACCCAGGCCGCCGCCTATCTGGCCTCGGCCCGCCGGCCGCGGGCGCGGCGCGGGCTGGTGCGGGCGCTTTATCCGCGGGCGGACCTGCTGGTGGCCCCGACCGAAACCCTGGCCCGGGACTGGATCGACACGCTGGGCCTGCACGGGCTGGCGCATGCGGTCGCGCCCAATCCCGTGCTGGCCCCGGAGCTGCTGGCCGGGCTGGCGCGGGCGCCGCCGCCGCGCATCGCCGGCCGGGTCGTCGCGGCGGGC
The DNA here is from genome assembly GCA_040392885.1 of Paracoccus sp. (in: a-proteobacteria). Classification (GTDB taxonomy): domain Bacteria; phylum Pseudomonadota; class Alphaproteobacteria; order Rhodobacterales; family Rhodobacteraceae; genus Paracoccus. The sequence goes on along the minus strand of JBEBVF010000001.1, from coordinate 55,597 downwards.
CGGCTGGTGCCTGACAAGGGCCATGAGACCGTCATCGAGGCCGTGGCCCGCCTGGTCCCCGACCATCCGCAACTGCATCTGAAGATATTCGGCGAGGGCCCCGACCATGCGCGGCTGGCCGCGCTGATCGCCCGGCTGGGCATGGCCGGCCGCATCACGCTGGCGGGCGTCACCGCCTCGCTGATGCCGGAGCTGGCGCGGGCCCGGGTCCTGGCCCTCGGCTCGCGGCGCGAGGGTTTCGGCAATGTCCTCGTCGAGGCGCTGGCCGCCGGCGCCGGAGTGGTGGCGAGCGATTGCCCCGGCCCGCGCGACATCCTGGCAGACGGCAGGCTGGGGCGGCTGGTGCCGCCCGGCGACGTGCCGGCCATGGCCGCGGCGCTGCACGCCGCGCTGCTCGAGCCCGACGACCCGGCCAGGCGGCAGGCCGCCGCCGAGCGGGTGACCCCCTATCTGATCCCGGGCGCCGTCCGCGCCTTCGAGGATATCTGCGACCGGCTGACGGGGCCGGTCCGCGACGGGCTGCGCCCCCGCGACCGCCCGGCCGCCGTCAGGGACGAAACATCATGACCAGCCGCCTGGGGCGCCGCCTGCGCCGCAATATCGCCGTCACCCTCGATCTGCTCGGCAAGGCCACCGGCCGCGGCCGGCGCAAGCGGCGCGGCCGCGCTGGACCGGCGGCGCCGCTGCCCGCGGACCCGGAGCCGGGCCTCGCCGGCCGCCGCGTCGTGGTAACCGGCGGCAATCGCGGCATCGGGCTGGCGGTGGCGCGGGGGCTGGCCGCGCAGGGCTGCCGCGTGGCCATCCTGTCGCGCTCCGCCGCCGAGGGCGAGGCCGCGGCCAGCGCCATCGGCGGCGGGGCCTTCGCCGTCGCCGCCGACCTGACCCGCGCCGATCAGGTCGGGCGCGCCTTTGCCGAGGTCGCCGACCGGCTCGGCGGTATCGACATCCTGATCAACAATGCCGGCATTGCCGAGGCGGGCCATCCCGTCCTCGCGGATCTGCCGGACACCGAGTTCATGGCGGTCCTCGATGCCAATCTGGGCGGGGCCTTCCGGGCCGCCCAGGCGGCGTTGCGGGTCATGCTGCCCCAAGGCCATGGCCGGATCATCAATGTCTCGACCGGCGCGGTCGAGCGGCCGCAGCCCGGCCATTCCGCCTATGCGGTGTCCAAGCACGGGCTGGAGGGGCTGACCATGCAGCTGGCCGCCGAAGCGGCCGCTTCGGGCATCGTCGTCACCACTCTGCGGCTGGGCAGCGTGCATACCGGCATGACCGAGCGCACCCTGGGCACCCTGAAGGCCAGCCTGCTGCCGGAACCCGATTCGCTGCTGCCGGCCTTCATCCGGGTGGCCAGCGCGCCGGCGGCCCTCGTCTCCGGGCGCAGCCTTTCGGCCTGGCGGCTCCTGGCCGATGCCGAGGCCGAGCTGCACACCGCCACCCCGATCGCTCAGGTGCCGGCCTTCACCTATCCCGTCTATGTCCATAACGGCCGCACCGTTGCCCGCACCGATACCGATTTCACCATCTATGACCGGGCCGAGAACCATTACGGCGCCGCGCCGGAGGTGATGGCGGCGCTGGGCGCCGCGACGACGCCGCGCCTCGCCGCGGTCTATCCCGACGAGACCCATGGCGCGCTGCGCGCCGCGCTGGCGGCGAGGATGCGGCTGGACTCCGACTGCTTTGCCATCGGCAACGGCTCGTGGGAGATCCTCGACCGGCTGCTGGAAATGCTGACCCGGCCCGGCGACAAGGTGGTATCGGCCAGGCCGGGCTGGTTCGGCTTCAACATGCTGGTCGGCAAGCGGGCGCTCGATGCGACCATGGTGCCGCTGCGCCGCACCGGCGCGGGCTTTGAATACGACCTCGATGCGGTGGCGGCGGCGGTCGGCCCGGCGACGCGGCTGATCTATCTGATCTCGCCCTCCAATCCCGAAGGGGTGGTGCTGAAGAAGGCCGGTTTCGCCCGCTTCCTCGCCATGGTGCCCGACAGCATCCCGATCCTGCTGGACGAGGCCTATGCCGAATATGTCGACGACCCCGAGGCGGTGACCGCCCGCGACCTCATCGACACCGAAACCCGGCCGATCCTCGGCCTGCGCACCTTCTCCAAGTTCTATGCGCTGGCCGGGGCGCGGGTCGGCTATGCCTATGGCCGGCCGGAACATGTCGAATGGCTCAAGCGCGGCGAGCGCATCTTTTCCATCTCGCGCCTGTCGGAGGTGGCGGCCACCGCCGCCCTCGGCGCCACCGCCCATCAGCAGCACATCTTCGACACCACCACGGCCGAGCGTCGCCGCATGGCCGGCGCGCTGACCGGCCTCGGGCTGGACGTGGTGCCCAGCCAGGCACCCTTCATGCTGGTGGAGCTGCCCGATACCCTGACACGGGTGGTCGAGGTCTTTGCCGAGGAGGGCATCTATCTGGGCGAGAAGGCATTCTACAAGCAGCGCTATTTCCTGTTGCCGATCTCGACGCCCGAGGAGAACAGCCGCAACCTCGCCATCCTGGCGCGGCTGGCCGGGCGGGGCCCCGCCGCGGCGGCAGCCGGTCACTCGGTGGGCTGAGCCGGCTCGCGTACCACCTCGACCAGATCGCCGGGGCGCAGCGGGTCGGTGGCGGCCAGTTCCAGCAGCTCGGTCGCCGCCCCGTTGCGGCGGGTGACGCGGAACACCGGCGGTCCCAGCTCCCCGTCGAGATAGCCGACGCGCGGGCCGAATTCGGCCAGGAAATGCTGCGCGGCGGCCAGTTCCTGCTCGGCGGCGCGCTGCTGGCTGCCGATATTGGCCAGTTCCTCGGCAATGTCGCGCTGGCGGCCGGTCATGAAATCGCTGACCGAGGCATCGGCCGCCGCCACCTCCTGACGCGCCCGCGCCTCGAAGCTGGCGGCGGTCATCAGTTCGATGCGGTCCGCGGTCAGCCCGCGCCGCGCCTCGCGCAGCCGTTCGGAACTGGCCAGCCCCTTGTCGAACAGCGATTGCAGGTCCGCGACGCTGGCCTCCTGCTCGGCGATCTGCCGGCTCAGCAACTCGCGCTGCGCGGCCAGCGAATCGGCCTCGTTTCCGGCCAGGACCTTGACCTCGTCCGCCGCCTCCAGCCGGTTTTGCACCACCTGCCCGCGGCTCTCGAACAGGCGCTGCTGCTCGGCCGTCATCGCGGCCGCCGCGCCCTCGCCGCCGGCCTGTCCGGCGAAGCTGTCGAGTTCGGCGGCCTCGGCCTCCAGCCGGGCGCGCCGCACCGACAGTTCGGTCAGGCGCAGGCCGATCTCGTCCAGCGTGGCGGCCTGATCCACCACCCGCATGCTGAGGCTGCTCGAACCCGTCACGGTGCCCAGATCGAAGCCGCCGGCCAGCGCCACCGCCTGCTCGACCGTCATGCCCAGCCGATAGTCGAAGGCGCCCGGCGCCACCACGCCGCCCAGCACATAGACCGGCCGCCAGCTGTCCACCCAGACGGTGACCGAGGAGGGAAGCTGCATTTCGCCGGTCAGCAGCGCCTCCAGACTGTCCTCCAGCTCGGCCTCGGTCAGGCCCGCCGCCTTCGTTGCGCCGATGACATGCATCGAGATCGTGCCGTCCGAGCGCAGGGTAAAGCTGCCGCTCAGGTCCGCGCGCCCCAGCACCGACACCGCCACCGTGTCGCCCGGCTCCATGGTCAGCGTCTCGGCCGCCGCCGGGGCGGCGAGCAGCGCCAGTGCCAGGCCGATGCGGCCGGCGCGGCGCATCGGCGGCCAATCACGCATCCTCATCGCTGCGCTCCCTCTCGCTGGACCTGTCCTTGAATGCTATCCGGGTATGGCTGCGCCGCCGGTAACGTTTTCGCAATTCGCGCCCCAGCGGCCGGGCGCGTTCCTCGACCGACAGCCACAGCCAGGCCAGCCCGAACCGCCGGCAGAGGCGCAGCCGCTCGAAGCTCTGGATCTCATCGGCAAAGCGCTCCCAGAACGGGGTCAGCCGCATCATGTCGAACACCGCGATCCCGTCGGCCGCCGCGGTTTCCAGCGCATGCGAGACGATGACACGCCCCGGCGACAGCGCGGCGAAATCCTCGTCGAAATCGGTGATGAACCCGTATTCGCGATTGCCGGAACGCAGCAGGAAACAGCTTGCGGCATCGCGGCCGCCGATGCTGAGCAGCAGGATGCGCGCCGCCTTGCGGGCCGAGAACCGGGTCCAGATCTCGGTCATGAAGGCGCGCACCCGCGGATTCGAGCCGATATCGGTGCCCATCCGCGCCTTCCAGCAGCGCGCCGACACGGCCAGCGCCCGTTCCAGCACGGCATCGGCATCGGGCTCGCCGCCGCGGAGGATGCGCAGCGTGCCCCACTCCGCCTCGACCCGCTTGCGCGCCACGCGGATCGACTTGCGAAAGTTGCCGCTGCGCCGCGCCAGATAGCCCTGCCAGCCGGCCGACAGGTCGCAGACCGCGCGCCGGATCTCCTCGCGCCGCCAGACGGCAAGGCCCTGCGCCTGCGCGCGCGCCGCCAGCCCGTCGAGCGCGGCCGAGCCCAGAACCGGGTTCAGGTCGGCCAACTCCCAGCCGCCCCGCGCCAGACAGCCCTCCAGCAGCGCCGCCACCGCGGCCTGCCCCTCGGGGCCGGGAAGGGCGAGGACCTCGTGAAACCCGGCTCGCTCGTCGCAGAGCATCACCAGCTTGCCGACGCGCGGCCCCCTCGTCGAGACCCGCCCGCGCCGCAGCCCCAGCGGCATGCCGGCCAGCAGCCGCCCGCCGGACCAGGCCAGCCCGATGCAGGGCGCCGCCCCCTGACCGCCATAGGCCGCGGCCCAGGCCGCCAGCCATTCGGCCGAGGAGAACGGCCCGCCGCCCGCCGCGGCGTGCAGCTCTGCCCATTGTGGTCCGATATCCCCGAGGCGTCCGAGATCGTCGACAAGCTCGACCATGTGGGGCATTCCTGCCTCCGTCTCCGCTCAACCCGCCGCGGCATGCGCAGGAACCGCAACGGCGCCGGCCGATGATAAGGCGATTGCCGCTATCTTCCTATAGGCTGTTTGGCCAGCATGGCTTGCCCCGGCCCGGCCATCCGGGCAGCGCCGGGACGGCCTCTGTGACGGCGTGAGGCCCGGCGCTTCGCCACCCATGGCCGGATCACCAGACGGGGTGGTAAGGTCGCGGCGCGGCGGCATGGGACCGGCCCGGGGCTGTTGGTCCGGGGCCGCTTCTGGAACCATGTGCCGGAGAAGCGGGCCATTTCACGGGCCGGCACAAAGGAGACGGTGATGGACGAGATCCTGCTTTCGGAGGCCGAGGTCTACCAACTGGCCCTCGATTTCCTGCGCGGTCATGGCCTGTCGCAGGCGCAATCGGCCGCCATGGCCGACATGCTGACCCGGGCGCAGCGGGATGGTGCCCTGTCGCATGGCCTGCAACGGCTGCCCGGAACGCTGGACACGATGGCGCATCCGGCCTTCGCCCGCGATGCCGTGCCGCGGGTCGAGCAGGTCACGCCGGCCGTCGTCCGGGTCGATGCCGGCTACGGCTTTTCCGTGGCGGCGGCCCGCGCCGGTCTGCCGGCGCTGATCGAGGCCGCCCGCGCCCTCGGCATCGCCTTCCTGGCGGTCAATAACGGCTTTCACTCGACGGCGCTCTGGCCGGTGGTGGAGGAGATCGCCGGTCACGGTCTGGCGGCGCTGTCCATGAACCCGACCCATGACTGGGTGGCGCCGGCCGGGGGGACGCGGCCGGTTCTGGGCACCAATCCGCTGGCCTTTGCCTGGCCGCGCGCCGCAAGGCCGCCCTATGTCTTCGACTTTGCCACCACCGCCGCCTCGCGGGCCGACATTGCCCTTCACCGGCAGGCGGACAAGACGGTGCCGGAGGGCTGGGGCCTGGATGACGAGGGGCGGCCGACCACCGACCCGGCGGCGATCCTGGCGGGAGCGATGCTGCCCTTTGGCGGCCACAAGGGCTCGGCCCTGGCGACCATGATCGAATTGATGGCCGGCCCCTTCATCGGTGACCGCACCAGCCGCCAGTCCGCCGAGTTCGACCGGGGCCAGCAGGCCGCCCCCTGTCACGGCGAGCTGATCATCGCCTTCGATCCCGCCCTGCTTGCGGAGCCGGGCAATCTGGAGGCGGCCGAGGCGACGCTGGACCGCATCGAGGGTCAAGGCGCCCGCCTCCCCGGCGCCCGCCGCCATGCCGCGCGGGAAATCAGCCGGCGCGAGGGCATCCCGGTCAGCCGGGCGCTGCATGAGCGAATCCGGTCCCTGATGGCCGAATGAGGCCTGCGGCGGTGCAGGCCGCGCCCGGCGATGCGGTGAGGTTTCAGGCGGCCGATAGCCCGACGGGGCGGACGAACGGCCCCCTGGCCGTGCTGCCGTGAAGGGCCGCCTGCCGCCCGGGACAGCGGCAAGACGCAATGCGGCAAAGAAATTGCCGCATTGCCGCAAATCGAGGCTTGGTGACGCCGGACATCCGCGCTAGTTCAGGTCGGAATTCCCCGTATCGGAGGCAGGCGGATGCAACTGACCGTGGACGAGGCCCTGGCCCAGGGCGGAACCGGGCGGTTCCAGCGGCGGCTTCTGGGGATCTTCGGGCTGGTCTGGGCGGCCGACGCCATGCAGGTGATCGCGGTGGGCTTTGCCGCGCCCTCGGTCGCCGCCAGTTTCGGGATCGAGCGTCTGGCGGCGCTCCAGATCGGCACGCTGTTCTTCCTCGGCATGTTCGTCGGCGCCTTTGCCTTCGGGCGCATCGCCGACCGCATCGGGCGGCGCAACATCCTGCTGCTGACGGTGCTGATGGATGCCGTCTTCGGCATGGCCTCGGCCTTCGCGCAGGATTTCACCATGCTGCTGGCGCTACGCTTCCTGACCGGGGTGGCGGTGGGTGGCACGCTGCCGGTGGATTACGCGATGATGGCCGAATTCCTGCCGCCGAAGAATCGCGGGCGCTGGCTGGTCTGGCTGGAGGGCTTCTGGGCCATCGGCACCATCATCGTGGCGCTGACCGCATGGATCGCGGCCGCGCAGGGCGCGGTGGCGCCGTGGCGCTGGATCTTTGGCGTGGCCGCGCTGCCGGCGGCGATCGGCATCTTCCTGCGCCTCTGGGTGCCGGAATCGCCGATGTACCTGACCCGCAAGGGCCGCGCGGACGAGGCAAAGGCGGTGCTGGACCGGGTGCTGGCCGCGAACGGCAGGCCGGCTTTGCCCGCCGGGGCGACCATCGTTCCCTCGGCGGTGCCGGAGGGGGCCGAGGAGTCGATCTTTTCCGGTCTGCTGCGGGCGCGGACCTTCGGGGTGCTGGCGCTGTGGTTCCTGGTCTCGCTGTCCTATTACGGCGTCTTTGTCTGGGTGCCGGGGCAACTGGCCACCGAGGGTTTCGGATTCGTCCGCGGCTACGGGTTTCTGGTGATCCTGGCGCTGGCGCAGATCCCCGGCTATGCGCTGGCCGCCTGGGGGGTCGAGGCCATCGGCCGGCGGACCACGCTGCTGGCCTTCCTGCTGCTCAGCGCGGCCGGCTGTTTCCTGTTCACGGTGGCGACGGGGACCGCGATGGTCGCCTCCTCGCTGATCCTGATGAGCTTTGCGCTGCTGGGCACCTGGGGCGCGCTCTATGCCTTCACGCCCGAGCTTTACCCGACCCATCTGCGCGGCACCGGCATGGGCACGGCCAGCGCCGTGGCCCGGCTGGGCGGCATCCTGGCGCCCAGCATGCTGGCGGTGGTCTTCGCCAAGGGCTTCGGCATCGCCATCGGCACCTTCGCGGGGCTGCTGGTGCTGGCGGCGCTGGCCCTGCTGATGGTGAAGGCCGAAACCCGCGACCGCGCCATCGGCTGAGGCTGTGGGGGCGGGGGCGCCGCCGTCCCAGGTGAGGGGGGTGGATGGTTCCCTTGCCGCCGCGAAAGAACGGCGAATGCGGGTAGGGCCGGCGGTTTGTCTTTGCTCGATTCCTGCGACGGTTGTTCGCGACCGCGCTATCGGCTGAGCCCGAGGGGCCGCCCGTCGAGGGCAGGGGAATGGTCCCATGCCCTCTCCTAACGAACGGCGAATGCGGGTGGGCCCGGCGGTATGGCCTCCCTCAATCCCTGCAACGGATTCTCGCGGTCGCCCCCCGGATGCCCAGCCCGGCGCCGCCGGAACCATGCGACCGGGACCGATGGTCACATTCTCCGCCTTGGGCCTGACATCCCGGCCCGAACCTTGCCATAGTGCGGCGGGCGGGATGGCCGTAGCCGCCGGATAACCGCCGCCCCCAACCCGTCGCGATCCAGAGGTGCCCGCCATGCCCCGTTTTCCGTTCTCCGTCGCCGATCCCGTCGCCTTTCCCGGACCGCCCCCGGCCGCCTGCGATGTCGTCATCATCGGCGGCGGGGTCATCGGGGTGACCACGGGCCTGTTCCTCGCTCGCCAGGGCGTTTCCGTCACGCTGGTGGAAAAGGGGCGCATCGCCGCCGAGCAGTCCTCGCGCAACTGGGGTTGGGTGCGCAAGCAGGGCCGCGATGCGGCCGAGCTGCCGATCATGATCGAGGCCGGGCGCCTCTGGCAGCAGCTGGCGCAGGAAAGCGGCGAGGAGATCGGGCTGCGGCAGACCGGGGTGACCTATCTGGCCGATACCGACCGGCAGCTCCAGGGCTATCAGGACTTCATGGCGCTGGCCGCGGCGCATGACCTCGACACCCGCCTGCTGGACGCCGAGGGGGTGGCGCGGCTGCTTCCCGGCCTGTCGCGGCGGGTGCGGGGCGGGATGATCACGCCCTCCGACCAGCGGGCCGAGCCCTGGCTGGCGGTGCCGGCGCTGGCCCGGCTGGCGGCGCGCGCGGGCCTGACCATCGTCGAGAACTGCGCCGTGCGGGCGCTGGACATCGCGGCGGGCCGGATCACCGGCGTGCTGACCGAGGCCGGGCGCATCGCCGCCGCGACCGTGCTGGTGGCCGGGGGTGCCTGGTCCTCGCTGCTGCTGCGCCGGCACGGGGTCGGCCTTCCCCAGCTCAGCGTGCGCGCCACCGTCGCCGCGACCGAGCCCCTGCCCGAGATCCATGCCGGCGCGGTCTCCGAGAAGGGGGTGGCGTTCCGGCGCCGGCAGGATGGCGGCTATACGCTGGCGGCGGGCGGCGGCAGCCGCCTCTATCTCGGCCCCGACGCCTTCCGGCATATGGGGAAATACCTGCCGGCGCTGCGGGCCCATCCGCTTGCTACCCGCTATGCGCCCTGGGCGCCGGCCGGCTATCCCGACGCCTGGGGCACGCCGCGCAGCTGGCCCGAGGACGGGGAAAGCCCGTTCGAGCGCATGCGCGTCCTGAACCCGCCGCCGGCCGCCGGCCATCTGCGCGCGGCGGCAGAGAATTTTGCCCGGCTGTTTCCCGAACTCGGCCCGGTGCGGCTGAAGACCACCTGGGCGGGGATGATCGACACCATGCCGGATTTCGTGCCGGTCCTCGACCAGGTGGCGGCGATTCCCGGCCTGTATGTGGCCACCGGCATGAGCGGCCACGGCTTCGGCATCGGTCCGGGCATCGGGCGGGTGATGGCCGACCTGATCCAGGGCAATGCCCCGGGCCATGACCTCGGCCGCTTCCGCCTGTCGCGCTTCAGCGATGGCAGCCGCCTGCAACTGGGGCCGTTCCTGTAAAGCGATGCCCGGCGGCGCCGCGGCTTTGCCTTGCGGTGGCGGGCTGTCGTAGAATGCAAAGACCGGCCCCGCCTCCCAGGGGCCATCGAAGGAGGCACCTATGAAGATCACCTGGCTCGGCCATTCCGGCTTCCGCATCGCCATCGGCGATGCGGTGCTGCTGATCGACCCCTGGCTTTCCGGCAATCCGATGTTTCCGGTCGCCCGCCGGGCGGAGGCCATCGCGGGGGCGACGCATATCCTGCTGACCCATGGGCATGGCGATCATACCGGCGATGCGGCGGCGATCTCGAAGGAGCTGGGCATCCCGGTCGTCGCCATCCCCGAGCTTGCGCATTGGGTGGCGGCGCAGTCGGGGGTTGCGGGCATCGACTTCAACAAGGGCGGCACCGTCGATCTGGCGGGGGTGAAGGTGACGATGGTGAATGCCACGCATTCCTCGTCTTTCACCCTGGACGGCACGCCGGTCTATCTGGGCACGGAATCGGGCTACATGATCGCCGGCGAGGGGCATGTGATCTATGTCTCGGGCGATACCGACGTGATGGCCGACATGGCGCTGTTCGCCGAATTGCACACCCCCGATATCGGCATCCTCGCCGCCGGGGGGCATTACACGATGGACATGGCGCGCGCGACCTGGGCGGCGAAGAAGTTCTTCGACTTCAAGACGGTGATCCCCTGCCATTATCGCACCTTCCCACTGCTGGAGCAGTCGGCGGAGACGATGAAGGAGGGTCTTCCCGACGTGAATGTCGTCGAGCCCGAAGTGCTGGTGCCGATCGAGATCTGAGCGAGGCGGGCCGGTCCGGACCGGCCCTGCCGTGTTTCCGGTCAGAGGGAGACAGTGCCGAATCCTCGCCCGGCGCCATCTATGCCGCGAGTTGGCCCGAGGTTTCAGAGTATCTGACCCGCGTGGAAGCGTGTCGCCGACCTCGGCCCGATGCTGCCGACCGGGGAAGCACCCGCGGACGAAATCGCCGTCCGGAAGCATGCCGACCGCTCCTCGCCGCCCCACAATGCGGGCGGTGAGGAGCGAGGTGTTTTTTTGCCCGATCCTGTGCCAAGCTGTCATGGCATTGTCTTGCACGGGCTCCAGAAGACGGCCCATCGAACATCAGGAGATTCGACCGTGAACATGATCAAACGACGCGGAGTTCTGAAAGGCGCGGCGGCCTTGGCCGGGCTGTCGCTGGCGGCGCCGCTGGTGTCGCGTGGTGCGCTGGCGCAGGGCTCGTCGGGCACGGTGAACATCTTTGCCTGGGCCGGCTATCTGAACGACGAGATCCTCGGCGCCTTCGAGAAGGCCACCGGGATCAAGCCGGTCTTCACCCCCTACGGCACCAATGACGAGCTGCTGAACCAGCTGCGCGCCAACAATGGCGGCGGCTTCGACCTGATCTGGCCGACCGTGGACCGGGTGCCGAACTATGTCGAGTTCGACCTGGTGCAGCCCATCGACGAATCGAAGATCGAGGTGGCGAAGGTGCTGCCCTCGGCCTGGCAGAACTCGACCAATCTCGGCGCGGTGGTGAACGGCCAGCGTTACCAGGTGCCGACCGACTGGGGCACCGAGGCGGTGGCCTTCGACCGTGACCAGATGCCGCTGGAATACGGCACCGCCTCCTATGGCGACATCTGGGGCGAGGCGGCGGCGGGCAAGGCCACGGTGCGCGCCCATTCGGCGCTGGTCGGCCTCGGGCTGTGGCTGGAGGCCGAGGGCAAGCTGCCGCGCCCGCTGCTCGATGCCTTCAAGACCCCGGAGGCGCAGACCGAGGTGTTCGACGCCATCCTCGCCGAGGCCATCGCCCGCAAGGGCAATATCATCCAGTTCTGGAACAACGAGAACGAGGCACAGGGCGCCTTCCGCGTCAATGGCGCCGCCATCGGCCAGACTTGGGATTCGACCGCCGCCGCCCTGGCCCGCGAGGGGCTGCCGGTCGGCTTCATCGCGCCGAAGGAAGGCGCCCTGGCCTGGATGGAGGGGCTGTCGATCCCGAAGGGGGCGGCGAACCTGGATCAGGCCTATGCCTTCATCAACTGGTTCCTGACCCCCGAGGCCGGGGCGATGTATTCCAACGCCACCTCGATCAACTCGACGGCGGTGGGTTCGGCCGATCTGGTCTCGGACGATGCCAAGGCGTTCTTTGCCGCCGCCTATCCGGGCGATGCGCTGGAAAAACTGTGGTGGTGGCCGATCCAGGAAAACTGGTACATCTCCAAGCGCAACGAATATCAGGACCGCTTCCTGTCGGCCTGATCGAAACCGGCGCGGGGGCCTTCCCCCCGCGCCAGCTCGAAAGGGGGCGGATGTCGCATTCTGTGGAACTGGCGGGCGTCGGCATGCGGTTCGGGAACACCCGCGCCGTCAGCGACGTGTCGCTCAAGGTCGGCGCGGGGGAATTCTTTTCCATCCTGGGCCCTTCGGGCTGCGGCAAGACCACGATCCTGCGCATGATCGCCGGATTTCTGGAACCGACCGAAGGCCGCATCCTGATTGGCGACCGCGACATGGCCGGCCTCGGCCCCAACCAGCGGCCGACGGCGATGATCTTTCAGTCGCTGGCGCTGTTCCCGCTGATGCCGGTCTGGGAAAACATCGCCTTCGGGCTGGAGGCGCGGGGCGTGGCGAAGACCGAGCGTCGCAGGCGCGCCGAGGAACTGCTGCACCTGATCGCGCTGGACGGCTATGGCGACCGGATGCCGGGGGAACTCTCCGGCGGCCAGCGCCAGCGCGTCGCCATCGCCCGGGCGCTGGCGGTCGAGCCGCAGGTGCTGCTGCTGGACGAGCCGCTCTCGGCGCTGGACCTCAAGCTGCGCCAGCACATGCGGGCCGAACTGCGCAGCCTGCAACAGCGCACCGGCGTCACCTTCATCTACATCACCCACGACCAGTCCGAGGCGCTGGCCATGTCCGACCGCGTGGCGGTGATGAGCGCCGGCTTGCTGCAACAGGTCGCCACGCCCCGCGACCTCTACGACAACCCCGCCACGCCCTTCGTGGCGCGTTTCGTGGGCGAGACCAATGCCATCGCCGGCACGGTCGCCGGTGTCGAGGGCGGCATCGCCACGCTGGACACCGCGCTGGGGCCGCTGCGCGGCCGCGCCCGGGAGGTGGTGCCGGGGCAGGCGGCGACGATTTATATCCGCCCCGAGGCGCTGGCGGGCGGCGCCGGGCCGAACAGCCTGCCCGCCACCGTCGAGCGGCTGGATTTCGAGGGTGCCTTCGCGCTGGTCCATGGCCGCTTCCCCGATGGCGCGGCGATGACCATGACGGTGCCGAACACCCGCCTTTCCGAGGCCCCGGCGCCGGGAACCGAGGCGCGGTTCGGCTTTGCCCCCGAACATGCCGTGGTGCTGGCCGATGGCTGAGCTGTTCCGCAGGTTCGGCGCCGGGTTGGCCTCGGTGTTTCTGGTTCTCGTGGTGATCTGGGTCGCCGGCATGGTGCTGGCGCCGAACCTGATGATGATCGACTATGCCCTGCGCCCGAACCTGCCGCCGGCGCAGCTGGGCGGGCCGCAGGACCACTATTCGCTACAGAATTTCCTCTATCTGGCAGGTGAGCCGACGCATCGGGCGATCTTCTTCAAGACCATCTGGGCCAGCGCGCTGGTGGCGGCGGTGACCTTCCTGGTCTGCTATCCCATCGCCTTCTGGCTGGCGCAGCGGGCCGGGCCGGGGCAGCTGGAAATCTTCCTGATCGCCCTCATCATCCCGTTCTTCATCAACGAGGTGCTGCGCACCCTGGCCTGGTATATCCTGCTGGCCTATCGCGGGCCGCTGAACGCGGCACTGATGGGCTTGGGCATCATCGACGCACCGATCCGCTGGCAGGGCGATGGCGGCGTGCTGGCGGGCATGGTCTATGCCTATATCCTGTTCATGCTGCTGCCGATCTACAACGCCATCGAAAGCCTTGAGAAGGCGCAGATCGAGGCCGCGCGCGACCTTGGCGCCTCCACCCTGCGCATCCATCGCCGGGTGGTCATTCCCCATGCCAAGGCCGGGATCGCCACCGGCTGCGTGTTCACCTTCATGCTGGCGGCGGGCTCCTATGTGGCGCCGGCGCTGCTCGGCTCGCCCGGCAGCCGCTGGTTTACGGAAATCATCTACAACTGGTTCTTCGAGGGCGGCGACTGGAACCGCGGCGCGGCCTATGCGCTGACCCTGCTGGTGCTGTGTCTGGCCGTGGTACTGGCGACGCTGCGCATCGCCCGCGTCAACCTGGCGGATGTGGCGAAATGAGCGGCGCCGACCGCCTCTTTCGTATGCTGATGGCGCTCTATCTGGTGCTGTTCGTCGCCTATCTCTTCATGCCGCTGGTCATCATGTCGGCGGCTGCCTTCAACACCAGCCGCTTTCCTACGGTGATCCCCTGGCAAGGCACGACGCTGGAGTGGTTTTCGGCCATGTGGGCGGATCGGGCGATGTGGCAGTCGCTGGGCACCTCGATCCTCGTCGCCATCGGCGTGGTGATCGTGGTGGTGCCGGTGGGCACGGCGGCGGCGCTGGTGCTGACCACGCTGCATGCGCGGGCGCGCAGCCTGGCCTATGCCATCATGGTCTCGCCCCTGCTGACGCCGGGGGTGGTGATCGGGATCTCGACGCTGATCCTGTGGCGGCAGGTCGGCCTCGGCGGCGGGCTGGTCCTGATCGTGATCGCGCAATCCACCTTCATCATCTGCTATGTGATGCTGATGGTGATCGCCCGCCTGCAACGCTTCGACCGCGCGCAGGAGGAGGCCGCGCTGGGCCTCGGCGCCTCGCGCTTCATGGTGTTCCGCCGCGTGCTGCTGCCGTTCCTGCGCCCGGCGCTGCTGGCCTCGGGCGGGCTGGCGGTGCTGCAATCCATCGAGAATTACAACACCACCCTGTTCGTGCGCGGCTTCGAGACGCCGCTGACCATCTTCATCGCCACCAAGGTGCGCACCGGGCTGACCCCGGCGGTGAACGCACTGGCGCTGGTCATCATCGCGGTAACCATCCTCGGCGCGGTGGCCTACGAGATCCTGCGCCGCCGCGCCGCCCGGCGCTGATCGGCCGGCGGGATTCGGGGCTGACCGACACGCCACGGCACCGGTTCCGCGGCAAAATCCCCCGCGCCGCGCATTTCCGGCGCCGGGAATTATTTTGGCAATATTTCATTAGCGTGTTTTCGCGAAACTCCTTGCCGCAAGGCCGGGGCCGGCGATTACTGAACCGCATCCGGCCGCGCGCCGGAAACGGGAATCGCGTCAACAGGTGGTGAAAATGGGAACAAGGCTTCTGGTCGTGGCTCTGCTGCTCTCGTCGCTCGTCGCCGGCCTTGCCGGGCCGGCCGGGGCCGCCGATCGCCGCGTGCGCATCATCAACAATACCGGCTATTCCATCGTGGAATTCTACGGCTCGAACAAGGGCACCGATTCCTGGGAGGAGGATATCCTCGGCTCCAGCGTGCTGCCCTCCGGCTCCAGCGTGATGGTGGATTTCGACGATGGCACCGGCTATTGCATATTCGATTTCCTCGCCATCTTCTCGGATGGCGAGGAACTGGTGCGCAATGGCGTCAATGTTTGCGAGACCGGCAGCTTCACCTATCACTGAGGGCGCCGGCGCGCGGGGCCGCGCCGCCACGCAGAGTTGAGGCCGCCCGCGTTGCCCCGCCGCCCCGGCTGTTGTAGGGCTTGGCGCAAACAGGCTGGATTTGTCATGCGCTTCATCGCCCTTTTCCTTGCGTTCCTGCTGCCGGCGCAGGCCGTGCTGGCGCAGAAATTCGACACCACCGCGCGGGCCGCCTGGGTCTATGACATGACCACCGGCACCGTGCTGATGGAAAAGAACGCCGACGAGGCGCTGCCGCCGGCCTCGATGTCGAAGCTGATGACCCTCTACATGCTGTTCGAGGCCGTGCATCAGGGCCGGCTCAGCCTGGACGAGCGGTTCAGCGTCTCGACGAAGGCGCGCAAGATGGCCGGCTCGACCATGTTCCTCAACGAGCAGGACCGCCCCACCGTGGACGAGTTGGTCAAGGGCATCATCGTCATGTCCGGCAACGATGCCTGCGTGGTGGTGGCCGAGGGCATGGCCGGCACCGAGGACGCCTTCGCCCGCCAAATGACCGAGCGCGCCCGTGCGCTGGGCCTGACGCATTCGCATTTCGCCAATGCCTCGGGCTGGCCGCATCCCGACCACCTGATGTCGGCCCGCGACCTGGGCGTGCTGGCCCTGCACCTGATCCGGGATTTCCCGGAATTCTATGCCGATTTCGGGCTGCGCGAATTCGCCTTCGACAACCGCGCCCCCGCCAACCGCTTCAACCGCAATCCGCTGCTGGCGCTGGGCATCGGCGCCGACGGCCTCAAGACCGGCCATTCCGAGGAGGCCGGCTATGGGCTGGTGGGCTCGGCCATGCAGGGCGACCGGCGCATCGTCTTCGTGCTGATGGGCCTGGCGGACGAGCGCGCCCGCGCCGACGAGGCCGAGCGGGTGGTAAGCTGGGCGTTCCGCGAATTCGCCATGCATACCGTGGTGCCGCAGGGCGAGACCGTGGTGACGGCGCCGGTCTGGCTGGGCAGCCAGCGCAAGGTCGGGCTGACCACCGCCGAGGGTGTGCGGGTGCTGATCCGCGGCGGCGAGGATGCGCAGATCACCGCCGTGGCCAGCTTTGACGGCCCGATCCCGGCGCCGATCACCGCCGGGCAAAAGCTGGGCGATCTGGTGGTCACCCTGCCGGGCGGCGTCGAATCGCGCACGCCGCTGATCGCGGCCGAGGATGTCGGCGAGGCCGGGGTGCTGGGCCGGTTGCAGGGTGCGGTGCTGCGGCTGGGCATGATGGCCTGGCAGGCGGTGCGCCCCGCCGCCGACAGCTGACCGCCGGGCGGGGCGGCCGATGTTCATCAGCTTCGAGGGCATCGACGGCTCGGGCAAGTCCACGCAGGCGCGGCTGCTGGCCGCGGCACTCGAGGCGCGCGGCCATGCAGTGCGCCTGACCCGCGAGCCGGGCGGCAGCCCCGGCGCCGAGGAAATTCGCCGCCTGCTGGTCGAGGGCGGCACCGAGCGCTGGTCGCCCGAGACCGAGATCCTGCTGTTCACCGCCGCCCGCCGCGATCACCTGGAACGGGTGATCTGCCCCGCCCTGGCCGCGGGCGGCGTGGTGGTCAGCGACCGTTTCGCCGATTCCACCCGGGTCTATCAGGGCGCGGCGCGGGCCAGCCTGCGCGGCATGGTCGATGCGCTGCATGCGCTGATGATCGGGCTGGAGCCCGACCTGACCTTCGTCATCGACCTCGACCCTGCCGAGGCCGCCAGCCGCGCCCATGCGCGCGGCGGCGCCGAGGACCGGTTCGAGCGGCTGGGCCTCGATTTCCAGCAGCGCCTGCGGGCGGGTTTCCGGGCGCTGGCCGGGGATGCGCCGGGCCGGGTGCGGCTGATCGACGGTGCCGGCAGCGCAGAATCCGTCGCCGCCCGGGTCGCTGCCGAACTGCCGGAGGGATTGCGCTGATGCCATGTCCTCGCCCTGCATCGTCGGCCCGCCCCGCCCGCAGCCGCCGCCCCCTGCCCGGACGGGTGCGCTGATGGCCCGCCGCCCTGCCGAGGCCCCGGCCGAGCCGCTGCCCGAGGCCGACCGCATTCCCGGCGCCCCGCATCCGCGCGAGGCGGCGCGGGTGATCGGGCAGGATGCGGCGGTGCAGGATTTCCTGCGCAGCGCCGGTACCGGGCGGCTGCACCATGCCTGGCTGCTGGCCGGGCCGCGCGGGGTGGGCAAGGCGACGCTGGCCTGGGCCATCGCCCGCTGGCTGCTGGAGGGCGGTGCTCTCGACATGCTGGAGACCGACCCCGATTCGGCGCTGGCCCGCCGGATGCGCGCGCTGTCGGAGCCGCGGCTGGCGCTGATCCGCCGCCCCTTCAACGAGAAGACCGGCCGCCATTCCGCCGAGATCACCGTCGAGGAAATCCGCCGCCTGCTGGGCTTCTTCCAGCTGACCGCCACCGATGGCGGCCGCCGCGTCGCCATCCTCGACGCCGCGGACGAGATGAACCCCTCGGCCGCCAACGCACTGCTGAAGCTGCTGGAGGAGCCGCCGCCGGGCGCGGTGCTGCTGTTGGTCGCGCATCGCCCGGCGCGGCTGCTGCCGACCATCCGCTCGCGCTGCCGGCTGCTGCGGCTGGCGCCGCTGGCGCCGGCACCGATGGCCGAGGTGCTGGAGCAGGCCGGGGCGCAGGTGGAGCCCGGGGAGGCCGCCGGGCTGGCGGCGCTCTCCGGCGGTTCGGCCGGCGAGGCGCTGCGGCTGCTGGGCCAGGACGGGCTGGCCGCCTATCAGCGGCTGCTGGCGCTGTTCGCGACCCTGCCGAGGCTGGACCGGCAGGCGGCGGCACGGATCGCCGAGGCCGCCGCCGCCCGGGCGCAGGGCGAGGGCGATCCCTTCGACCTGACCGTGACCCTGCTCGATCGGCTGCTGGCGCGGCTGGCGCTGGCCGGGCTGGCCGGCCCGCCCGTGCCCTCGGTCACGCCCGACGAAGCCGCGATCCTGGCGCGGCTGTCGCCGGATGCCGGGGCCGCGCGTGCCTGGGCGGATGCGCAGGCCCGGCTCTCGGCGCAGGCGCGGGCGGGGCGGGCGGTCAACCTTGACGCTGCCGCGCTGGTCATGGATATGTTGACCCAGCTTGCGCAGGTTCCCGCCGCGCAAGGGGCAAGGATGTGACGGGCAGCGATGACGGACCGAATGAAACGCCCCGAGGCCCCGGCCTTCGGCGACAGCCCCTTTCTTGCGGCACCGCTGGTCGACAGCCATTGCCACCTGGATTTCCCCGATTTCGACGATGACCGCGCCGAGGTGATCGCGCGCGCCCGCCTCGCCGGGGTGACGCGCATGGTCACCATCTGCACCCGGCTGGAGAACGAGCCGAAGGTGCGCGCCATGGCCGAGGCCACCGAGGGCCTGTTCTATGCCGTCGGCATCCACCCGATGAGCGTGAAGCCCGACAGCCCGCTGGTCACGGTCGCGGAACTGGAGACCTTCGCCGCGCATCCGAAGATGGTCGGCATCGGCGAGACCGGCCTCGATTACCACTATACCCCCGACAGCGCCGCCCGGCAGGCCGAGAGCCTGCGCCTGCATATCGAGGCCGCGCGTCGCACCGGCCTGCCGCTGATCATCCATGCCCGCGATGCCGATGCCGACATGGCCCGCATCCTGACCGAGGAACACCGCGCCGGCGCTTATGCCTGCGTGATGCATTGCTTTTCCAGCGGCGCCGGGCTGGCGCGGGCGGCGCTGGACCTGGGCTTCTACCTGTCCTTTTCCGGCATCGGCGCCTTCCCGCGCTCGACGGAGCTGCGCGAGATCTTTGCAAGCGCCCCGATCGAGCGCATCCTGGTCGAGACCGACAGCCCCTATCTGGCGCCGCCGCCGCATCGCGGGCGCCGCAACGAGCCGGGCTTCGTCGCCCATACCGCGCTGGCCGCCGCCAAGGTCTACGGCATGACGCCGGAGGATTTCGCCCGCCAGACCTCGGCCAATTTCGACCGGCTGTTCACCAGGGCGGCGGCATGATCCGGGCGACGATCCTCGGTTGCGGATCGTCGGGCGGGGTGCCGCGGCTGGGGGGGCATTGGGGCGATTGCGACCCCGCCAATCCCCGCAACCGCCGCCGCCGCTGCTCGCTGCTGGTCGAGCGGGCGGGGCCGCAGGGCGTGACCCGGGTGGTCATCGACACCGGCCCGGATTTCGTGCCGCAGATGCTGGATGCCGGGGTCGCTGCGCTGGATGCGGTGGTCTATACCCATCCCCATGCCGACCATATCCACGGCATCGACGACATCCGCCAACTGGTCTTCAACCGCGGCGCGGTGATGCCGGTCTGGGCCGACGGCGCCACCGCCGAGGCGCTGGTCACCCGCTTCGGCTATATCTTCGAGACCCCGCCGGGCAGCCATTACCCGCCGGTCTGCACCCTCAACCTGATCGAGGGCGAGGTCGCCATCGCCGGCGACGGCGGCACCCTGCGCTTCGATCCTTTCGTGGTCGAGCATGGCTCGATCCCGGCGCTGGGCTTTCGCATCCGCGGCGAGGATGCGCGCGGGCTGGTCTATCTGCCGGATGTCTCGACGATCCCCGAAAGCGCCTGGCCGAAGATCACCGGCGCCGAGGTGTTCATCTGCGATGCCCTGCGCCGCACCCCGCATCCCAGCCATGCGCATCTGGCCCGGACGCTGGACTGGTTCGCGCGTTCCGGTGTCGGGCGCTGCATCATCACCAACATGCATCTGGACATGGATTACGAGGCGGTGATGGCCGACACGCCCGCCCATGTCGTCCCCGCCCATGACGGCATGCAGGTCGAGGTCGCCGGGTGAGCACCTTCGTCACCGTCATCCTGCCCGTCTTCCTGGTGGTCGGCGCGGGCTATCTGGCGGCCTGGCGCAACTGGTTCGACGACCGCTCGGTCGATGCGCTGATGCGTTTCGCGCAGAATTTCGCCGCGCCCTTCCTGCTGTTCCAATCCATCGCCCGCATCGACCTGTCGGCGCAGTTCGACCTGCTGCTGCTGGTGGTGTTCTATGCCGGCGCCCTGGCGGGCTTCGGCGCCGCCTGGGCCGCCGCCCGCCACATCTTTCACCGCAAGCCCGAGGATTGCGTGGCCATCGGCTTCGTCGCCATGTTCTCCAACTCGCTGCTGCTGGGCGTGCCGATCACCGAACGCGCCTATGGCGAGGCGGCGCTGGCCGGCAACTGGATCATCATCTCGACCCATTCGCCGCTGATCTATACCTTCGGCATCACGCTGATGGAGTTCACCCGCGCCCGCGGCCTGAACCTGTCGATCGGCCGCGTCGCCGGGCGGGCGCTGAAGGGGGTGCTGCGCACGCCGCTGGTGCTGGGCATCCTGGCCGGTTTCGTGGTCAATCTGGCCGGGATGGCGGGCCTCGACCTGCCGGAACCGGTCTGGGCGGCGGTGCGCATGATCGCCGTCACCGCGCTGCCGACGGCGCTGTTCGCGCTGGGCGGCGTGCTGATGCGCTATCGCCCGGAGGGCGATGCCGGCGTCATCGCCACCTGCTGCATGGCCTCGCTGCTGCTGCATCCGGCGATCACCTTCGGCCTCGGCCGGCTGGTCGGGCTGGACCAGGCCGGCATGCGCTCGGCGGTGATGACCGCGGCGATGGCGCCGGGGGTCAATGCCTATATCTTCTCGCACATGTATGGCGCGGCCAAGCGGGTGGCGGCCTCCTCGGTGCTGCTGGCCACCGGCGCCTCGGTGCTGAGCATCGGCATCTGGTTGCACCTGCTGGGCTGAGGCTGTTAGCTGCACCCGCAGCGTTGAAAGGCCGATCCGATGAACCCGATCCACGACTTCCGCTCCGACACCGTGACCCGGCCCTCGGCGGCCATGCGCGCGGCCATGGCGGCGGCCGAGGTCGGCGATGCGGTCTATGACGACTGCCCGACCACGCGGCGGCTGGAGGCGATGGCGGCCGAGCGGCTGGGCAAGGAGGCCGGGCTGTTCTTTCCCACCGGCACCCAGTCGAACCTGGCCGGGCTGATGGCGCATTGCGGGCGCGGCGACGAATATCTGGTCGGGCAGCAGGCGCATACCTATCGCTACGAGGGCGGCGGCGCGGCGGTGCTGGGCTCGATCCAGCCGCAGCCGCTGGCCAACGAGGCCGATGGCACCATCGCGCTGGCGGCGATCGAGGCCGGCATCAAGGCCGATGATTTCCACCATGCCCGCAGCCGGCTGCTGACGCTGGAGAACACCTTCTCCGGCCAGCCGCTGCCCGACGGCTATCTGGAGGCGGCGACCGCTCTGGCGCGCCTGCACGGGCTGGCGACGCATCTGGACGGCGCGCGGGTGATGAATGCCGCCGTCGCCACCGGCCGCGACCCGGCCTGGATCGCCGGCTGGTTCGACAGCGTGTCGCTCTGCCTGTCCAAGGGGTTGGGGGCGCCCATCGGCTCGCTGCTGGTCGGGCCGCGCGAACTGATCGAATCCGCCCGCCGCATCCGCAAGATGCTGGGCGGCGGCATGCGCCAGACCGGGGTGATCGCCGCCGCCGGCATCCATGCGCTGGAACACAATGTCGAGCGGCTGGCCGAGGACCATGCCCGGGCCGCCCGCCTGGCCGAGGTGCTGGCGCAGTTCCCGGCGCTGGGCGCCGGGGCGGCGCGCACCAATATGGTGTTCATGCAGCCGCAGGGTTTCACCGCCGAGGCGTTCATCGCCTTCATGGCCGGGCAAGGCATTGCCGTCGGCGGCGGCTATGGCAGCATCCGCTGGGTCGCGCATCTGGATGTGGACGACGAGGCGGTGGCGGCGGTGGAGACCGCCTGCACGGCCTTCATGGCGGCGCGCAGCCGGGGGTGAGCCCCGGCCCGGGCCGTGAGTTTCCGCAGGGAAATGAAGGGGGAAGGTGGTGCGGCCGAGAAGAATCGAACTTCCACGGGTGTTACCCCACAGCGACCTCAACGCTGCGCGTCTACCAGTTCCGCCACGGCCGCAAGCCTCGGGCAGTGGCGGGGTATCTAGCGGCTTCAAGGCGGCTTGGAAAGGGGGAAAACGCACCGGGCGCCCCGATTTGCCGCCCCATGCCTGCGCGCCGGCTGTCCCGCGCCGCTGGCCCCGCGCCTGCGCAGGGGCTATGTCCTGGGCGATGGTGCGTGCGAGCACGCATCCTACATCCGCCGCCGGAGGCTTTCGATGCCGATTTCCGAACCCGAATGGCTGACTGCGCCCGGCCTGACCCCCTATGAGGAGGCGCTGGCCTTCATGGAGGCGCGCGTCGCCGCCATCCACGAGGGGCGCGCGGGCGAGCTGGTCTGGCTGGTCGAGCATCCGCCCCTCTATACCGCCGGCACCTCGGCGCGGGCCGAGGACCTGCTGGCCCCCGAACGCTTTCCGGTGCATGTCGCCGGCCGGGGCGGGCAATATACCTATCACGGGCCGGGGCAGCGGGTGGTCTATGTCATGCTGGACCTGAACCGGCGCGGCCGCGACGTGCGCGCCTTCGTGGCCCGGCTGGAGGCCTGGGTCATCGGTGCGCTGGCGGATTTCGGCGTCACCGGCCATATCCGCGAGGGCCGTGTCGGCGTCTGGGTCGAGCGCCCCGACCGGCCGCGCCGCGCCGATGGCGGCATGGCCGAGGACAAGATCGCCGCCATCGGCATCAAGCTGCGCCGCTGGATCAGCTTTCACGGCATCGCCGTGAATGTCGAGCCGGAGCTGAGCCATTTCGACGGCATCGTGCCCTGCGGCCTGCATGATTTCGGCGTCACCAGCCTGGTCGATCTGGGCCTGCCGGTGGTGATGGGCGACCTCGACGACGCCCTGCGCCGCCACTTCACATCCTGCTTTTCCGATTTATGATGGCACCGGGCCGCGGCAACCAGCGTTATGATGCGGCCCTGTTGAGATCGGAGTATTTCCATGAAAACCACCGCAGCTGTTGCGTTCGCCCTCGTGGCGCTCGCTAGCCCCGTGTTCGCGCAAGATGCCGGCGATGCCGTGAAGGGCGAGAAGGTGTTCGGCAAATGCCGGGCCTGCCACCAGATCCAGGCCCCGGACGGGACCGTGATCTTCAAGGGCGGGATGACCGGGCCGAACCTCTATGGCGTGGTCGGCCGCAAGATCGCCTCGGTCGAGGGCTTCCGCTATGGCGACGGCATCCTCAAGCTGGCCGAGTCGCATCCCGATGCCGTCTGGGACGTGCATTCGCTGGCCGCCTATGTCACCGACCCGACCGCCTATCTGGACGAATACAGCGGCGATCCCAAGGTGCGCTCGAAGATGACCTTCAAGCTGAACAAGGACCAGGCGGATGTGGTGGCCTATCTGCTGGCCCAGTCCCCCGACGCCCCCGAGCAGCCCGAGGAGACCGACGGCGCCCCGCGGCCCTGAGTCGTTTTCCCGGTTCGCGGCAGGCGCCCGGTCCGCAAGGCCGGGCGCCTTCGTGTTTTCCGGGCAATGAAGCGGGCCTCGCGGCGGTCTGTTCGGGGCCGGGCCGGGGTCCGGGGGCGGAAAGTGACCGGGCGCGGCCTTCAACCCGGGCGCGATTTCTGCTATGCTCATGGCGTTCTGGTTCCGGTCGGGCATGGGCTGCGCGCAGATGCCGCATTGAATACACGGAATTGCCCATTCCGGCGTTGCCGCCGCAGGAAGCCTCGGCTAGAACGGATGGGAATTGCCGGCGCCGGACGCCGGCAGCTATTTCACGCGAGGGGGCTTAGATGGCAGACGCAGCCGTCCAGGGACATGGGGATCACCACGATTCCCGCGGGTTCTTCACCCGCTGGTTCATGTCCACGAACCACAAGGATATCGGGATTCTCTATCTGGTCACCGCTGCGGTGGTCGGTCTGGTCTCGGTCATGTTCACCGTCTACATGCGCATGGAGCTGCAACACCCCGGTGTCCAGTACATGTGCATGGAGGGGTGGCGGCTGCTTCCCTCGGCCGAGGAATGCACGCCCAACGGGCATCTGTGGAACGTCATGATCACCTATCACGGTGTGCTGATGATGTTCTTCGTGGTGATCCCGGCGCTGTTCGGGGGCTTCGGCAACTATTTCATGCCGCTGCATATCGGGGCGCCGGACATGGCCTTCCCGCGGCTGAACAACCTCAGCTACTGGCTCTATGTCGTCGGCGTGCTGCTGGCGGTGACCTCGCTGTTCTCGCCGGGCGGCGACGGGCAGCTGGGCTCGGGCGTCGGCTGGGTGCTGTATCCGCCGCTGTCCACGCATGAGGCCGGCTATTCGATGGACCTGGCGATCTTTGCCGTCCACGTCTCGGGCGCCTCGTCGATCCTCGGCTCGATCAACATCATCACTACCTTCCTGAACATGCGTGCCCCCGGCATGACGCTGTTCAAGGTGCCGCTGTTCGCCTGGTCGGTCTTCGTCACCGCCTGGATGATCCTGCTCTGCCTGCCCGTGCTGGCCGGCGGCATCACCATGCTGCTGATGGACCGCAACTTCGGCACCGCCTTCTTCGCCGCCGATGGCGGCGGCGACCCGATCCTCTACCAGCATATCCTGTGGTTCTTCGGTCACCCGGAAGTCTACATCATCATCATTCCGGGCTTCGGCATCATCAGCCATGTCATCGCCACCTTCGCCCGCAAGCCGATCTTCGGCTATATGGGCATGGTGATGGCGATCATCGCCATCGGCGTGCTGGGCTTCGTGGTCTGGGCGCACCACATGTTCACCGTCGGCATGTCGGTCACCCAGCAGAGCTATTTCATGCTGGCGACCATGACCATCGCCGTGCCCACCGGGATCAAGGTGTTCTCCTGGATCGCGACGATGTGGGGCGGCTCGATCGAGTTCAAGGCGCCGATGCTCTGGGCCTTCGGCTTCCTGTTCCTGTTCACCGTCGGCGGCGTGACCGGCGTGGTGATCAGCCAGGCGCCGCTGGACCGGGTCTATCACGACACCTACTACATCGTGGCGCATTTCCACTATGTGATGTCGCTGGGCGCGGTGTTCGCGGTCTTTGCCGGGGTGTATTTCTGGATCGGCAAGATGTCGGGCCGGCAATATCCGGAGGGGCTGGCCAAGCTGCACTTCTGGCTGATGTTCATCGGTGCCAACCTGACCTTCTTCCCGCAGCACTTCCTGGGCCGTCAGGGCATGCCGCGCCGCTATATCGACTATCCGGTGGAGTTCTCCTACTGGAACAACATCTCGTCGATCGGCGCCTACATCACCTTCGCCTCCTATCTGCTGTTCTTCGGCATCATGTATTACACGCTGTTCCACGGCCGGCGGGTCGGGGTGGCGAATTACTGGAACGAACACGCCGATACGCTGGAATGGACCCTGCCGTCGCCGCCGCCGGAGCATACCTTCGAGACGCTGCCCAAGCGCGAGGACTGGGACCACGCCCGCGCCCATTGAGGGCCAGGCGCCGGGATGAGACACTGGACGACCCCGGAGCCTTTCCGGGGTCGTCTGCATTGAGGCCCGCGCCTGCGCGCGGGCAAGGTCGGGACGATGCCATATCGTTGGGAAAAACCCGATAGCGAGACGCTGGTGCTGCGGCTGTGGCCGTTCCGCTCGCTGACGCCGCGCGGCCATGCCGCCTTTGTGGGCGTGACTGCCGCGCTGCTGGCAGTGCCGCTGCTGGCGGTGTTCGGCTCGCCCGCGCTGTGGGGGCTGCTGCCCTTCGTGCTGGCGGCGCTGCTGGCGCTGATGGCGGCGCTGACGCGCAGCTATCGCAGCGGCCGCACGCGCGAGGTGCTGGTGCTGACCGCCGACCGTGCCCGGCTGCTGCGCCGCGATCCCGGGCGGGCGGACCGGCACTGGCAGGCCAATCCCTACTGGATGCGGGTGGCGCTGCGCGAGGATGGCCCGGTCGAGGATTATCTGACCCTGACCGGCGGTCTCGACGAGGGCGGCACCCGCGAGGTCGAGCTGGGCGCCTTTCTGTCACCGGAGGAACGCATCACCCTGGCGGGCGAGCTGCGCGAGGTGCTGGGCCAGATCCGGCGCCCGCCGGCACCGGCACCCGGCTGAGCGCGGTCAGGGGCGTGGGGAGCGGCCTGTGGGGCGTCTGACGACAGGGGGAGGGGGCTGGTGCAGCTCAAAGGACCAGCAAGACGGAGGAGCGATGCCGCGCCCGCCTTGGCCCCCGGTACGCGGCTGGACACCGGCAGGGGCGCGTGGGTCGTTCGCCAGAGGGGTTGCGGCGCGTGTCAGCGGGCGGGCAAGGCAGTGCGGCGCCCGCCTCGGCCCCCGGCTGAACGAGGGAAGCGGCTTGTGGGGCGTCTGACGAAAGAGGGAGGGTTGGCGCGCGTCAGCGGGCCGGCAGGGCGGAGGGGCGATGCGAGGCCCTGAAAAAGAAACTGCCTCCGCAACTCAAGCGAGTTGGGAGGCAGGTCTGCAGTCCGGTTGAGGGGACGGGACTGCGGTCTCAGCGGCGATCACAGGCCACGCGCGACACGATCGATGTCGCTGCGGTTCAGGCCGATATCGTCCAGCTCGCGATCGGTCAGGCGATACAGGGCATCGCGGGTCGTGCGGGCGTTGTTCCAGTCCATCACCGCCAGCGCCAGGCGCGAGAAGATATTGGCGGGGCGGGCAATGGCCGGGGCGTGCAGGGTGTCGATGGCCGACATGGTTCTCATCCTTTTCAGCAAGATCGGCGGATCCGATCCGTCGTTCGTTTCGATGCCGAGGATATAGCCCGCCACGCATCGAATAACCAGATGCTGCACCGCAGAGCCGTCATGCAACCCATGCATATCGTGACGATAAGTGCAGGTGTTCGTTTACTTTTTTGTGACGCACCTGCGGCAAAATGGCACGCAATAGATTCTATGCATATGAGGGTGTTTGGGTAGTTTCCTTGCTTTGACGCGGCGTAACGAGGCGCCGGATCGGCGCTTCTGGTGTCCAAACACCCGATGCCCGGAAACAAGGGCTGCAACCGGGTGCATTTTGTCGCAGCGTGCCCCGGCGCCTCGGCGGCGGTTTGTGATCACGACTACACGCGCTCGTGTCCGCCGGGGCGGTTGGCGGTGCCGTGATCCGGTCGGCGGCGGGCGAATCGATTCTCAGATCTGGATGTTGCGAAAGCTTTCGCGCAGCGCCGTGGCCCAAGCGGCGCTCATCGCGGCAAAGTCCGGGTCGCCCGCCTCGATGCGCTGGCGGTGGCTGATGGCGCAGGCGTCGCGCTCGATCACCGTCAGGTCCAGCGGCATGCCGACCGACAGGTTCGAGCGCAGCGTCGAATCCATCGACAGCAGCACCGCCTTGCGCCCGTCCGCCAGGCTGGTCTCGGGCGTCACCACCCGGTCCAGCAGCGGCTTGCCGTATTTGTGCTCGCCGATCTGGAGGAAGGGGGTGTCGTCGGTGGCCTCGATGAAATTGCCCTCCGGGTAGACCAGGAACAGCCGCATGTGCTCGCCCTGGCGCTGGCCGCCGACGATCAGGCTGGCGGTGGCCTGCTGCTCCATGTCCATGCGGGCGGCGATCTCGCGCCGGGTCCGGGCCAGGGTGTCGCCGATCAGCGAGGCGACCTTGAGCATGGTCGGCGCCTCCAGGATCGAGGTGGTCTCGTCGGCGCCCTCGGCGGCGATGGCGTCATGCAGCCGGGCGATGGTGGTCTGGGTGACCGACAGGCTGCCGGCGGTCATGATGGCGATCACGCATCGGCCCGGCTTCTCGAAGACGAAGGTCTTGCGATAGGAGGCGATGTTGTCCATGCCGGCATTGGTGCGCGTGTCCGACAGCAGCACCAGCCCGTCATTCAGCCGCAGCCCCACACAATAGGTCATTGCGGTCCCCGTTTCTGTCCGTTCGCGTCCCCGTGCATACGCCGCCCTCCCGGCCGGCGGAAGGGGCGTCAGGGGCGGATTTCGACCTCGGTGCCGATGCGGGTGGCGGCGAATAGCTCCTCGATCTCGGCATCCGAGACCGCGATGCAGCCATCCGTCCAGTCGCCCTTGATGCGAAAGCCGCGCGCCACGCGGCCGTTCGGCTGGCCGTGGATGAAGATGTCGCCGCCGGGATGCAGCCCGGCCGCCCGCGCCCGGGCGCGGTCCTGCGGGCGCGGGTAATCCAACCCCAGAGACAGGTGAAAGCGGCTGGCATCGTTGCGGCGATCGACCCGGAACACCCCTTCCGGCGTGCGGCCGTCGCCCTGCCGGGTCTTGCGGCCCTCCGGGGCCGGGCCCAGCGCCACCTGGAAGGCGCGCACCGGGCGGCCGTCCTGAAAGGCGACCATCAGCCGCCCGGTCTTGTCGATGACGATGCGGTCGATCTGGCCCTCGATGGGGCCGGCGGGCAGCGGCGGGATGGCAGGCAGGGCGGCCCAGGCGGGCAGGGCCGGCAGGCCGGGCGCCGCCAGCGCCTGCCAGGCCAGCAGCGCCGCCGCCGCCACCGCTGCCGCCGCCACCGGCTCAGCCCGTCATTGCAGGTCGGTGAAGGCGGCCTGCAGCCGCTCCACCGCCTCGGCCACCCGCGCGCGCGGCGTGGCGAGGTTGAAGCGCAGATAGTTGTCGCCGCCCAGCCCGAAGGAGGTGCCGTGATTTGCCGCCACCCGGGCATCGCGCTGCACGCGCCCGGTGAATTCCTCACGGCTCATGCCGGTGCCGGCGAAATCCACCCAGGCCAGATAGGTCGCCTCCAGCGGCATCGAGCGCAGGCCGGGGATCGCGGCGATGCCCGCGTCGAACAGGCGGCGGTTGCCGTCCAGATAGGCCATCAGCGCCTCCAGCCATTCGGCACCGGCCGGCGAATAGGCAGCGGCGACCATCGGCAGCCCGAACAGACCGGGCGAGATGCCCAGCGCCGCCAGCCGGTCGGCATAGGTCTGGCGCAGCGCCGGATCGGTGATGATGGCATTGCCCAGATGCGCGCCGGCGATGTTGAAGGTCTTGGTGGCCGAGGTCAGCGTCACCAGCCGGTCGGCGATCCCGGGCGCGGCCACGGCCATGACCTGATGGCGCGGCTGGCCGGGGAAGACCAGATCGTGGTGAATCTCGTCGCTGACCAGGATCAGGTCGTGGCGGCGGCAGAATTCGGCAGTCTGCCGCAATTCCTCGCCGGTCCAGACCCGGCCGCCGGGATTGTGCGGCGAGCACAGGATCAGCATTCTCTCGCGCCCGGTCAGGCGGCCCTCCCAAGCGTCCCAGTCCATCACGTAGCGGCCGCCCTCGTCCAGGGCCAGCGGCAGCTCGGTCACCTCGCGGCCATTGGCGCGAATGACGCGGGCGAAGGCGTGATAGACCGGGGTCATCAGCGCCACCGCATCGCCGGGCCGCGTATAGGCGTCGACGGCCAGCGCGGTGCCGTTGACCAGCCCGTGCACGGACAGGATGTCCTCGCGCGCCAGCGTCCAGCCGTGGCGGTTCTGCATCCACCAGCGCACGGCGTCGGTCGTGCCGTGCCCGTGATCGGGATAGCCGTAGACGCCGTGATCGACCAGCTTGCGCAGCGCATCATCGACCGCCTGGGGCGGGCGGAAATCCATGTCGGCCACCCACATCGCCAGCCCGTCCTCGGCCGAGATGCCATAGCCGGCCTCCATGTCGTCCCATTTCGCGCAGCCGGTGCCGCGCCGGTCGATGATTTCGTCGAAGTCGCGCATGGGTCCGTCCCTTTGCCGCTGTGGATGATGGTCTCACCATAGCGACCGATTGCGCGAGGTGAAGCCTTGCCCTACATGATGGGCATGACAATCCGCCCGATCCTTTTGCATCCCGACCCGCGCCTGAAGAAGGTCTGCGCCCCCGTGGGCCGCATCACGCCGGAGATCGAGACCCTGGCCGCCGACATGCTGGCGACGATGTATGACGCGCCCGGCGTGGGCCTTGCTGCGCCGCAGGTCGGCGTGATGAAGCGCCTCTATGTCATGGACTGCGTGAAGGACCCCGAGGCCGCACCGCGCCCGATGGTGCTGATCGACCCCGAGATCCTGTGGACCTCGGCCGACGAGAACACCTATGAGGAGGGCTGCCTGTCCTTCCCCGAGCAATATGCCGAGGTCACCCGCCCGGCGCAGGTGCGCATGGCGTTCACCGGCCTCGACGGCAAGCGGCACAGCGAGGAATTCGACGGCCTCTGGGCGACCTGCGCCCAGCACGAGCTGGACCACCTGAACGGGGTGCTGTTCATCGACCATATCGGCGCCATGCGCCGCCAGCTCATCAACCGCAAGATGCTGAAGCTCAAGCGCGAGCGGATGCGCGAGGCGACGTGAGCGTCCGGTCCTTCCTGCCCTATGCGGATGCCCGCCTGCACCGCCCGGCCGAGCCGGTGGCGGCGGTGAGCGAGGCCGTGCAGATGGTCTGGGACGACATGATCGACACCATGGAGGCGATGCCCGGCGTCGGCCTCGCCGCGCCGCAGATCGGCATCATGCTGCGGCTGGCGGTGGTGGATGCCTCGGAAAAGCGCGGCCAGGCGGTGCGCATGGCCAACCCGGAGATCCTGCACGCCTCGGTCAAGCCGCGCGACCACGAGGAGGCCAGCCCGAACCTGCCCGGCGTCTCGGCCCGCATCACCCGGCCGCGCGCGGTGACGGTGCGGTTCCTGAATGCCGAGGGGGCGGTGGAGGAGCGCGATTTCGTCGGCCTGTGGGCGACCAGCGTGCAGCACCAGATCGACCACCTGAACGGCAGGCTCTATGTCGATCACCTGACGCCGCTGCGCCGGCGGATGCTGGTGGCGAAATCGGCCAAGCTGGTGCAACGCGCCGGCCGCTGAAGGGGGAAACATGCGCGTCATCTTCATGGGCACGCCCGAGTTTTCCGTGCCGGCCCTGCGGGCCATCGCGGCGCGGCATCAGGTCGTCGCGGTCTATTCCCAGCCGCCCCGCGCCGCCGGCCGCGGCCAGCAGCCGCGCCCCGGCCCGGTGATGCAGGCGGCGGCGGCGCTGGGCCTGCCGGTGCGCCACCCCCTGCGGCTGCGCGACCCGCAGGCGCAGGCGGAATTCGCGGCGCTGGGGGCCGATGTGGCGGTGGTGGTGGCCTATGGGCTGATCCTGCCGCAGCCGGTGCTGGATGCGCCGCGGCTGGGCTGCCTGAACATCCATGCCAGCCTGCTGCCGCGCTGGCGCGGTGCGGCGCCGATCCATCGCGCCGTGCTGGCCGGCGATGCCGAGACCGGCGTGGCGATCATGCAGATGGAGGCCGGGCTGGATACCGGCCCGGTCCTGGCCAAATCGCGCACCCCGATCGGGCCGCAGGACACCACCGGCGACCTGCATGACCGGCTGTCGTGCATGGGCGCCGATCTGGTCGTCGACGTGCTGGACCGGCTGCCTCTGCCGGCCGTGCCGCAGGCGGAGGCGGGCGTGACTTATGCCGACAAGATCGACAAGGCCGAGGCCCGCATCGACTGGACCCTTCCCGCCGAGGCGGTAGACCGGCAGATCCGCGGCCTGTCCCCCTTCCCCGGCGCCTGGACGCAGGCGGGGGAGGAGCGGATCAAGCTGCTGCGCTCGCGCGTCGTCGCGGGGCAGGGGGCGCCGGGTCAGGTGCTGTCGGGCTTTACCGTGACCTGCGGCTCCGGCGCGGTGGAGATTCTGGAGGCCCAAAGGCAGGGCAAGCGCGCCATGCCGGCGACCGAGGTGCTGCGCGGCCTGACCCTGCCCGCGCGGCTGGGGTGAGGGCGCGGTGCGTGCAAGCACGCACCCTACGGCACGGCTCTTCCAATTCCCTGAGTGCATCCCCTCACGCTAATTCCATGAATGGCCCTGCCGCTCCGATCCCGGTGAGTGGCCTGTCTGCCGGGGTCGGCGCGAGAGGCGGGTGCGGGAAGATGTGCCGCGCGGTGGTTGGCGTGACGGGGCGCGGTGCGGGCAAGCACGCACCCGACGGTCTGGTTCCGCCAATCCCGTAAGTGCGTCCCCGCTACTTCGATCCGAGGGGGGTAGGGTGCGTGCTTGCACGCACCGCTTCTCGACCCGGCGGTTCTATGCCAGCACCGCGCCGGGATTCATGATGCCGTGGGGGTCCAGCGCCACCTTGATCGCCCGCATCGCCGCCATGCGCACCGGATCGGCGCGCCGGGCCAGTTCCGCCGCCTTCATCCGGCCGATGCCATGCTCGGCGGAAAAGCTGCCGCCCAGCGCCATCACCCGGTCATGGATGCCGGCGGTCATCGCCGCCACCACCTCGGGGCTGTAATCGCGCCGGGTCAGGCCCTCGCGCGGGAACAGGTTGTAATGCAGGTTGCCGTCGCCCAGATGGCCGAAACAGTTCAGCCGCATGTCGGTGGTGTCGCCGATCCATGCGCCGCATTCGGCGATGAAACGTGCCACCTCGGATAGCGGCAGCGCCACGTCATGGCTGGCCAGCGCGCCGACCAGCCGGTTGGCCTCGGGAATGCGCTCGCGCACCTCCCAGAACCCGGCGGCCTGCTGGCCGGATTGCGCCATGACGCCATCCTCGACCAGCCCGGCCTCCATCGCCGCCTCCAAAAGCCCCTCCAGCGCGGTCGCGGCCTCCAGTCCCTCGGGCAATGCCACCTCGATCAGCACCGACCAGTCGGGCACCGGCGACAGCGGCAGCCGCAGCTCCGGCATGGTGGCGGCGATGAAATCGAGCCCGGTGCCGGCGATCAACTCAAAGGCCTGCACGCAGCCGGCCATGCGCGCCTGCGCCAGCGCCAGCAGCGACAGCGCCGCCTCGGGCGAGGGCACGGCGAGGAAGGCCACCCCGGTCTCGCGCGGCATCGGCGCCAGGCGCAGGCTGGCGGCGGTGATGATGCCCAGCGTGCCCTCGGCCCCGATCAGCAGGTCGCGCAGGTCGTATCCGGTATTGTCCTTCCGCAGCCGGGTCAGGCCGCGCATGATCCGCCCGTCCGGCATCACCGCCTCGATGCCGAGGCACAGCGCCCGGGCATTGCCCCAGCGCAGCACGTTCACCCCGCCGGCATTGGTGCCCAGGATGCCGCCGATCTGCGCCGTCCCCTGCGAGCCGATGGCCAGCGGGAACACCCGCCCGGCGCCATTGGCGGCCTCGCGCACGGCCTGGAGGGTGACGCCGGCCTCGGTGACCAGCACGTCCTCCTCCGGGTAGATGGCGCGGACCTTGTTCATGCGCTCCAGCGACAGGATCAGCGGGTCGGGACCATCGCCGGAAAACACCTGGCCGCCGACCAGCCCGGTGCCGCCGCCCAGCGGCACCACGCCGATGCGCGCCTCATGGCAGGCGCGCAGCACGGCGGCGGCCTCCTCCACGTCGCGCGGCGCCGCCACCAGCCCGGCCCGGCCCCGATAACGGTCGCGCGGCTCGTCGAGGTAGCGCGGCTCGACCGGGCGCAGCACGCCCTCGGGCAGGCGGCGGCCGAAGGCTTCGTCGGCGGGGTTCAGCATCGGGGGCTCCTTTCGTGTCCGGCGGCCGCGGGGCGAGGAGGGTCAGTGCGCGTCGCTGCGCCCGCGCCGGTCGCTGCGCAGACTGGCATAGAGGACATGGTTGCGCCAGCGGCCATTGATCTGCAGATAGGCCTGCGCCACGCCCTCGTACTTGAAGCCGCTGCGCTCCAGCACCCCGCGCGAGGCGGCATTTTCCGGCAGGCAGGCGGCCTCCAGCCGGGACAGGTCCAGCGGCCCGAAGGCATAGCCGGTCACCGCCCGGATCGCCTCGCCCATATAGCCCTGCCTGGCATGGGGGGCGCCGACCCAATAGCCCAGCGTGCCCTGCTGGGCCGGGCCGCGGCGGATATTGTCCAGCGTGATCGCCCCCAGCAGCACGCCGTCGCGGCGGATCAGGAACAGCGACCAGGTCGTGCCCTTGCCGGCCGCCCGCGCCGCCCATTGCACGCGGTTGGTGAAGCTGCGGCGGCTGAGATGGTCCGCGCTCCACGACGGCTCCCAAGGGGTGAGGAAGTCGCGGCTCTCCTCGCGCAGCGCGCGCCAGGCGGCATAGTCGGAATGAACGGGCAGCCGCAGCACCATGCGCTCGGTTTCGATCCCGAGGGGGCGGCGGCGCCAGAACATCGCGCCCTCAGGCCGCCAGCCGCCGGGCCAGCATGTCCCGGTCAGGCGCGCCGCTGACCGGACCATAAAGCGCCAGCGCCGGTGCCGCCCCCTCGACCATGCGGGTGGCATGGGCGCGGATTTCCTCGGCGGTCACCGCGCCGATGCGCTCGGCCACCTCCTCGGCCGGGGGCACGCGGTCCCAGATCGCCAGCGAGCGCGCCAGCCGCTCCGCCTGGGCCGAGGGGCTTTCCAGCGACATCAGCAGCCCGGCGCGCAGCTGCGCCTTGGCGCGGTCGATCTCGGGTCCGGTCAACCCGTCGGCGCTGCGGCGGATCTCGTCCACCGTCACCGTTGCCAGTTCGGCGATCTGCTCGCCCGAGGTGCCGGCATAGATGGTCAGCATGCCGGTATCGTCATAGAAACCCGCCTGCGCGAAGATGGAATAGCACAGGCCGCGCTCCTCGCGCAGCTTCTGGAACAGGCGCGAGGACATGCCGCCGCCCAGCGCCGAGGACCAGAGCTGGGCCGGATAGAAATCCGGGGCGCGATAGGCCGGACCCTCCAGCGCCAGGGCGAAATGCGCCTGCTCCAGGTCCTTGGGCCGGCGCACCTCGCCGGGCAGCCACAGCGCCGGCTGGCGCGGCGGTTGCGGGCGGGCCGGCAGATGGCCGAAGGCGGCCTCGGCCTGGGCCACGATGGCGTCATGGTCGACGGCGCCGGCGGCGGCGAGGATCAGCTGCCCCGGCCCGTAATGCTCGGCCACGAAGCCCGACAGGTCGGCGCGGCGGAAGGCGCCCACCCGTTCGGCCGGGCCGAGGATGGTGCGGCCCATCGGCTGGCCGGGATAGGCGGCCTCCTGCAGCCAGTCGAAGATCACGTCGTCGGGCGTGTCCAGCGCCTGCCCGATCTCCTGCAGGATCACGCCGCGCTCGACCTCGATCTCGCGCGGATCGAAGGCCGGGTTCAGCACGATGTCGCTGATGACATCCAGCGCGAGCGCCACATCCTCGCGCAGCACCCGCGCGTAATAGGCGGTCACGTCGCGCGAGGTATAGGCGTTGATATAGCCGCCGACATCCTCGATGGTCTCGGCGATCTCCAGCGCGCTGCGCCGCGCCGTGCCCTTGAAGGCCATATGTTCCAGGAAATGCGCGATGCCGTTCTGCTCGGCGCGCTCGTCGCGGCCGCCGGCATTGACCCAGATGCCGATGGTCGCGGAATGCAGACCCGGCATGTCGCGGGTGACGATGCGCAGCCCGTTGGACAGCGTGGTCAGTTGCGGGGCGATGTCGGCATGGCTCATGCGCGCCTCCCGGCCCGGATCAGGGATTTCAGCGTCGGCAAGTCGTTCTCCACCCGGGTGACGCGCTCGGGGCGGGTGAACAGGTCGGCCATGGCGGCGGGCAGCGGCGGGCGGATGCCGGTCGCCTGTTCTACCGCGTCGGGGAACTTGGCCGGATGCGCGGTGGCCAGCGTGACCATGGGCACGCCGGGCGTGCGATGGGCCTCGGCCACGGCGACGGCCACGGCGCTGTGCGGACAGATCAGCATGCCGGTCTGGGCATGGATGCGGCCGATGGTGGCCAGCGTCTCGTCCTCCGAGACCCGGCCCGAGGCATAGAGCGCCCGCAGCCGCTCCAAAGCCGGGGCGGGGATGGTGAACTCGCCCGACTGGCGCAGGCTGTTCATCAGCGCGGCGGTGCCGGCGGCGTCATCGCCCATGGCGGTGAACAGCGCGCGCTCGAAATTCGAGCTGACCTGGATGTCCATCGACGGGCTGATCGAGGGCGCCACGCCGGTGACGCGATAGATGCCGGTGGTCAGCGCCCGGTGCAGGATGTCGTTCTGGTTGGTGGCGATCACCAGCCGCTCGACGGGCAGGCCCATGGCCTTTGCATAGGAGCCGGCGAGGATGTCGCCGAAATTGCCGGTGGGCACGGTGAAGGAAACCGGGCGATGCGGCGCGCCCAAAGCGGTGGCGGCGGTGAAGTAATAGACCACCTGCGCCAGCACCCGCGCCCAGTTGATGCTGTTGACCCCGGCCAGCCCCACCTCGTCGCGGAAGGCGTGGTCGTTGAACAGGTCCTTCAGCCGCGCCTGGCAGTCGTCGAAATCGCCGTCCATGGCCAGCGCATGCACGTTGGCATCGGCCGGCGTGGTCATCTGGCGCCGCTGCACCTCGGAGACCCGGCCATGCGGGAACAGGATGAACACGTCGACATTGTCGAGGCCGCGGAAGGCCTCGATGGCGGCCGATCCGGTATCGCCGGAAGTGGCGCCGACGATGGTGACCCGCCGCCCGCTCCGCGCCAGCGCGATCTGGAACAGCTGGCCGATCAGCTGCATGGCGAAGTCCTTGAAGGCCAGGGTCGGGCCGTGGAACAGTTCCAGCAGGAAATGCCCGGGCGCCAGCTGCGCCAGCGGCGCGCGGGCCGGGTGGCTGAAGCCGGCATAGGCACGGGCGATGGCGCCCTGCAGTTCATCATCGGTGAAGGCGTCGCCGGTGAAGGGGCGGATGACGCGGAAGGCCACTTCCTCATAGGGCAGGGTGTCCAGCGCCGCGATCTCGGCCGGGGCCAGTTGCGGCACCGATTGCGGCAGATAGAGGCCGCCGTCGCGGGCCAGCCCGGTCAGCATGGCCTCGTCGAAGCTCAGGATCGGCGCCGTGCCGCGGGTCGAGTGATAGCGCATTCCTGCCTCCGAAATCCGGCGCGGCGGCCGGGCAATACTGGTCCAGTCAATAGGATCGGCGGTTGATACGCCAGATCAGAACGCCTGTCATCCCTGCCCAGGTGGCGGCCAGCATGAACCATTGCAAGGCATAGTTCATGTGGTTGTTGGGGATGCCCTCGATGCCGATGGGGATCGGGGTGATGCCCTGGGTCTCGCCGGCGGTGGCGCGGGCGACGACCAGCACCGGCTCGGTCCCCAGCACCTCGGCCATGCGATCCACCTCGCGCGCGAACCAGATATTGTCGGTCAGGTTCGGCTCCGGCGTGGCGGCGGTCTTTTCGTCCGGCCAGTGCAGGTTGCCGTCCACGACCAGCGTTGCCGGCGGCCGTGAGGCGGTGCGCAGATCCTGGGGCAGGAAGCCCCGGTCCACCATGATCCGGCGGCCGTCCTCGGTCACGAAGCCGGAGATCACCTGATAGCCGGCCTGGGTCTGGGTACCGGAGAGGATCAGGATTTCCTCGCCGGTGGTGGTGCCGCGCAGATAGACCGGCAGATATTTCATCGACGGGTCGACATGCTCGGGCAGGAAGACCGGATCGGCGTCGATTCCGGCCTGGATTCTGGCCAGCAGCTCCTCCTTCCAGGCGGCGCGCTGCAACTGCCACACCCCGAGGCTGACCAGGATCGCGACGCCCAGCAGGCCGGAGATGACGGGAAACAGGTAGCGGCGCATGGGATGTTCCGGCAGGAAAGGGGGAGGCTCAATGCAAAACGCGCGGAAGGCCGGGCCTGCCGCGCGTCGCTGGGGTCGGTCGGGCGCGGGTCAGCGGCCCCAGATGTAGATCGAGAAGAACAGGAAGATCCAGACCACGTCGACGAAGTGCCAGTACCAGGCGGCGGCCTCGAGGCCGACATGGTTCTTCTGGTTCATCTGGCCACGGGCCATGCGGATCATGCAGATGAACAGGAAGATCGTGCCGATGATGACGTGGAAGCCGTGGAAGCCCGTCGCCATGAAGAAGGTGTTCCAGTAGACATTGGTGCTGAGTCCGCCGGAAGCATGGCTGTATTCATAGGCCTGCAGGGCCGAGAAGGCGATGCCCAGGATCACCGCGATGCCGAGGCCGCGCACGGCGGTCTTGCGGTCGCCCTCGTGCAGGAAGGCGTGGTGCGCCCAGGTCACGGCGACGCCCGACAGCAGCAGGATCAGCGTGTTGATCAGCGGCAGGTGCCAGGGATCGAAGGTCACGGTGCCTTCCGGCGGCCAGATCCCGTCCTTCAGCGGCGACAGCGGCCCCATCGGATAGAGCGCATGTTTGAAGAACGCCCAGAACCAGGCGACGAAGAACATCACCTCGGACACGATGAACAGGATCACGCCATAGCGCAGGCCGATCTGCACCACCGAGGTATGGTCGCCCGAATTCCCCTCGGCGATCACGTCGGCCCACCAGCCTGCCATGCAGTAGAGCACCCCGGCCACGCCCAGCGCGAACAGCCAGGGCGGCCCGTCATGGATCCACATGACCGCGCCGGTGAACAGGATATAGGCCGAGATGGCCCCGAAGACGGGCCAGATCGACGGCGGAAGGATGTGATAATCGTGGTTCTTTGCGTGCGCCATGTTCGTCTCGTTCCGCTATGGACCCCGCCCGGTCTTCCGCCGGTAATGGCACGGGGAGGTTAAGACCTAGTTTACAGAGCTTTGTTCATCCACGTCCAGTGCGGCCTGCGCCTGCTGCTGGTCGGGCTCGGCCGGGTGGAAGGTGTAGGAGAGGGTGATGTCGCGGACCCGCGCGGTGTCGGGGTCGTTGACGATCTCGGGATCGACGAAGAAGCTGATCGGCATCTCGACGCGCTCGCCGGGTTGCAGGGTCTGCTCGGTAAAGCAGAAGCACTCGATCTTGTCGAAATAATAGCCGGTCACCTCCGGGGTGACGTTGTAGATGGCGCGGCCGGTCACCGGATGGTCGGAATGGTTGATGGCCTCGTAGAAGACCAGGGCCTCCTCGCCGATGCGCACGGTCACGTCGCGCTGCATGGGCCGGAAGGTCCAGTTCATGCTGGAGACGCTGTTGGCGTCAAAGCGTACCCGCACGGTCTCGTCGAGGACGACGCCGGTGGTCTCGGTGGCGGTGTTGGGGGTGCCGCCATAGCCGGTGACGCGGCAGAACATGTCATAGAGCGGCACGGCCGCCGCGGTCAGCGCGCCCATGCAGGCCAGCACGCCGACCAGACCCAAAACAGTGCGGCTGTTGCGGTTCATGGCGTGGTCTCCGGTTCGGGGGTGGCGGCGGCATCCGGCGTGGCTGGCGCGGTTGTCACGGCGGGCGGTGCCGCGGGGGCCCGCGGCTCGCGCGGGCGGGCATCGGGATCGCGCGGCAGCATCGAGGCGCGCGGCTGGTGGTCGAAGCCCTCCATCATGTCGCCATGGCCGATCTTGACCACGGCAAGGCCGAAGATGATGGCGACGAAGGCCAGCAGCACCACCAGCATGCCGAAATTGCGCCCGGCGCGGCGATGATGCAGTTCGTGCAGGGTGTCGCGTGCCATCTCAGCCCACCCAGTGCTGGACCAGCAGCGCCAGGAAATGCGCGAACAGGTAATAGAGTGACAGCTTGAAGAACGCCTTCTCGGCGGCGTAGCGGTCGGCCTCGGCGGTGGCGCGGTCGCGGCGCAGAATGCGCCAGCCGCCCAGCAGGAACAGCGCATTCAGCACCGCCGCGGTCGCCAGATAGATCGGGCCGCCGATGCTGGTGAAGCCCAGTGCCAGCGCCACCGGCACCAGCACGACGCAATAGGCGAAGATGTGGCGCCGCGCGGCCGGGTGGCCATGGGTGACGGTCAGCATCGGCACCCCGGCATTCTGATAATCGCCGCGCACGAACAGCGCCAGCGCCCAGAAATGCGGCGGCGTCCAGAAGAAGATCAGCGCGAACATCAGCGCCGATTCGACGCTGATGCCGCCGGTGGCGCAGGCCCAGCCGATCATCGGCGGGAAGGCCCCGGCGGCGCCGCCGATGACGATGTTCTGCGGCGTCGAGCGCTTCAGCCAGATGGTATAGACCACGGCATAGAAGAAGATGGTGAAGGCGAGGAAGCCGGCGGCGAACCAGTTCGAGGCCAGGCCCAGCATCAGGCAGGACAGCCCCGCCAGTCCCAGGCCCAGCGCCAGCGCGGTATCGGCGGTGATCCGGCCGGCCGGGATCGGCCGGTTGGCGGTGCGGCGCATGACCGCGTCGATGTCGCGGTCATACCACATGTTCAGCGCGCCGGAGGCGCCGCCGCCCAGGGCGATGAACAGGATGCAGCAGAAGGCGACGAAGGGATGCAGCGGCACCGGCGCCACCGCCAGCCCCACGAAGGCGGTGAACACCACCAGCGACATCACCCGCGGCTTCAGCAGCGCGATGAAATCGCCGAACTGGGCCTCACCCTCGTCGGCAAATGCGTGATGCAGATCCGCCATGGCCTCGTCCGCCCTCCCTGCCTCAGTCGGCCTGCGCCACCTGGGTCGAGCCGTTCGCCGCCAGCCAGGCGTCGAACTTCTCCGGCGAAATGGCGCGGATTTCGATCGGCATGAAAGAGTGGTCCTTGCCGCACAGTTCCGAGCACTGGCCGAAATAGATGCCCTCGCGGTCCACCTCGAACCAGGCCTGGGCGATGCGGCCCGGCACGGCGTCCTGCTTGATGGCGAAGGCCGGCACGGCCCAGCTGTGGATCACGCCCGACGGGTCGGAGGTGATCTGCACCAGCACCTTGCGCCCGGTCGGCACCACCAGCGGATTATCCACCGCCAGCAGGTATTCGTCGGGGGCATAGCCCTTGGCCTCCAGCTCCTCGCGCTGGAGCATCAGCGACGAGAAGGAGATCTCGTGGTCGGGATATTCATAATCCCAGTACCACTGGTTGCCGATCACCTTGACGATCAGCTCCGGGTCGTTCGGCATCTCCTGGCTGCGGAACAGGATCGGCAGCGAGAACACGCCGATCACCACCAGCGTCAGGATCGGGCCCAGGGTCCAGGCGATCTCGATCGGGGTGTTGTGGCTGAACCGCGCCGGCACCGGATTCGCGCGCCGGTTGTAGCGGAGGATCACCACGATCAGCAGCGCGATCACCAGCAGGGTCACCGCGGCGATGATGATCAGCACGAAGTGATCCAGCCATTGCTGGTCCCGGGCGATCTCGGTCACCGCCGGCTGGAAGCCCATGGCGCCGTTCACCGGCTTCCCGATGACGGGCAGCCCTTCCAGCAGTTCGGCCCCTGCCTCCTGCGCCCTTGCCGCCATGGCCGCAAGGCCAAGCGCAAATCCTGACAATGCCGAGGCCATCTTGCGCGTCGTCGCCATCACCCTATCTCTCCGCTTCCCTCTGGTGGGCCCTTGGCCGGACCACTGGTTGCTCCATGCCTGCACCGGCACGGCCCGCAAACCCCGCCCGCGCTGGTCGCGGGGCGGTTGACGCGGGCGCGCTGCCGGTGTCTGTGCTGAATTTATGACCACATATCCCGCCCCGCGACAAGTCGTCCCAGGCCGTTTGATGCTGAAATCGCCCCGGATCGCGCTTTGTCCGGCCGGATACGCCCAGTTGGAGGCCCGTTCATGAGCAGCCCCGCCTTTACCCCCTTCGCGCAGGCCCTCGACCGCGACGCCGCGCTGAGGCTGTTGCGCGACTCGCTTGCCGGCGCCGATGACGGCGAGCTGTTCATCGAGCGGGCGCGCTCGGAAACCCTGGTGCTGGACGACCGCCGGCTGCGCCAGGCCGGCTATCACGCCGGCCAGGGCTTCGGGCTGCGGGCGGTGCGCGGCACCGTTGCCGGCTATGCGCATTCCACCGATCTCAGCATGGCGGCGCTGGAGCGCGCGGCCGAGACGGCGCGGCTGGCGGTGGGCAATGGCGGCGGCACCTGGGCCGACGCGCCCGCCGGTCCCGGCCCGGCGCTCTATCAGCCCGTCGATCCGGTGGAGGGGCTGCCCTTCGCCACCCGCGTCGCCCTGCTGCGCGAGATCGACGACTATGCCCGCGGCCTGGATCCCCGCGTGGTGCAGGTCTCGGTGTCGCTGGCCACCTCGCTGCAGGAGGTGGCGATCCTGCGCCCGGAAGGCGGGCTGTTCACCGATACGCGGCCGATGGCGCGGCTGAACGTCTCGGTCATCGTCGAGGACAATGCCCGGCGCGAGACCGGCACCGCCGGCGGCGGCGGCCGTCACGACGCCGCCCGCCTGACCGAACCCGGGCATTGGCAGGCGCTGGTCCAGGAGGCGCTGCGCATCGCCCGCGTCAATCTGGGCGCGGTTCCGGCCCCGGCCGGGGTGATGGATGTGGTGCTGGGGCCGGGCTGGCCGGGCATCCTGCTGCACGAGGCCGTCGGCCATGGGCTGGAGGGGGATTTCAACCGCAAGGGGGCCTCGGCCTTTGCCGGGCTGATGGGGCAACAGGTCGCCGCGAAGGGCGTCACCGTCGTCGATGACGGCACCCTGCCGGAGCGGCGCGGCTCGATCTCGGTCGATGACGAGGGCACGCCGCCCTCCCGCACCGTGCTGATCGAGGACGGCATGCTGGTCGGCTATATGCAGGACCGCCAGAATGCCCGGCTGATGGGCGCCCGCCCGACCGGCAACGGCCGGCGCGAGAGCTTCGCGCATCTGCCGATGCCGCGCATGACCAATACCTTCATGCTGGCCGGCGAGGCCGCGCCCGAGGCGGTGGTGGGCGAATTGCGCGACGGCATCCATGCCATCGGCTTCGGCGGCGGCCAGGTCGACATCACCAATGGCAAGTTCGTGTTCTCCTGCACCGAGGCCTACCGGGTGAAGAACGGCGTGCGGGGCGAGCCGATTCGCGGCGCCACCCTGATCGGCGACGGTGCTACCGCGCTGCGCCAGATCCGGGCGATCGGCAACGATCTGGCGCTGGACCCCGGCATGGGCAGCTGCGGCAAGCAGGGGCAATGGGTGCCGGTGGGCGTCGGCCAGCCCACGCTGCTGATCGGCGGGCTGACCGTCGGCGGCTCGGCCGCGTAACCGGCCGCGTAAACGCATTCTTAACCCCTTCCATGGCCTGCTGCGCGGGCTTCAGGAGGGGTTAGGATGCTGGCAGAGCGATTCGTTTCCGATCCGGCGGCGGCGGTGGACCCGTTGCCGGTGCTGCGGCTGGCGCGTTCGCGCCGGGTGGGCGCGGCCAGTTTCCACCGGCTGCTGGCCGAGCATGGCAGCGCTGGCGCCGCCTTTGCGGCGCTGCCGGAGGTGGCGCGGGCCGCTGGCGTCAGCGATTACACCCCCTGCCCGGAGGGCGTGGCCGAGGCCGAGTTGCGCGCCGGCCGGCGGCTGGGCGCGCGGCTGCTGGTCTGGGGGGCGCCGGATTATCCGCCGGCGCTGCGCGACCTGCCCGACGCGCCGCCGGTGCTGTGGGTGCGCGGCGACATGGCCTTGCTGGAACGTCCGGCGGTGGCGGTGGTCGGCGCGCGCAATGCCTCGGCGCTGGGGCTGCGCATGGCGCGCGGCATGGCCGGCGGGCTGGCCCAGGCCGGCGTGGTCGTGGTCGCCGGCCTGGCCCGCGGCATCGACACCGCCGCGCATGAGGCGGCGCTGGAGGGCGGCACCATCGCCGTCCTCGCCGGCGGGCTGGACCGGATCTATCCTTCGGAAAACCTCGACCTCGCCGCCCGCATCGCCGCGCGCGGCCTGCTGGTCAGCGAGCAGGCGCCGGGGGTGGAGCCGGCGGCGCGGCTGTTTCCGCTGCGCAACCGGATCGTGTCCGGCCTCGCGCGCGGGGTGGT
The DNA here is from genome assembly GCA_040392885.1 of Paracoccus sp. (in: a-proteobacteria). Lineage (GTDB taxonomy): Bacteria > Pseudomonadota > Alphaproteobacteria > Rhodobacterales > Rhodobacteraceae > Paracoccus. The sequence continues at coordinate 12,143 of JBEBVF010000001.1, read as the reverse complement.
GGTGGTCGAGGCCGCGCATCGCTCCGGCACGCTGATCACCGCCGGCTGCGCCGCCGATCAGGGGCGCGAGGTGATGGCGGTGCCCGGCCACCCGCTGGATGCGCGCGCCGCCGGCTGCAATGCGCTGCTGCGCGACGGCGCGGCGCTGGTGCGCGGCTCGCGGGACGTGCTGGCGGTGCTGGGGCTGGCGGATGCCGGTCTGGCGGCGCATCCGGTCGCCGACCCGCGCAGCGGCGCCGAGCGGGTGGGCGACACCCTGGCCCGGCCCGGTCCCGCCGCCCTGGCCGAGGCCGGGGCCGGCCGTTTCGGCCCGCTGCGCGCGCTGGCCGGGCGGGTGATCCCCCGCCGGCAGGATGGCGGCGGCCCGGTCACCGCCGCCGCTGCGCCGCGCGATGCCGGCGGCCCGGTCGGGCTGGAGTGGCGGCTGCTGGCCCTGCTCGGCCCCAGTCCGGTGCCGGAGGAGGAGTTGCTGCGCCATCTCGGCATCGCCACCGCGACGCTGCTGCCGGTGCTGACCCGGCTGGAACTGGACGGCCGCATCCAGCGCAGCGCGGGCGGGCGCTGGCAACTGGCGTAGGGGATGCGGTTTCGGGGAGGCGGTGCGTGCAAGTACGCACCCTACGGGCGCTTGAAACGCACCATCTGTACCCTGCGGCCCATGCCGACCGCCTTCGCGTAGGGTGCGTGCCTGCACGCACCATTCGCCCCTACACCGCGCTGGCCATCAGCTGCATGGTTTCGCGGCGGGCGAGGTTCAGCCAATGCGCCATGAAGGGCAGCGCCAGGTCGGCCTCGCGCAGCGCCGCATGGACGCGGCGCAGCAGCCCGTCGCGGGTCAGCGGCAGCAGCGCCAGTTCCGGGTCGCGCGCGGCGCGGCGCAACACCCAGTCGGGCAGCACCGAGACCCCGCGCCCCGCCGCCACCAGCATCAGGATCATGTCGGTCTGCTCGACGGCGCGGGTCTGGGCCGGCTCGATCCCGGCCGGGTCCAGAAACAGGGTGAAGGCATCCAGGCGCTCGCGCTCGACCGGATAGGTCAGCAGGGTTTCCGCCGCCAGATCGGCCGGCTCGGCCCAGGGACGCCCCGCCAGCGGGTGCCCGGCCGGCACCACCAGCATCGGCGCATAATCGAACAGTGGCTGATAGGTGACCCCCTCGACCGGGCGCGGATCGGAGGTGATGACCAGATCCACCACCTCCTGCCCCAGCGCCGGCAGCGCCTGCAGGTTCAGCGAGGTGCGGATGTCGAGGTCCACCTCGGGCCATTGCCGGCGGAACCGGTCCATCACCGGCAGCAGCCAGTCGAGGCAGGCATGGCATTCCAGCGCCGCATGCAGCCGCCCGGCGCTGCCCCGCTCCAGCGCCCGGAACTCGGCCTCGGCGGCGTCGATCACCGGCAGCACCGCCTCGGCCACCCGCAGCAGTCGCAGCCCGGCGGCGGTCAGCCGCATCGGCTTGGTGCGGCGCACGAATAGCTCGACCCCGGCCTGCGCCTCCATGGCCTTGATCTGGTGCGACAGCGCCGATTGCGTCAGATGCAGCGCCGCCGCCGCCCGGCCCAGCCCGCCCTCGGCATGGATCGCCCGCAGCGTGCGCAGGTGGCGCAACTCGATATGCATGAGGCCGCCTCATGGTGATGGTGAACAACATGAGTTTGTCTCACGGCGCGGCCTGTGCGACAAGCCCGGTCCGACCCAGGAGATTCGCCATGTCCGCGCCCGCGATCAGTTTCGAGTTCTTCCCGCCCCGCGACCTCGCCGGCGCGCTGCGGCTGGGCGATGCGCTGGCGGTGCTGGCGCCGCTGCGGCCGGATTTCGTGTCGGTGACCTATGGCGCCGGCGGCACCACCCGCGCCCTGACCCATGAGGCGGTGACCACGCTCGGCGCGCGTTACGGGGTACCGGTGGCGGCGCATCTGACCTGCGTCGATGCCAGCCGGGCCGAGACCATGGCCATCGTCGACGCCTATGCCGAGGCCGGCGTGAACCAGATCGTCGCCCTGCGCGGCGACCCGGTCGGCGGTGCCGCCCGCTTCACCCCGCATCCGGAGGGCTTCGCCAGCTCGATCGAGCTGATCGAGGCCATCGCCCGGCGCGGCGGCTTTACCATCCGCTGCGGCGCCTATCCGGAGCCGCATCCCGATTCGCCCGATACCGCCGCCGATGTGGCCTTCCTCAAGCGCAAGGTGGATGCCGGCGCCTCCTCGGCGATCACCCAGTTCTTCTTCGACGTGGACGCCTTCTTCCGCTTTCGCGACGCCTGCGACCGGGCGGGGATCGCGGCGCCGATCATCCCCGGCATCCTGCCGATCGAATCCTGGAAAGGCGCCCGCCGCTTTGCCGAGCGTTGCGGCGCCCATGTGCCCGCGGGCTGGGACGCGCGTTTCGCGGCCGCGGAGGCCGAGGGGCGCGCGCCGGACCTGGCGCAGGAATTGTGCGTCGAGCTGTGCCGGCGGCTGATCGCCGGCGGCGTCGACCGGCTGCATTTCTATACGCTGAACAAGCCCGGCCTGACCGCCGGCGTCTGCGCGGCGCTGGGGATCACCCCCGCCACCGCGCAGGCCCGCGTCGCCTGACTATTCCAGCGCCGCCGCCGTCAGCACCGCCAGGTTGCCGAAGCCGTTGAACCGTGTCGCCGTCGCCACCGAATAGGCGCCGGCGCCCTGGAAGACGATGAAATCGCCCTCCTCCATGTCGCCGGGCAGCGCCAGGTCGCCCGGCAGCCGGTCCACCGAATCGCAGGTCGGGCCGAACACGGTGCGGCTCTCCACCTCGCCCAGGCGGGCGTTGCCATCGGGGGCCAGCACCGCGATCCGGCCGAGATTGCCGATCAGCGGCAGCTCGGACAGGCCGCCATAGACGCCGTCGTTGAGGAACACGGTCTTGCCGTCGCGCAGCGCCTTGACCCGGGTGATCAGCGCGAAGGCATCGGCGCAGAGGCCGCGGCCCGGCTCGCAGACCAGCTCCGGCGGGTTGCCGTCGAAGGCCTCGGCCGCCGTTGCCCCGATCAGGGCGAAGATCGCGTCCAGATCCGGCTCGATCCCGGTGACGCGATAGGAGGGGAAGCCGCCGCCGACATTCAGCCGCGCCGGGCGGACGCCGGCCAGGTCGGCGATCTCGCGCGCGGTGCGGATATAGGTCTCCCAGGCGGCCGGGTCGGTGCATTGCGTGCCGGGATGGAAGGTCAGCGAGGGCCGGTAGCCGCGATCCGCCACCGCCTTGAGCAGGGCGGCGGCCTCGTCCGGCGCGGCGCCGAACTTGGCACCGAAATCATAGGCCGCGCCGGCCACCGGCAGCTTGAAGCGCGGCGAGATCTCGCAATCCGCGGCCGCCGGCACCTGGGCGAACAGCTTGTCCAGCTCCGACTGGCTGTCCACCGACCAGGCCTTGACCCCGGCGGCGACGGCGTGGGCGATCTCGGCGCGGGCGCGCACCGGGTTGTGATAGTGCCGCGCCGCGCCGGGGGCGAGGCGGGTGATCAGGTCGATCTCGTCCGGGCTGGCCACGTCGAAGCCGCGGATGCCGGCCTGCACCAGGGTCTGGATCACCACCTCGGAGGGGTTCGATTTGACCGCATAGGTCACCAGCCCCGGAAAGCCGGCCAGGAACCGCCGGGCGGTCGCGGTCAGGATCGAGGGGGCGAACACCATCACCGGGTTCTCCGGTTGCAGGCGGCGGACGATTTCGGCCGGGTTCTGCCAAAGGGGATTGCTGTGCTGCATCGCGCTGCCTTCCTGCAAATGGGAGGAGTCGGGGGGAGAACGGAAAGCCGCGCGATACGGTTCAACCGCGGCAATGAAAAGGGCCATTTTCAGCCGGCGCCGCGAATGTGACCGCGCCGCGAAAATCGCCGGTCGCCGTGTCCTTTCCGCCACGGCCCGCCGGCGTTTCGCCGCCTGCGCCCCCTTGGCCTTTCGGTGCCCTTTCGCTATCCCCTTTGACAGTTTCAGAGGGGCGTTCACATGGCGATCGACAAGATTTTTGACGCCCATTCCGCCGAGGCGCGGATCGCGGCGGAATGGGAACGGGCCGGGGCCTTTGCCGCCGGCGCCCATGCCAGGCCGGGGGCCGAGAGCTTTTCCGTGGTGATCCCGCCGCCGAACGTGACCGGCAGCCTGCATATCGGCCATGCGCTGAACAATACGCTTCAGGACATCCTGGTGCGCTGGCACCGGATGCGCGGCTTCGACACGCTGTGGCAGCCGGGGCAGGACCATGCCGGCATCGCCACCCAGATGGTGGTGGAACGCGAGCTGGCGAAATCCGGCACCAACCAGACCCGCCAGCAGCTCGGCCGCGAGAAGTTCCTGGAGAAGGTCTGGGAATGGAAGGAGCAGTCCGGCGGCACCATCATCGGCCAGCTCAAGCGGCTGGGCGCCTCCTGCGACTGGTCCCGGAACCGCTTCACCATGGACGAGGGCTTCCATGACGCGGTGCTGCGGGTCTTCGTGCAGCTCTATGACCAGGGCATCATCTATCGCGGCAAGCGGCTGGTGAACTGGGACCCGCATTTCGAGACCGCGATCAGCGACCTGGAGGTCGAGAACCGCGAGATCGCCGGCCATATGTGGCATTTCAAGTATCCGCTGGCCGGCGGCGAGACCTATGAATATGTCGAGCGCGACGCTGACGGCAACATCACCCTGCGCGAGACCCGCGACTACATCTCCATCGCCACCACCCGGCCGGAGACCATGCTGGGCGACGGCGCCGTGGCCGTGCACCCGGACGATCCCCGCTATGCCCCCATCGTCGGCAAGCTGTGCGAGATCCCGGTGGGACCGAAGCAGCATCGCCGCCTGATCCCGATCATCACCGACGATTACCCGGACCCGGATTTCGGCTCGGGCGCGGTCAAGATCACCGGCGCGCATGATTTCAACGACTATGGCGTCGCCATGCGCAACAACATCCCGCTCTATGCGCTGATGGACGGGCGCGGGCGGATGCGGCAGGACGGGCTGTCCTATGCCGACAGCGCCGAAATCGCCACCCGGGCCGCCCGCGGCGAGGATGTCGGCGACGTCTCCGACATCAATCTGGTGCCGGAGGACCTGCGCGGCCTCGATCGTTTCGAGGCCCGCCGCCGCGTGGTCGAGGCCATCACCGACGAGGGACTGGCGGTGACGGATGAGGAGGGCTTTGCGCTGGTCGAGGCCAAGCCGATCATGCAGCCCTTCGGCGACCGTTCCGGCGTGGTGATCGAGCCGATGCTGACCGACCAGTGGTTCGTGGATACCGCGCGCATCGTCGGCCCGGCGCTGGATGCGGTGCGCGACGGGCGCACCCGCATCCTGCCCGAGGCGCATGAGAAGGTGTATTTCCACTGGCTGGAGAATATCGAGCCCTGGACGATCAGCCGGCAACTGTGGTGGGGACACCGGATTCCGGTCTGGTATGGCCTCGACCTCTCCGTCGAGGGCTTTGCCGATGACGAGGGTGACGGCGCGCTGGACGAGGTGGAGATCTTCCGGGTGCTGCTGGACGGGCTGGTGCATCGCGGAGCGCGCCACCATGCCGGCATGGATTTCGACGCCGTGGCGGCACAGTTCCGCGACGACATCGCCGGCCTGCCGGTGCCGCTGGAGGTCGCCCGCGTCGTCGAGGTGGCCGATCGCGACGAGGCCGTGGACCGTTTCGCCGCCGCGCTGGCCGAATACAACCTGACGCAGGACCCGACCCTGCTGGTCTATCCGGTCTGGCGCGATCCCGATGTGCTGGATACCTGGTTCAGCTCGGGCCTGTGGCCGGTCGGCACGCTGGGCTGGCCGGATGATACCCCGGAACTGCAGAAATATTTCCCGACCTCGGTGCTGATCACCGGCTTCGATATCATCTTCTTCTGGGTGGCCCGGATGATGATGATGCAACTGGCGCTGGTCGGCGACGTGCCCTTCCGCACCGTTTACGTCCACGGCCTGGTCCGGGACGAAAAGGGCGCCAAGATGTCCAAGTCCAAGGGCAATGTCATCGACCCGCTGGTGCTGATCGACGAATACGGCGCCGATGCGCTGCGCTTTACCCTGACCAGCATGGCGGCGATGGGGCGCGACCCGCGCATCGGCCCGAAATCGGTCGAGGAGGGGCGCAATTTCGGCACCAAGCTGTGGAACGCGGTGCGCTTTGCCGAGATGAACGGGGTGTTTTCCGCCATCGACGCGCCGCGCCCGGCGCCGCGCCATGTCGTCAACCGCTGGATCATCGGCGAACTGGCCCGCGCCACCACGGCGCTGGACGAATCGCTGGCCGGTTTCCGTTTCAACGAGGCCGCGCAGGGGCTTTACGCCTTTACCTGGGGGCGGCTCTGCGACTGGTATGTGGAATTCGCCAAGCCCTTGTTCGACGGGGAATATGCGGAGGAAACCCGCGCCACCATGCGCTTCGTGATCGAGCAGACGGTGGCGCTGCTGCACCCGATCATGCCCTTCATCACCGAGGAGATCTGGGCGCTGACCGGCAACCGGGCGCAGATGCTGGCGGTCTCGGACTGGCCGCAGCCGGCGCCGGACTGGATCGACCCGGAGGCCGACCGCGAGATTTCCCGCGTCATCGCGCTGATCGAGGGCGTGCGCTCGGCCCGCGCGCAGATGGGGGTGCCGGCGGGGGCGCGGCTGGACCTGATCGTGACCGAGGCCGATGCCGCAATGCGCGCGGCGCTGGCTGCCAATGGCGCGGTGATCGAGCGGCTGGCCCGCACCAACCCTGCCCGCGACGGGCAGATGGGGCCGGGCATGATCGCGGTGACGGCGGCCGGGGCCTCCTTTGCCCTGCCCATCGGTGCGCTGATCGACGTGGCGGCGGAAACCGCGCGGCTGTCCAAGACCCGCGAGAAGACGGAAAAGGATGCCACCGGCCTGCGCAAGCGGCTGGAAAACCCCAAATTCACCGCCAATGCCGACCCGGAGGTGATCGGGGAGACCCGCGACAAGCTGGCGGCGCTGGACGAGGACCTGGCCCGACTGGATGCGGCGCTGGCGCAACTGGCGGGGCTGTCGGCGCAGTGATCCTGTGCTGCGGCGAGGCGCTGATCGACATGCTGCCCGCGGGCGATGGCTTTCGGCCCTCGCCCGGCGGCGCGGTCTATAATACCGCGCTGGCGCTGGGCCGGCTGGGGGTGGCGACCGGCTTTCTGTGGCCGCTGTCGCGCGACCCGTTCGGGGCCATGCTGCGCGCGCCGCTGGCCGAGGCGGGGGTGGACCTGACGCTGGCCCCCGACAGCCCGCGCCCGACGCCGCTGGCCTTTGTGACCCTTCGCGATGGCGAGGCCCGTTACAGCTTCTATGACGAGGGCACGGCAAGCCGCGACCTGACGGCGGAGGCGCTGCCGGCCCTGCCGGATCATCTGCGGGCGCTGTTCATCGGCGGCATCAGCCTGATCCCCGATGGCCCGGCACGGGCGATTGCGGCGCTGGTCGGGCGGGCGCGCGGTCGGCTGGTGATGCTGGACCCGAATATCCGCCCGGCGATGATCCCCGACCTGCCCGCCCATCGCGCCCGTATCCTGGCGCTGGCCGCGCAGGCGACGGTGGTCAAGCTGTCGGTCGAGGACATCCGCGCCCTCTGGCCCGGCTCTGCGCCCGGCACGGTGGCGGCCGGACTGCTGGCGCAGGGACCGGCCCTGGTGCTGCTGACCGAGGGCGCCGGCGGCGCCACGGCCTTCCGGCCCCGTGCCACCCTGCACCGCCCGGCGCCGCGGGTTGCGGTGGCGGACAGCATCGGCGCCGGCGACTGCTTCGATGCCGGCTTCCTCGCCAGCCTCGCCGCGCAAGACCTGCTGACCCCGCAAGCCCTTGCAGACGCTCCGAATGCCGCCATCGAAGCCGCGCTGGACCACGGCATCCGCATCGCCGCCCTGTCCCTGTCCCGCCCCGGCTGCAACCCGCCTTGGGCGCATGAGGTGCAACCATGAAAGTCCTGGTCCAGCGCGTCTCCGAGGCCAGCGTCGCCGTCGAGGGCGAGGTCATCGGCCGGATCGGCCCCGGCCTGCTGGCGCTGGTCTGCGCGGTGCAGGGCGACGGCGAGGACGAGCCCGCCCGCATGGCCGCCCGCATCGCAAAGCTGCGGGTGTTCCATGACGCGGCCGGCAAGATGAACCGCTCGCTTCTCGATACCGGCGGCGCGGTGCTGGCGATCAGCCAGTTCACGCTGGCCGCCGACCTGCGCAGCGGCAACCGCCCCGGCTTCTCGCATGCCGCCGCGCCCGAGGACGGGCGCCGGCTGGTCGATGCCTTCTGCACCGCCCTGCGCGGCCACGGTATTCCGGTCGAAACCGGCCGCTTCGGCGCCGAGATGCGGGTGGCGCTGGTCAACGAGGGGCCGGTGACGATCATGCTCGACAGCGCCGACCGCCGGCGTGACGCCGCGACACGGGCTTGACTTCGCGCCCATCAGCAACCATCTGCCAATCCATCGCACGCGCCATATTGCGCGGCATGCGTCGTGACCGGCATCGCCCGTGTTTCCGGCGCCATCCATCGGAGACCATGATGACCGACACCCAACGCCCGCAGGGCAAGCCCCGGCGCCGTCCTGCGCGCAGCCATGCCGCAGCCCCCGCCGCGCCGACCCATCGCGAGGCGCGCCAGACCACCGCCCGCCGCGCCCCCGCGCGCGAACCGCTGACCACCGGCCCCTTTGCCGAGATGGGCATCGACCCGCAGGTGAACGCCAATATCACCGCCATGGGCCTGACCGAGCCCACCCCGATCCAGCGCGACGCGATTCCCGCCATCCTGAAGGGCCGCGACCTGATGGGGCTGGCGCAGACCGGCACCGGCAAGACCGCGGCCTTCGGCCTGCCCATGCTGACCCGGCTGCTGGCCGATGGCACGCGTCCTCGCGCCGGCCATTGCCGGGCGCTGATCCTGGCGCCGACCCGCGAACTGGCCACCCAGATCGCCACCAATATCGAGGCCTATGCCGAGGGCACCCCGATCCGCCATCAGCGCGTGGTCGGCGGCGCCTCGCTGAACCGGCAGGCCGAGGCGCTGGCGCGCGGCACCGATGTGCTGATCGCCACGCCGGGCCGGCTGATCGACCTGCTGGAGCGCGGCGCCGTCAGCCTGTCGGATGCGCGCTATCTGGTGCTGGACGAGGCCGACCAGATGCTCGACATCGGCTTCATCCATGCGCTGCGCCGCATCGCCCGCATGCTGCCGGAACAGCGCCAGACGCTGATGTTCTCGGCCACCATGCCGAAGCTGATGGAAGAGTTGGCCGAGACCTACCTGACCGAACCGCTGCGCGTTGCCGTCAATCCGCCTGGCCGTGCCGCCGAAAAGATCGACCAGGGCGTGCATTTCGTCAATCAGGGCGACAAGGCCAAGCTGCTGGCCGATTACATCTCCGGCCATCTGGACGAGCATGCCATCGTCTTCGGCCGCACCAAATACGGCAGCGAAAAGCTGGCCAAGCTGCTGGAGAAATGGGGTTTCTCGGTGGCGGCCATCCATGGCAACAAGAGCCAGGGCCAGCGCGAGCGCGCACTGGCCGGCTTCCGCGCCGGCGCCACCAAGGTGCTGGTGGCGACCGATGTGGCCGCGCGGGGCCTGGACATTCCGCAGGTTGCGCATGTCTACAACTATGACCTGCCGAACGTGCCGGAGAACTATGTCCACCGCATCGGCCGCACCGCGCGGGCCGGTCGCGACGGCCGCGCCATCGCCTTCTGCGCCCCCGGCGAGGTGGGGGAGCTGCGTGCCGTCGAGAAGGCGCTGGGCAACCGCATCCCGGTGATCGGCGGCGAGGTTCCGCCCGAGCCGGAGGCGATCAAGAAGACCCGCGGCGGCCGCGCGGGGCAAAAGCCGCAGGCGGCCCGTTCCGGCGGCCACGAGGCCCCGGCGCGCAAGCGCCCGCCCCGGCGCCCCTCGCGCCAGCCCAAGGCGCGGCAGGGGGCGTAAGCCCCGGCCACTGCCGGGAAAGATGAGGATAAGGCCGGCTGCCTGTGCAGCCGGCCTTTTTCCTGTCCGCCCGGCCCCGCCGTTCAGCCCGGCGGCGGTCCGGTCGCTGCTGCCGCCGCCAGCTGCGTCGCGGCGGGCGGGGTGAGGGCGCCGAAATCGAGGCCGCCGCCGCCCTCCTGCACCGCCATCACCACCGCCAGCGCGGCGAGGATGGCGAGGATCAGCAGCGCCAGCTTCCAGACCGACCAGGGCCGCTCGCCCTGCACCCGGCCCGACTGGCCGTTGACCACGAAACGATAGCTCTTGCCGTTGTATTTGTAGGCCGCGGTCCAGACCGGCAGCAGGATGTGCTTGAAGGTCTCGTCGTCATGCACGGTCTCGATGCCGCCGATGCGCTGCACGTCGCCGCCGATGGCCCGGCGCACATCGCCGAGGATCACCCCCGCCATCTCGTCATGGGCGATGTCGAGACCGGCGGCGAGATGGACGGTATAGCCCTCGGCATCGAAGCCGGCCAGGTAATCGGGGCGGAAATCGCGCAGCGCCGACAGGTCCCAGGGCGCCAGCGCATCGGTGATGCTGCGGGGCAGCGCCGTCGAGGCCAGCACCAGCACATCGTCAAAGCTGCGCGCCACCCGGCCGGAAACCGGGGTCCAGCGGATGCGGCGGCGCTGTTCGGCGACCTGCTGGCTACGGCCATTGACCTGCCGCGTCACCCAGACGGTCTCGTAATAGTAATCGCCGCGCGCGCCGTCATAGCGGGTATGGGTATCGGCGTCGAAGGTCCAGAAGGGTGAATAGACCCCGGCCATCCGCCGCCCGCGCCGCGCATATTGCGCCAGCCCGTTGGGCGCGAACCACAGGCCCTTGAACCATTTCTCCAGCGCGGCGCGGGCCTCGGCCTCGGTGATGGCGAAGGGCAGCACGCCCTGCGGCTTGATCAGCCGCTCGGCGCCGGTATCGGTGACCACCGGCGTGGCGCAGAACGGGCACAGGCTGGCCTGATGCCCGGCATCGGCATTGAATTTCGCGCCGCAATTCGGGCAGGACAGGGTGCGGATGGTCTCGGTCAGTTCGGCCGGCGCCCGGTCCAGCGCCAGCCCCTCCTCCAGCGGGATCTCGCGCAGGCCGGGGGATTTGTGACCGCTGTCCCATTGCAGCGCGCCGCCCTTGCGCGGTGCCGGGACGACGCGGGGAATGCCGTTCGGCCCGTCCTCGACCGCGGCCTCGGTTTCCGGCAGGCCGGCGGTGGCGGCGCCGATCTGCTGGCGGTGCCCGCAATAGGGGCAGACCAGCTCGGCCTCGCCGGGGGAAAAGCGCAGGCTGGCGCCGCAGCTTTCGCAGGGATAGCGGTATTCGGTCTGGGCCATGATCTCGGAAAGCCGCAGCCGTCAGTCCCGCGGCGGGAGCGGCGGCGGCGCGGGCGGGAACAGACTGGCCAGCGCGGGCACGGTCTCGGCCTGCACCCAGTTCTCCTGTCCCTGCGTCCAGACCAGGCAGGCGCGGGTCATCCGGCCGTCGCGCACCAGATCGCCCAGCTGCGCCAAGGTGAAGGGACCTTCCGGCTTGTCGCCGATGGCAACATGCCAGACCGCGGCGGCGGAGGGCAGCAGCGGCGGGGCGGCCGGGGCCGCTGCCGAGGCGGCGGCGGGCGCCGCGCCCCAGGGGCCCTGCTGCATCATCGAGGCGCCCATGGCGGCCCCGAGCCCGGCGCCCATGCCGGCGGCCATGCCCCCGCCGCCGGGCGCATCGGCGCTGCGCATCACCGCCTCGCCCAAGGCATATTGCTGGAAGCGGCTGAGATCGCCGACGATGCCCATCGAGGTGCGCTTGTCGAGCATCTTCTCGACCTCGTCGGGCAGCGAGATGTTCTCGACATAGAATTCCGGCAGGGTCAGCCCGTATTCCGCGATGGTCGGCGCGGTGGCGGTGGCGATGATCTTGCCCAGATCGGCGGTGTTGGCCGCCATGTCCAGCACCGGGATGCCCGAGCCCGCCAGCACCCGCGACACTTCCTGCACGATGACGTTGCGCAGGTGGTCGGAGACCTCGGCGGTGGTGAATTCGCCATCGGTGCCGACGATCTCGGTCATGAACTTGGCCGGGTCGGTGACGCGCATCGAATAGGTGCCGAAGGCGCGGATGCGCACCGGGCCGAATTCCGGGTCGCGGGCGATGATCGGGTTGCGAGTGCCCCATTTCAGGTCGTTGAACCGGGTGGTGTTGACGAAATACACCTCGGACT